>NVWP01000073.1 GCA_002733705.1 Henriciella sp. | reverse complement strand
CAGACTAGCCAAAGGCCCGGATTGCCAGAGAGGCGGTCCGGGCCTTTTTTTCTGGGCGTTTGAAACACCGTCCATGCACCGCCCATACACCATGGGTGCACCGTGAATTTCGTCGATTCTAGAGCGTTTCGGGGGACCGCTCGGCAAATCTCGGTCCGGCATCTTCCAGATCCTTGCGGTAGGACGAAATCCGTCTGTCCAGCAGGTCTTCGCCCTTCGCCGTCGCCGCCCCCCGCAGGCAAAGCGCCCAGCCAATCCCCACCGTTGGCGTCAGCGCCGCGGTTGCAAGGCTCCCCACAGCCCAGGAGAGCAGCGCGCCGCCTGTCAGATGCGCCATGGTCTGCAGCGTAATATCTACGGGCAGATCGCCCGTGAGATAGCCATCCTTCACCGCCCTATCCACCAGCGCCCGCCAGATCGCCCGCGTCTGCGCCAGCCGTTCAGGCGTTGCGAGCCCCATATCGTCCTGGCCCGTCGTGCTGAGCAGCGCGCGCCAGAGCGTCCGGTAGAACTCCGGATCGCCCGTATAATAGCTGAAAGCGAGCTCATGCGCCCCGAAGATCCGCTCAATGCTGTTGCCGCGATCCAGCTTGGCAAAACGCTCTGCGAAATCGCGCTCATCCTCAAGCACGGCCAGCACCACCGCCCGCTTGGAGCCAAAGAGATTATAGGGCGTGGACAGGCTGACTTCGGCGCGCTGGGCCAGCATCCGCATGGAAAGATCGGTATCGCCCGTCTCCCGGATCAGGTCGCGCGCCGCCCGTACGATACGGGTCCGCCTGCGGGCCTTTGCCTGCTCGCGTTTACCGAGATCCTCCACGATGCCCTGCCCCTCTGCCGGGCGGCCAGTCACGCCGCCAGCTTATCCTCTCCACCGGGAAGACGTAGATCGGCGCGATGGTCGATAGCAAGCGCGGTCATCAGCTCTTCACGGGCCGGCCCGGGGCTGGGCGGATAGGCGCGCGCATTGCGTTTCTTGCCGCGCGACCAATAGTAAAGCACACGCGCGAAATTCCCCGGCTTGCCGAGCCATTTGTTGGGATGTTCAAGCATGTGAAACCCGCGCATGGCCTGTCGCAGAAGACCAATGTCTGAACGAACCGCGATCCGCACGCCGTCGTCAAAGAAGCTCTCAATCACCCTGCCACGCCAGCTTTTGCGATAGCCTGGTGTCAGCGCCGCCTCGGCCTGCCTGATGGCTGAGCGGTCCTGAGTGCGCTGGTTGATATAATATGGCCGCAGCTCCTTGCGCAGCCGGGCATGATAGGCGCGCTGGCGCTCAAGCGGGTCAGTCGTCTCCTCAAGCGTTTCACGTAGCATTTCAGCGCTGACAGCCGCGAAGGAGCAGCCGCGTCCATAGAGCGGGTTTGTGCGCACCAGCGTGTCGCCCAATGGGAAGTAGTTGCGGGTTGCGGGCCTGTCTTCGATGACCATGTCGCGCCAGCGGCTATGCAGGTCGCCCATGCCGTGCACCTTGCCGCGGGGCTCTGAGCGCTCTGCATTGGTCCAAGGCTGTATACCCGGCAGCTGTAGCGTGATCGCATGAAACACGTCGGGATTCATGATCGCCTTGCGCAGTTCCAGCTCCACTTCCGGGACCGAGATAGTGACGGAGAAACAGCCATTGTCGCCCGGAAAAACACCGAATTTGATATAGCCAAGATCCCCGCTCGCGGGCGGGCTTTTGGTACGATCCGGCTCTTCCTGGCCCGGCAGCAGCCTGTAATGCCGGGTGAAGTAGAGGATACCGGCGGTCTCGCTCTCTTCGGTGATCCCTGCGCCCTCTTCCATGAGCTGCTGAATGAGAAAGCCGGACTTGCCGCTGGCATCGACGACCAGATCGGCCCTCAATTCCAGTGGCCTCTCATCCTGCTCACCAGCAACGCCCTGCACCGCCACGACACCATCTTCATCAGGCTCCGTGAGCAGTTTACGCACGAAAAAGCCCGGCCGGATGGTCACGTTTTCGAGCCTCTCGACATAGTTGCGAAGGGCCAGCTCCAGCGTCGTCCTCCGGCTCGTGATGATGGTCAGTTCCTCATCCTCGGGCTGGGGCTCATAGCGATCGCGCTGAATGTCTGAGAGCATCATCTCGAAGGTCAGCTCTCGGGCACCGAGCTCTTTTAATTCCTCGAGCAAAGCGGGGTGATGCTTTTTGATGATGCCGCGCAGGCGCGCAAGAAAAGCATGGCTCTGGCGCACATGGCCTGCTCCGCGGCGATGCCAGTCAAGGAAGACGACATCTGCATCCTCGGCTGGCGGCGGGCCATCGCGTTCAAGGATGGTTATCTGACGGCCGGTCGGTGCCAGCGATAGCGCCGTGCACAGGCCGCCAATGCCCGCGCCTATGACAAGTACGCTTTCCCTCATCCGTCCACCTCCTTCAGGAAATCGAGAATGATCTCGTTCACCCGGTCTGGCGCTTCCTGCTGGGTCCAGTGACCGATGCCCGGGATCAGCTCATTGATCCGAAGGTCCCGCACATAGGTCGGCATGGCCTGATAGGCCTCGGCAGCCATCATGATCACGCCATCCTTGAGACCGCCGATAAAGAAGGCCGGCTGGTCGATATGGTCTGGCGCGCCTTCGGTCAGCTTCCAGGCAAGGTCGTGATTGCGGTAATAATTGAGCGGGCCGCGCATCCCCGATGCGCTCGAACTCCCCCGTATAGAAATCAAGGTCTTCCTCGCTCAGCCAGGCTGGCAATGTCTTGGGGTTGGGCAGGCCGGTGAACATGTCATCCTCCGGCCCCTTGGCAGGCAGCGTGGTGAGGTCTGTTTCACCCCCCGCCATGACCAGGAATTTCTTGAGCGCGGTACGGATGTCGGCCTCGAATTCGGCTTCGGCGACGCCCGGTTCGAAGAAGTAAAGCTGGTAGAAGAACTGCCCCTTGAACATCTCCCGCATGGCCGGCATCGGCTGGACGGGTGAGCGCGGCATAAACGGGACCGAAAGCGCCCCCACGGCGCGGACCTTGTCCGCGTGGTGCAGCGCGCAGGCCCATGCCGTCGGTGCGCCCCAGTCATGGCCTATGACAATCGCCTTGTCATAGCCAAGCGCGCCAATGAGACCGATAATGTCCTTGCGGACCTCGACCTGATTATAGGCCTCGATCTCATGCGGCTTGTCGCTCTTGCCATAGCCCCGCATATCCGGCGCGACCACATGATACCCCGCCTTCGCGACCGGGTCGAACTGGTGGCGCCAGGAGTACCAGGACTCCGGAAAGCCATGCAGGAGCAGGACAAGCGGTCCCTCGCCTGCCTCTGCTATGTTCAGTTCGATCCCATTGGTCGCGACGCGCCGCTGCGTCACCCCCTCCCAGCTCATTCGGCTGCCACCAGTTCAGGCTGGCTCTCCCTTGCACCGGGCAGGATTTCACCGCGCGCATCCTGATAGCCATCCCTGGCGGACCAGGCGATCCCGCCGCCAACAATGACGGTATCGACGCCATGGGAGTCGCGCACATAGCGGCTGCCATCGCCCGGCACGTCCTGAACGAATTTCTCCACGCCCCGGTCGATCTTTTCCGGATCGAAGACAGTGATGTCGGCGATATAGCCTTTCTGCAGCAGGCCGCGCTCCGGAATACCCCAGATAGAGGCGGTGTCCGACGTCACCTTCTTGATCGCATCCTCCATGCGGACCGTCTTCAGGTCGCGCACAAAGCGGGCGAGCAGATAGCCGGTATCCCCATAGGTCGAGAAGGAGAGGATATGCGCGCCGCCATCGCTGGCACCAATATGGACGCGCGGATGGTTGAGCAGACGGGCGACCCGGCCATCATCATTATGCCCCATGCTGGCGGCCAGGAAATGCGCGTCCAGGTCTTCTTCCACCGAAATGTCGATCATGGCTTCAACCGGGGTCACACCGCGGTCCCTCGCAATCTCACCCAGCGTCTTGCCGACATATTTCTGATTGGCGTCTGTCTTGACCTGCCGGAGCACCAGACCCGCCCAGAGATCCTTCAGCTCCGCCACTTCAGCGGCGCGCGCCTTGCGGTTTTCAGGGTCGGCAAAGTGCGCGCGGATCTCCTCATGGGTCCCGAACCGCATGATGTTGTACCAGTTGCGGAAGCGGATGAAGAGAAGGCTCGGCACGGCGAAGCTGAAGGAAATGTCGATCGGGCGGGTCTGGACCTGCGGCCATACGCGGGCTCCGCGCGCGAACTGTTCATCGACACGCTCCATCACCTTGTCGACGGAAGCGACATTGTCGGAATTGACGAAGAGCGGCGAGAAGGTCGTCGGAATCTGGTATTTGATCGACAGCTCGGCCAGCTGGTCGAGCCGCGCAATCGTCAGGTCCGGATCGTAGAATTCCGGCACGATCTGCAGCATGCGGCCATACTCACCGAGGACTTCAGCCAGCGCCTCGACCTCGCGGGCCTCTGCGTAACGGCTCGGTACGGGCTGGAGCTTCTCGTCCATGTCGACATAGCTGGTCGAAAGGCCCGCGGCGCCCGCATCGAGGCATTCGCGCAGCACGTCCTGCATCTCGGCGATTTCCTCATCGGTCGCGGTGCGCTCGGTGGCGGCATCATTCATGACCCAGAGACGGATAACGCTGTGGCCGACGAGCGGGGCGACGTTAATCGCCAGCCCCTTGCGGATGCGTGTGATGTATTCGGAGAACGTCTCCCAGTCCCACACCACACCTTCACGGAAAGCCTTGTACGGCATCTCCTCAATCTGGTTGAACATGCCGACCAGACGCATGCGGTGATCTGCCTTGAGCGGGGCCAGCGAGAGCGAGCAATTGCCCGGAACGATTGTGGTCACACCATGCGACAGGGCTGGCTTGGCCGCGCCGTCCCAGAGGAGCTGCGCGTCGAAATGGGTGTGCGGGTCAATGAAGCCGGGCGCAACGACTTTGCCGGTCGCGTCAACTTCCTTGCCAGCCTCTTCAGTAATGCGGCCAATTTTGGCGATACGGTTGCCGGTCACGGCGACATCGGCCTGATAGCCGGGCAGGCCCGAGCCGTCGACGACGGTTCCATTGCGAATAATGAGATCATACATGGGAGGTGTCCCTTTGGTCTGAATTGTCTTCGTTCTGGTAGCGGGCAGAAGAGGCGGCGAGCGCGTCGCGCACGAGTTCCCAGCCCTTGCCCGTGAGGTCTTCCGGATCGTCCGTGCCGGCCGATTGCAGGAGGGTGCGGGTCGCATATTCGTCCAAGGTGACGAGCGACTGGCCGCCATTTGCAAATTCCAGCGTCACGATCAGCTCTGCGATGCCGTCATGCGCCGCAGCAATCTGGATGTGCTTGATCACGGCAGCGTTCATGAGGCAGCGAGCGGCGGCTCAACAAATATGACATCGCTCGGCAGGATAGGGTTGCCGGCGCGCGGGCTGCCTTCCGGTGCGGGCGCGCGCATGTAGACATGGAGATTCCAGCTCTGGAGGCTGGATACAGCTTCCTGCTCGCTCAGGCCGGGCAATTCCCGCCCGGCTATGGACGCCCAGGAATCCCCCGCCTCCGGCAGAATGGATTTTCTGACGACTGATAGATCTGACATTGTGCCCTCCAATTATTATTTTCTTTTTTAGAACATGTTCTGATTTTTTGCACAAGACTTTCTACACGATGCCTTGGGAGACGGATCATCGGTCTGACCTAGTGCACCGGGCAAAGAAAAAGCCGGCCCTGCGGGAGGCAGGCCGGCTTTCGCGGAATTGAATTGTCTCAGCTGGTGCCTGCGCGCTTTGCGCAGAGGCTTCGCATTGTGGCCTATTCAGCCGCCACCATACGCGGCTCATCCGGCCTCACGGCCCGGCGGATGACATCGAAATAGTCCTTCGAGATACACGCATACCCGTCATAATAGCCACGCTCTGCCAGAAGGCGGTGCAGGCGGCCGAGCCGGTAGGGCGGCACGCTGGCGAGGAGGTGATGCTCCAGGTGATAGTTCACATCATTCGGCGCAACGATGACCCGCTGCCAGAAGGGCGCGACGGTGGTGCCGGTATTCAGCCGCGCATCCAGGCTGGCGCGGTCGAGCGCCGTGCCGTGCTCGCCGATCTGGCGCAGGCGTACGATGGCCGGATAGACGAAAAGACGGGCCGCCCACCACATGAGGTAAGCCCATGGCGCGCCTGCAAGGGTCACCGCGGCGAGCAGGACGACATGGAAGAGAACCCACGGATAATTACGTGACAGCTTGAACTTGCGCAGGTCTCTCATCGTATCGCGAAAACCGGTCTGGCCGGTAAAGTCGCGCATGAATTTACGCTTCAGGCTGGACCGGGAGACGGGGTAGTTTTTCACGAAAACAATGTCCGGATCATCCGGCGTCCCCGCAAATTTGTGATGCTTGAGGTGATAGGCGCGGTAGGCCTTGAGCGAGGTATTCATCGGCGCGCCCGCGAACCAGTGCCCGACGAACTCGTCGACCTTCGGGTTCTTGAAGAAGGCATGATGGGCGCAATCATGATTGATCACGCCAAGGCCGAGCTGGCGCCCGCCGAGGATCACGATGCCAGCCAGAATGGTCAGCGGGTTCGGCCAGACGATGGCGATAGCAAACGCAAGGGCAATGAGGCCCCAGTTGAACAGGAAGCTGCCAAGCGCGCGAATATCGGATTTCTTCTGGAATGCCCGCAGCTCGCTCTTCGAGAGCGCTTGCGAAAGCTTCATACCCTGTTGCATGAGCGGACTCCTGATGTCTGGCCTTTCCCCTTTATTACATTTATAAGCACACTCTGTCAAATGACGTATTATTTTCAGCCTCTCGACCGGAAGGACATGACCGCACGCGCCTTGGTCCTGTCCCTGCTGAGCAGCCGACGCAGCGAACCGGAATCGATTTCGCGGCTGATACAGGCTGCGAGCCTTTTCGATATCGAAGCGTCCACCCTTCGCGTGGCGGTGACCCGGCTATTGAAGGAAGACCTGCTGGAAAGCCCGGCGCGCGGCCTCTATCAGCCGGGGGCGAAATCGCGCTCGCTGGTTCAGCGCCTGCAGGACTGGCAGAATGTCGAGCGCAAGATCGCGCCCTGGACAGGCGCCTGGCTGATCGCGCTGACCCATCATCTGGGGCGCACCGACCGGAAACAGCTCGGCGCCCGCGAACGCGCCCTCGGCCTCTCTGGCTACAGGCGCACACCCGAAGGCGTCTGGACCCGGCCCGCAAACCTCGCCTTGCCGCTCGACGAACACCGCCGGGAGCTGATCGCCATCGGCGCGGACGATGAGATCCTGCTTCTCCACGCAGATGAGATCGAGGCCCCGGCCGCCTCCGGCTGGCCAGAGCTATGGTCTGCGGAGAAACTGGCGGCCACCTATGAGGACGCAACGGCGGCTATGGAAGAAAGCCTGAGCGGGCTCAGCGACCTGCCCGTCCCCGATTCAGCGCGCGAGACGCTTCTGATCGGCCAGGCCGTTATCCGCCTCATAAACTATGACCCGCTCCTGCCGCCGGAGCTGGCCGACCAGGCAGGTTTTCTCAACATGGTCGAGACCATGCGGACCTATAATGCGGCAGGTCTCAGATGCTGGCAGGCTTTCTTTGCTGCGGGCGATTGACCCCTAGTCGCAGTGCCAGCAGGTCTCATAGGGCGCATAGCCGATGGGGCCGCCGGGCGGCAGCGTTTCGGCCTCAATGGCTGGCGGATTGACGTCGGCAGGGGCCTCAAGGAAGTCCTCGATCCGGCTTCTCAGCCAGACGGCATGATCCCCGCCCTGCCCTTGCAGCGCATCGGACATGTCACGCAGCCCCGAGGCCGCTGCCGCCTTCACCGCCGCTGTCGTGTCAGCGCCTGCAAGATCCATCAGCGAGAAGGCATAGCGGGCACGCACCGCTTCGGCGATGGGGCGGGTGCGCGCTGCATTCGGCGTTGTCATCACCGCCTGCTGGACCCGCGCCAAGACGTCCCCTGCGCCCGGATTGGCCGGATCGCGGCGATGAAACTCAACGAGCCGGGCGACACGCTGGGGCTCCAGCAGGATACCAAACGTCGTCGCCGCCGCCGTATCGGCCGCCGCTATAAGGTCGAAAGCCGGGCTGGCCGAGCTTGCAAACCTCTCCCTGTCCCAGTCTGCCAGCATGTAGTTGGGCATACCGGGCGTCAGCAGGTTGAGTGTCTCGTCGGACAGGTCCAGCCGCGCGGGCGCAACCGTCTCCAGAAGCGCGTCCAGAGCCTCCAGCTGGCGCTCTGGCGCAACGATCTCTGCCGCAGGCTGGCCATCACCGCGCTGTGCATAGTTGAAGCTCATCCCGCCAACCAGCTTGGCGGCCGCCGCCGTCTGGTAGCGATGATAGAGGTAGATGGGCACGATCACATCATTGAGGCCGGCAATGGGCTCGCCTTCGGCGACGCGGTCGGTGCCGAAATTCTCAAGCGCGATGCGGCGGATTTCGAGCGTCTCGCGAAGGGCCGCGACAGGGTCCGGGCCATTGTCCCAGATATTGCCCAGCGGATGGCCCGTGGCGGTGCCGCGCGCGTCCTGGTCGGCGACAAAGATCAGTCCGTCTGTCCGCGCGTCCAGCACAAGTTGGTCGCGCTCTTCCTCGGTAAGATCGCCGTAGAGCCAGGTGGCGGCGAACTTGTCCCAAGTGCCGATCCCGACGCCGTAGACATGGCTGAAATCCAGGTTGCCATCCTCCACGCGTACATCGGGGGCCGGGTAATCCATGACAGAGCCCTTGCCGTAGGTGCTTGCGGCAAAATTGTGCTGAAAGCCGAGCGAATGCCCGATCTCATGGGCCGAAAGCTGGCGGATACGGGCCAGCGCGAGTTCGACAGGGTCGTTCTGCGATCCGGTTCCGGTTTCGCCCGTTCCGGTCAGACCCTCGAAAATCATACGGTCCTGACGCACGCGCAGGGAGCCGAGGATCACGTGGCCCTTCAGCATTTCACCTGTGCGCGGATCGGAAATGCCGCCGCCATAGGACCAGCCCCGTGTCTGGCGGTGCACCCACTGGACGACATTGTAGCGGATATCGAGCGGATGGGCGTCTTCGGGCAGGATCTCCACCCGGTAGCCATCTGGATAACCAGCCGCTGCAAAGGCGTCCGCCCACCAGCGCGCGCCATCCAGAAGCGCGTTCTGGATCTGCGGGGGCGCACCGCTGTCGATATAGAAAACGATGGGATTGATGGTCTCGCCAGCTTCATTCTTCTGCAGGCGATAACGACGGGCGAGCCGGGTCACCACCGGCTCATCAAGCGCCGCGCTATAGTCGAAATGAACCTGATCGATCACGCCCGCGCGCGGATCGGCCTCTAGCGGCGTATAGCCTTCTTCCGGCAGGCGCACGAAGGAGTGGTGCTGGATCAGCGTCACATCATTGCCGCTAGCGGCCGTGGTTGCGACTTCGCTGCCCGGATCGCTGCTGGAGAGGGTCAGGAAGGCATCAACTTCGACATTATCGGGAAAGACAAGGACATTGTCCGGATCGACCAGCGAGCGGTCCGCCTTGAGGGCAAAACTTCCCTGCCCGGCATCTTTCAGGTGCTGGACGAGGTTCAGGCTGTCGCCGGTCAGGAAACCTGTAAGGTCAAAGGTGATCTCGCCATTGCCCTCTGACGTTACCTCTGCGCTGGCAACGAAGGAGTTGGCGAAACTCTCGGCCACCGCGCGCGCCTCAAGCGGGTTTGCCGGATTGGCGCGGTAGGTCTGATTCTCGACCTCCAGCACCACCTTGTCACCGATCTTGCGGAAGACCAGGATTTCACCGCTCGAGCCCCAGCCGCGGTCAAGACCGACCGGGTTCGAGCCCAGCCCCGCCTTGAGGCGGACCGCGTGGATCATCCGCAGCATGACGCCGTCATCGCCTGTCGGCGCGGGAAGCGTCGCCAGCACCTTGTTCTCGCCGGTCACCTCGAGATCGATGAAAACATCTCCGCCCTGCGCATGGGCGGCAGGCGCCAAGATGAGGAAGGTGGCTACGATTAATCCGGTCACGATCTGGCGCACGGGGCGGTCTCCTTTTCCTGCTGCCGGGACCCTACGGGCATTGGCAAGGGAATGTCGAGCGCCTGCCGCGCGGGAAAGCCGAGAGGCAGATTGTCTTCTGCCTGCCTTCCTGCGAATTTGCGGCGCAAAACAGAGGAGACAGGACAGATGGCAGACCTCGCAAGCAGGCTTTTCGACTTTTCGGGCAAGACGGTTCTGGTGACCGGCGGCAGCCGGGGACTCGGATATGAGATGGTGAAGGCCTTTGCCGAGCAGGGCGCCGACATCATCATCGTCAGCCGCAAGCTGGACGCCTGCGAAGAGGTGGCAGAAGAAGTCCGCAAGCTTGGCCGCAAGGCACTGGCCCTCAGCGCGCATTGCGGCAAGTGGGAAGAGATCGATCCGATGATCGAGAAGGCCTATGAGGCGTTCGGCAAGGTCGACATCCTCGTCAACAATGCCGGCATGAGCCCGCGCGTACCCAGCCACGAGGTGCCCGAAACCCTGTTCGACAGCGTTCTGAACCTCAACTTCAAGGGCCCCTTCCGCATCGGCTCCCAGATCGGCAAGCGCATGGCCGACGGCGATGGTGGCGTCATTATCAATATTTCCTCGACGGGCGCGCTGATGCCGCTTCCGGAAGTGGTGCCCTATAGCGGCGCCAAGGCGGCGCTGAATGCCATGACGGTCTCATTCGCACGCGAATACGGCCCCAAGGTTCGTGTGAACACGATCTCCGCCGGCCCCTTCCTCACCGATATCTCGAAGGCATGGCCCGAGAAAATGCGGGAGACAGCCGACAATGCGCTCGGCCGCCCGGGCAAGCCGGAAGAAATCGTGACGGCAGCGCTCTGCCTCGCCAGCGACGCCTCGAGCTTCACAACCGGCACCATCCTGCGCGTGGACGGCGGCAGCTAAGGCCCGCCCAATCGGCTCTGCCATATCGACAAACCCGGCCCAGGCGTGCAGGTTCTGCGGCGTGATGCTGCAGGGCGAGACATGAAACCATCCTTTGGACCAGGCGTGCTCGTCGCGGCGGCTTTCATCGGGCCGGGCACGGTCACGGCCTGCACGGTGGCCGGTGCAGATTTCGGTCATACGCTTGTCTGGACGCTGGTCTTTGCCACCTTCGCCACGATCATCCTGCAGGATATGGCCGCAAGGCTTGGGGCAGGCGCGCGGCGCGGTCTTGGGGAAGCCCTCATGGCGAGTGTCAGTGGCCCGATTGGAAAGGCTGGCGCGGCGATCCTTGTCCTCCTGGCGCTCGGCGTCGGCAATGCCGCCTATGAGAGCGGCAATCTCGCCGGCGGCGTGATGGGGCTGGAGGCCATTGTCGGCGACGGGGCGAGACGCTGGCTCACGGGACTTCTGGCCCTCATCGCGGCGGGCGTCCTGCTGATCGGCAACTACAAGCCGATGGAGCGCATACTTATCGCGCTCGTCCTGGTGATGAGCGCGTCCTTCATCATTTCGGCCATACTCGTACGCCCAGACCTCTCGACCTTTGCGTCCGGGCTGGTGCCCTCCATCCCGAACGGCGCACAGCTGACCGCGATCGCGCTGATCGGCACGACCATCGTGCCCTACAATCTGTTCCTCCATGCGGCAGCTGCCCGCAAACACTGGCTGGAGGGTGACAAGCTCGATGAGGCGCGCCGGGATTCAGCGCTCTCGATCGGCCTTGGCGGCCTCGTTTCCATCCTGATCCTGTCCACCGCGGCGGGCAGTCTGTTCGTGTCCGGCACCGATGTCAGCAACGCGCGCGACATGGCGATTGCGCTTGAGCCGGCCTTCGGTCCCGCCGCGCGTTACCTCGTCGGAATCGGCCTTTTCGCGGCCGGGCTGACTTCAGCGATCACCGCCCCCATGGCGACTGCCTATGCGCTGAGCGAGATGTTCCCGGCCAGCGGTGAGAAGGCGCAAACCAATCGCTTCCGCGCCATCGCACTTTCCATCGTTGCCATCGGAACCGCCATCTCACTGCTCGGCATCGATGCGGTGTCGCTGATCATTACCGCGCAGGCGGCCAACGGCCTTCTCCTGCCCATTATCGCGATTTTCCTGCTCTATGTGATGAACCGAAAGTCTCTTCTGGGCGAGAGCGCCAACGGCCCCACGGCCAATATTGCGGGCGGGCTTGTGATCCTCATAACCTTCCTCATCGGGCTTCGCGGCATCTGGCGGGCTCTCACTCTGGCGCTGGGTGGATAATGGGCTGGTCATTCTGGATCGACCGGGGCGGAACCTTTACCGACCTCGTCGCCCGCTCGCCGCAGGGCGATCTCAGCGTCCTCAAACTCCTCAGTGAGAATCCGGGCGCCTATGAAGACGCTGCGATTGAAGGCATCCGGCGCTGTCTGGGCGTGCCGGAAGGCGCGGCGCTGCCCACCCGGCAAATCGATGAAGTCCGCATGGGCACGACAGTGGCAACGAACGCCCTGCTCGAGGGCAAAGGCGCCCGCACGCTTTTTGTGGTCAATCGCGGCTTTCGTGATCTGCTGATCATCGGTCGCCAGTCCCGGCCGCGCCTGTTCGACCTTGAGATAAAGCGCCCCGCCCCACTTTATGAGGACGTCCTCGAAATCGGCGCGCGCGTGGACCTTGAGGGCAATGCTCTGGAAGCGCTCGACGAGGACGCCGCCCGGGAGGCGATGAAAAGGGCGCGGGAGTCCGGCCTTGAGACCTGCGCCATATCGCTGCTCCATGCCTGGAAGCACCCCGAGCTGGAAAAACGTCTCGGCGACATTGCGCGCGAAGCGGGGTTCGAGACTGTCACCCTCAGCCATGAAGCCGATCCGCTGGCAGGCTATGTCGCGCGCTCGGCCACCTCGGTCGCCGACGCCTATCTGACACCCGTTCTGCGCCGCTATGTCCGGCAGGTGTCGGACCGGCTTGGCGGCACATCGCTCCAGTTCATGCAATCAAATGGCGGTCTGATCGACGCGAAGAATTTCCGCGGTCGTGACGCTGTCCTGTCCGGGCCCGCAGGGGGCGTGGTCGGGGCGGCGAAGACGGCAGGAAAGCTTGGCCATAACCGCATCATCGGCTTCGACATGGGCGGTACATCGACCGACATTTCCGTGTATGAGGACGGCTTTGAGAGAGTAACCGAGACAGAGGTCGCCGGCGCCCCCCTGCGCGTGCCGATGATGGATATCCACACCGTCGCAGCGGGCGGCGGGTCCATCCTGCGTTTTGAACAGGGACGCCTCCAGGCCGGGCCCGAAAGCGCGGGCGCCGACCCCGGCCCGGCTGGTTATCGGCGCGGCGGCCCGCTTACCGTCACCGATGCAAATATCCTGCTTGGACGTATCCAGGCCGACAGCTTCCCGGCCGTGTTCGGACCGCAGCAGGATCAGAAACTGGATGTGGAAACGGTAGAAGCGAAGTTCTTAGAGCTGGCCGGAAAGGTACGCGAGGAGACCGGCCTCAATCGGAATGCTCATGAACTTGCTGGCGGCTTCCTCCAGATCGCCGTCGCCAACATGGCGCGCGCGATCAGCAAGGTGACGCTGGAAAAGGGGCGTGATCCGGCTGACTTTGCACTCCAGTCCTTTGGGGGCGCCGGCGGCCAGCATGCTTGCATGGTGGCCGATGAGCTGGGCATATCCACCGTGATTATCCACCCGATGGCCGGTGTCCTGTCCGCGCTGGGCATCGGTCTCTCCGACGAGATCGATGTGGTGCGGGCCTCGGTCGAAGCGCCGCTGGGTGAGGCGGCGATGGAACGCGGTCGCACACAGATCGCGGAGATCAAAAACCAGCAGACCGCCCGTCTCGGATCGGATAAGCTGGACTGGTCTGTGCGCGCGGCGCTTCGCTATCAGGGGACAGATACAAGTCTCGACGTGCCGTTCGGCGCCCGCGAAAATATGCGCCGTGCCTTTGAGACACTCCATGAGAAACGATTCGGTTTCACCACGGCGGACCGGGAGCTGGTGCTGGAGACAATCGGCTGTGAAGCAAGACGAGCCGGTCCCGATGTCGATGTCGGCACTGCCTCGGCAACCGGGGAAGACGCGCCTGCCGCACAGGTGCATTTCTGGAGCGGCGGGGGAGAAGTCGAGGCGCCGCTATACAAGCGCAGCGCGCTGGCACCAGGCACCCATGTCGCCG
The DNA here is from genome assembly GCA_002733705.1 of Henriciella sp. Classification (GTDB taxonomy): domain Bacteria; phylum Pseudomonadota; class Alphaproteobacteria; order Caulobacterales; family Hyphomonadaceae; genus Henriciella. The sequence goes on along the minus strand of NVWP01000073.1, from coordinate 5,111 downwards.
GGCCCGCTCTCATAAGCGAGGAGACCGGCACCACTGTGATCGATGCCGGCTGGAGCGCCAGCGTGGAGGCGCGTGGTGAACTCGTCCTGCGCCGTGCGGACGCCAAGGCGCGTGAGGTGATCGACGCTACAGCGACGCCGGATCCTGTCCTTCTCGCCCTGTTCAACAACATGTTCATGGCCGTGGCAGAGCGTATGGGCGCGGTCCTGCGCGACACAGCGACGAGTGTGAACATCAAGGAACGGCTGGATTTCTCCTGCGCCGTCTTTGACGATCAGGGCCGCCTTCTGGCGAATGCGCCGCACATGCCGGTGCATCTTGGCGCCATGGGCGAAAGCGTACGGACCGTTCTGAAGAGCCGGGGCGACACGTTGAAGCCCGGCGACATGATCGCACTCAACAACCCCTTCAATGGCGGCACGCACCTGCCGGATGTCACGGTGATCGCGCCGGTTTTCGATGACGCTGGCACCTCCATCCGCTTCTTTGTCGCCAATCGCGGCCATCACGCCGATATTGGCGGACTGACGCCCGGCTCCACGCCTCCGGATGCCACGCGGCTGGAAGAGGAAGGCGTCGTCATCGATGACTTCCTCGTGCTGAGCGAGGGCGAGTTCCGCGAGGCCGCGCTGCGGGAGCTTCTGTCCAGTGCGCCCTATCCCGCGCGCAATCCCGGCAACAATATTTCCGACCTGCGCGCGCAGATCGCCGCCAATCGCGCAGGGGCCCGCGATATGGCCGCGATGATCGAACGCTATGGCTGGGCAGGCGTCTCTTCCTATGCGGGCCATGTGTTGGACAATGCCGAGGAAAGCGTGCGCCGGGTCATCGACCGGCTCAGCGATGGCGAGATGACGGTGAAAATGGATGACGGCCTGCCGCTCAGCGTCACGATCAAGGTCGATCATGAGGCCCGCTCTGCCCGCATCGACTTTACCGGGACCGGGCCACAACGTCCCGGCAACCTCAATGCCCCGCCGGTCGTCTGCCGTTCGGCTGTTCTCTATGTTTTCCGCTGCCTTGTGGCGGACGAACTGCCCCTCAATGAGGGCTGCATGCGGCCGCTGGAGCTGGTGATACCGGATGGCTCCTTCCTCTCGCCCTCACATGGCGCCGCCGTGGTGGCTGGCAATACCGAGGTCAGTCAGGCGGTCTGCAACGTGCTTCTGGGCGCGCTCGGGGCGAGCGCTGCCTCCCAGGGCACGATGAACAATCTTCTCTTCGGAAATGACGCCTACCAGTATTATGAGACAATCTGCGGCGGCAGTGGCGCGGGGCCCGGCTTTGATGGTGCCTCGGGCGTGCACACGCATATGACCAATACGCGCATCACCGACCCGGAAGTGATGGAAATGACCTATCCCCTTCGCATTGAGCAATTTTCCTTGAGAGAAGGGTCGGGCGGCGAGGGACGGTATACAGGCGGTCAGGGCGTGGTCCGCACCATCCGCGTGCTCTCCGATACGGTATGCACACTTGTTTCCTCCTCGCGCAAGATCGCTCCCTTTGGCCTGAACGGTGGCGGCGACGGTGCCCCCGGCAAGCAATGGATTGAACACGCGGACGGGCGCTGCCAATCTGTCGGCGGTATCGCTTCGGTCGACATGAAAGCTGGCGAAGCCATAACCATCGAGACACCTGGCGGCGGCGGATATGATGCGTTCACCGGTAAGTGATCGGTTTTTTTGGGGCGCTTCACTGGCGAGTGAAAGACAAGCGGGTTAGGGTTGATGAATTATGGCCCGGCACAGGGGATGATGGACCACCGCAGGCAAAGACCCGGCACAGGGTGCGGCTATCCTTATCCAGACGCTTGAAGACGTTACATGCTGGCGCCCCTTGGCAATGCGAGAGAAGGACAGCGTATGGCGACCCTTAAAGTGAATGGTAAAACCGTTAGCGTCGATGCCGATGAGAACACGCCCCTTCTCTGGGTTCTGCGTGAGGATCTTGGGCTGACGGGCGCCAAATATGGCTGCGGCATCGCGCAGTGCGGCACCTGCACGATCCACATTGATGGCCAGCCCGTGCGGTCCTGCACCTATCCAGTCGGCGCGCTTTCGGGCGAAGAGGAAATCACCACCATTGAGGGCCTTTCCGAAGATGGCAGCCATCCGGTCCAGCAGGCCTGGGTTGAGCTTGATATTCCCCAGTGCGGCTATTGCCAGCCCGGTATGATCATGGCCGTGGCCGGCATGCTCAACAACACGCCCGATCCGACGGACGAAGACATCGACGCGCAGGTCACGAATATCTGCCGCTGCGGGACGCTCGCGCGCGTGCGCAAGGGCATCCATCTCGCCAAGACGAAAAAAGCCTGAAGGGAGGGCTGAGACATGGCTGACACGATCAAGCTCTCGCGCCGCAATTTCATTGTCGGCACCGGCGCCGCCGGCCTCACCATCGGCATTCTCGCTTCCTGTTCGAACAATAGCGAGGATGCGCCAGACGCTGACCAGGCGGCCAATGCGGAGCCAAACCCGGAAGTAAATGCGTGGGTGCATATCGCCCCGGATGATACGGTCACGATCCGGATCGCCCGTTCGGAGATGGGGCAAGGCACGCTGACCGGCCTCGCCCAGCTCGTCGCGGACGAGCTCGACTGCGACTGGGAAAAGGTCACCACAGAATATCCGACTCCGGGTGAAAACCTCGCCCGCGACCGGGTCTGGCGCGATTTCTCGACCGGCGGCTCGCACGGCATCCGGAGCAGTGTCGATTATGTCCGTGAGGGCGGGGCCGTCGCCCGCGCCATGCTGATTCAGGCCGCTGCAAACCAGTGGGACGTGCCTGTCGGCGAATGCACTGTTGAGAAAGGCGTCATCACGCATGGCGCCAGCGGCAAGACGCTTCGCTATGGCGAAATGGCAGAGGCCGCAAGCGCCCTGCCCCCGCCCACCGGCGTGAAGGTGAAAGATCCGTCGGAATGGAAAATTATCGGCAAGCCGGTCAAACGGCTCGACACACCAGACAAGGTCACCGGTGCCCAGAAATATGGCGCCGACCTTCAGATGGACGGCATGGTCAACGCCGCCATCAAGCAGGCGCCAAAACGCGGCGGCACGCTCGCTTCATTTGACGCAGATGCCGTGTCCTCAATGCCTGGCGTCCGCAAGGTCGTGAAGGTCGATGAGACCGCCGTCGCCGTCATTGCCGACAAATGGTGGCAGGCCAAGACTGCGCTCGACGCGCTTCCCGTCGAATGGGCGGATGGCGAAGGCGCGGACTATTCCAGCGCCGCCTTTGAGGCCGAGCTGGAAAACGGCCTCACAGCCGATGATGCCTCCGTGGGCAATATGAGCGGTGACATCGAGGCGGCATTCGCCAATGCCGCCCAAACCATTGAGGCCACCTATCGCGTGCCGCATCAGAACCATGCCTGCATGGAGCCGATGAATGCGACGGCAATCTGGACCGAGGACAAGTGCGAGGTCTGGTGTCCGACACAGAATGGGGAAGCAGCCCTCGGCGCCGCTTCCGAGGCGGCTGGCCTGCCAATTGAGCAGTGCGATGTCTACAAATTGCTGCTCGGCGGCGGCTTCGGCCGGCGCGGCATGAGTGACTACGTCAGCCAGGTCGTGAAGATCGCCAAACAGATGCCTGGCACGCCGGTAAAGCTCCTCTGGACCCGTGAAGAAGACATGCAGCATGGCTTCTATCACCCGACCACACGCGCCCGGTGCGAAGGTGCGCTGGATGAGGAAGGCAATCTCACCGCCCTCAAGATCCGCATTGCCGGACAGTCGATCCTCGCTGGCCTCATGCCACAGGCGCTTCAGGATGGCATGGACCCGTTCACCTTTCAGGGCCTTCTGCCGAGTGGAACCGATGAGCGCGTCGAAGACCAGACACTGAAATACACATTTCCGGCGCTGAAGGTCGATCACGCCATGCGGAACCCGCCGGTGCGCCCTGGCTTCTGGCGCGGCGTGAACGCGAACCAGAATGCAGTCTATCTTGAATGCTTCATGGATGAGCTCGCCCATGCCGCCGGCAAGGACCCGCTGGAATTCCGGCTGGCCTATATGGGTGACAACCCGAAACTGGCCGCCGTCCTGAAGGCCGCTGCCGAGAAGTCCGGCTGGGGCAATGAAGACGGCAAGTCGCGCGGGCTTTGCGCCTTCTACTCCTTCGGAAGCTATACGGCAGCTTGCGCAGAAGTGACGGTGGATGATGCCGGACAGCTCAAGATTCATCGCATCGTCGCGGCGACCGACCCCGGCTATGCGGTTAACCCGCAGCAGGTCGATGCCCAGGTTGCCGGTTCCTTCGTCTACGGCCTGTCCGCGGCGCTCTTTGAAGAGATCACGTTTGAGAATGGTGAGGTGCAGGAGAAGAACTTCGACACCTACAACTCCATGCGTCTGCGGGACATGCCTGAGGTGGAGACAATCGTCATGCCATCCGGCGGCTTCTGGGGCGGTGTCGGCGAGCCGACCATCGCTGTCGCCACGCCTGCGGTCCTCAACGCGATCCATGCGGCTACGGGCAAGCGGATCCGCAACCTGCCGATCAAGGACCAGAGCCTGAGGGACGCGTGAGACCGCGGCGCCGAACAGCGCTGAACGTCGCAGCCGCGCTCATGGCTGCAGGTCTATTGGCCGGGGCCTGTAGCCCCGGCGAAGAGAGCGCGGCGCAGGCCGAACCCTCACCGCAGGCTTTTGCGGGCGATGCCCTGCAGGAGACAGAACCCGGTGAGCTGCTGGCGCTGACCTGTTCGGGCTGCCATGGGGGCGGCAGCGAAGCGATCCCAGACTATAGCCAGTTCGATCAGGCTGAGCTTGAGACCAAGCTCAAAACCTACAAGGCAGAGATGGATGGCACCACGGTGATGCACCGGCTCATGCGCGGCTATTCCGACGCGGACATTACCGCTGTCGCGGCCTATCTCAGCGCGCAGCAGGGGAGCACGCCATGACCTGGAAGCCTCATCGGCGCGGTGTGCTGGCAGGCATCGGCACCGCCTCCCTGTCTCTCCTCGCGGCCCCGGCAATCGTGCTCTATGCCGCCGGCGTGATGCCGAAGATCGACGTCGACACCTACGACTTCGCCAAGGACAGAAAGGTGATCGATGTCAACCTGCTCGGCTGCATCGCCTGGCTGAATCAGGC
>NVWP01000072.1 GCA_002733705.1 Henriciella sp. | reverse complement strand
TACGCGCGTCGCAAGCGTTGGCGCCCGCCGCTTCGGCAGCCTCGCAGACAAGGGCAAAACTCTCGGCATCGGTCTCAGCCGTCGAGGGGGCGCCATAGCGTTCGAAACCGACCTGCGTAAACTCTAGCGCATCGCCCGGCACGACAGGCAGGCGGAAGGCGCGGGCGGCGTAGCGTTTGACGGTTTCGCCGCTGACGCCCTGTTCAGCCTGCGCAAGCGCGACAGGCAGGGTGAGGTCGGGCCGCAGGGCGCATTCCTCTCCCATTTCATTGACGAAGACGCAGAGGCGCGCGCGCACCGCTTCGCCGGACAGCTCCAGCGGCTGGCTGGCCGGCATGGTGATTGGCGGATCGACAATGTCGCCGCCGAGGCGCGCGAAGATTTCGGCGGGGGACGTCATTCGGAGGCCTCCACGATTTCGCGGATGCGGGCGACCATTTCGCTGCGCGGGGCTTCGAACTGGCCGGGGCGGGCTTCGCGGTATTCCTCATTGGACTTGATCGCCTTGGCCTGTTTAGCGCCCTCTTTCAGGTCCTTGATGGTAACCACGCCCTTGGCGATCTCATCCTCACCGACCATGACAGCAACAGGGGCGCCGCGCCGGTCTGCATATTTCATCTGCGGGCGCATGCCGGAGGAGCCCATATAGGCTTCGGCACGAATGCCTGCGGCGCGAAGCTCAGTCGCGAGCTTCAGCGCTTCTGTCGGGTCCTCGCGGTTCATGTTGAGGATGACGACGGGGCCGTTCAGCGCATCGATGTCGCCTGAAATCGCGAAGGCGGTTGCCAGGCGCGATATGCCGACGGAGAAGCCTGTGGCGGGCACTTTCTCACCGGTGAAGCGAGCGACAAGGTCATCATAGCGCCCGCCCCCGCCAACCGAGCCGATACGGACGGTATTGCCATCCTCATCGACCGTCTCGCGCAGAAGCTCTGCCTCAAAGACGGGGCCGGTATAATATTCGAGGCCGCGCACGACCGACGGGTCAAACAGAACGTCCGCATCCGGACAATTGAAGGCTTCCAGACCGCTCGCAATGGCAGTCAGCTCATCGAGCCCGGCCTGTGCTTCGGCGCCGGTGCCCACTGCGAGGCCAAGGGCTTCCAGCGTCTCACCGCGTGTCGGACGGCCGGCTTTTGCAAAGGCCATGACCCGGTCGATGCCGGCGGTGTCGAGACCCGCGCCCTTGGTGAAGTCACCGCTCTCATCCTCCCGGCCCGGACCGAGGAGAAGTTTGACGCCCTCCTCTCCCAGCCGATCGAGCTTGTCGAGCGCGCGCAGGATGGTGAGGCGGGCCGTGTCTGTGTTCGCGCCGACGCCTTCGAGAACGGCATTGAGCAGGCGGCGCGTATTCACACGAACCGCAAACTCACCGTCGCGAGCCCCAGCCGCGCGCATGGCTTCGGCCGCCATGGCGACCATTTCAGCGTCGGCATGCGCGCCAGCTGCGCCAACCGTGTCGGCGTCGCATTGCAGGAATTCGCGGAAACGCCCCGGCCCCGGCTTTTCATTGCGCCAGACAGGCCCGGCGGCATAGCGGCGGAAGGGTTTTGGCAGGGTCTGCCAGTTCTCAGCAGCAAAGCGGGCGAGCGGCGCGGTGAGATCATAGCGCAGCGAGATCCACTGCTCGTCATCATCCATGAGCGAGAAGACACCCGCATTCGGACGGTCATCATCAGGCAGGAACTTGCCCAGCGCGTCGGCATATTCGAAGGCGCCCGTGTCGAGGGCTTCAAAGCCCCAGCGGCGATAGACGGAGGTGACCCGGTCGATCATCTCTGCCTGGGCGTGGATCAGCGCCTCGCGCCGGTCGGGAAAGCCGCGCGGCTTGCGGGCAAGGTCCTTGCCGCTTTTCGGGGCGTCCGGGTCCTGTTTCTTCTTGGCCATCTTGGAGGTCCTGTCTGGTCAGTCCGCGCTTCGCTTAGACGAAGCGATGAAAAGTGTGAAGCAGACACGCTGGACAAGACACGAAACCGTTTGTCGCGGGGCTGGGGCCTCTGGCGGTTCAAACTGGGGAAGATGAACACTGTAGCGAGGCGCAGCCGGACCGGTTCGCGCCTCATGCGGCGCGTCACGCGTGGTGGTGATGGTGATGCAGCTTGGTGTTCATTACCGGGCTGGATATGGAGCGCCCGGCGGGAAGTCAAGCAGGCGCCTAGATCAGCAGCTCATTGTCGGCTTCTTCGGCGCGGCTTTCGTCATGCATGGCGATGGCGATCCCGAAGGTGAGGATGCCAACGCGGCCCGCTGTCATCAGGATGATGATGATGAGCTTGCCGAGCGAGGAGAGATCGCCGGTAATCCCCATGGAAAGGCCCACTGTGCCAAGCGCGGAAATGACCTCGAACACGATGCGCTCGAACTCAAACTCCGGATCGGTGAGGCCGAGCAGGAAGACGGCAATCGACATCAGCACCAGGAAATAGACCGCCGACGCCCCGGCTGCCTGCAGACGGGAGGCGGCAATGGGCCGTTTGAAGAAGCGCACACGGCTTCGCTGTTTCAGGGTGGAGCGCATGATGGCGAGGAGCGCGGCGAAAGTGGTCGTCTTGAGACCGCCGCCTGTGCCCGAGGGCGAGGCCCCCACTGCCATCAGGATGAAGAGCACGACCATGACCGACATGGAAAGCGCGCCAATCGGCACAGTGTTGAAGCCAACCGTGGTGGTGGCGGTCATGGTCTGGAAGAAGGCGACCTGCAGCCTCTCCCCCTCTGGCAGCGACGCGATTCCGGGATCGGCAACAAAGAGGATGAGCGTACCAAAGAAGAGGAAAGCGCCCGTCATGCGCAGGATGACCTTGGTCGTGAAGCCAAGATGAAAGGCCGCGGAGGTAAAATTGCGCCAGACATCCCAGATGACGAGGAAGCCCATCGCGCCCAGAAGGCTGAGCGCCGAGATGACGATGTTGAGGCCCGCATTGTCGCTATAGGCCTCAAAGCTGTTTGGGTTCAGACTGAAGCCCGCCGTGCAGAAGGCCGAGACGGCATGAAAGATCGCGCTCCACACCGCGTCATCCTGGCCTGCGCTGGAGAAGATGAGGAAGAGCGCGATGGCGCCGGCCGTCTCACAGACCAGGGTGAAGATGACGACCGTCAGGATGAAATGGCCGGGCTTCAGATCATCCGGCAGGGCGAAGGCGGCGCGCGTGATCTTTTCACGAAGCGGTGAAAGCTTGTGGACGGTCGCCAGAACAGCGAAGGAGCCGATGGTCATATAACCGACGCCGCCTACCTGGATCAGCAACAGGATCACAAGTTCGCCGAAGAAACTGTAGCTCGAGGAAGGATCGACCGTAGCAAGACCGGTCGTCGAGACCGCCGAGACCGATATGAAGAAATTGTCGATTGCCGGCACGCTGTCTTCATGCGCGAATGGCAGCGACAGGAGCAGCCAGCCGGCCAGCATGTAGCCGACATAGCCAACGACGAGCAGTTTTGCGGGATTGGTGCGGAGAATGGCAAGCCGCGCGCCGCGGCTCAGCCGGTTCGTAAACGAGCGCCGGGACGTCCCGGGTGTCTCATCTGGCATTCGATGGCTGTCAGCCTCCCTCGAGATGTGCGGGCCTGAACGCGCGGCGGCGCATCCGGTTGCAGGAGGGCCGGACTATATTCTCAAAAGGCGACTGGCACCGCGATTGCTTCGCCTCTGAGGAGAATTATGGAGTTGTATCCCGATGAAACGCCTGATCGCCTCTCTCATCCTTTGCGCCCTGCCCTTTTCAGCGTCGGCGTCGCCAGACCTTGCGCGCGACTGGGGCATGCGCGCCAGTACCCTCTATCAGGAAACGGTCGGCCTGCTGGAAAGCGATGGCGATCTTTCGGATGTGCCAGAGAGCTATCAGACGGAGATTGCCCGCTTTGCGCTGACCGCCGGGCGTCTGGGCAGCTGGATCGACGGGTCGGGCGGGCCCTCCGATCTTGGCTGTATCTTTCGCGGCATGGCGCAGGAAGGCGAGACCCAGCTTTCGGCGCTGGAAAATGCCGAAACGCCGGGCGCCCGCGAGCAGAGCCTGAAGCGGCTGGCGACCATGTTTTCCGATGCCGAATCGATTGGCGCCGCGGCCGCCCTTTCACAGGGCGACCCTGAAGCCATGCCGCAGCATACCGGCTCCGGAACCTGCGCCGCCAACCCAGAGGCCACAAGTTCCGCGCTTAAGTAGAATTATCTGTCCCAGTCTGAAACAATGAATTTTTTCATAAAAAATCCGGAACGGATTGGGGGGCTCGCGCATAGATATGGCAGAGGTTCAGAAAGATCCTCACTGACAGATCAAGTTGCGGGCAGAATGCCCGCAGCCTGTTTTCTTACCTCACAATGAGATCATCTGAACGCCCCGGCCGGGGCGTCAGTCTTTCTTGAACCGCGTCTTGAAGGCATCGGGATCAAAGATCCGGATGATGCCGGACTGACTGCCAGTCGCCATCAGCGTGCCATCCTCAGCGAACATGGCCGCACGGCCGTGCACGAAGCCATTGTGGACCCCCTCAACCTGAATGTCGCAGCAGACCCATTCCGTTTCCACGATGTGATGAATGCGCAGCGTATTGTCGAGTGAGTTCGCGCCCGCCGGCAGGCCAAGGGCGTGGCTGGTGCCGGAGGGCACAAAATCATTGATGATGGCGAGCATCGCCGAATCAACGGGGTGACCGGTCTTCGAACGCCCCCACAGAACCACGCGCCCATCCTTGCTTCTGCCACCTTCGATGGCGCGGTCAGGCGAATAGCGCCCCTGTGCCACCCGCATGTCCAGATAGTGGTGAAGATCGACATTGTGCTTGTCGAAGCGCGGCATGGGCGGACAGTCCTCTGGCCGCGCGACGTCCGGCTTTTTCTGCCACTGCTGGGAGTGTTCCGACTCGCGCTCACCGACAGCGGCGTTCACCGTGAAGATTTCGCGGTCCTTGATATGGCCGAGGACACGCGCCTGGGTAATGTTCTTGCCCACCACAGGTGAGCGGACGTCAACGTCCAGCACGTCCGGCGGATTGGCAAAGGAAAGGTACTGCGCCGTCGCCCAGATGCAGGGACGGCCTGTCGTGCGTTCCAGCGCGGTTATGGCGGTGCCGAGACCGACGCCTCCAAACAGGAATTTCTGGCCGGGTGGGCCGACGCAATAGCGCTCTTCCACCGGCAGGAACCAGCGATAGGGATTGTGGGTCGATTTCAGATCGATAAAGGGCGCGTCTGTCATGGCGTTGGGCTTTAGCGCAAAATTTGCCGCCGTGAAAAGCTGCGTTGGAGATGACGCAGCGTCTACCGCTCTTTCGGGTCGAGCGCGTCGCGCAGTCCGTCGCCGATGAAGTTGAGACAGAGCAGCGTCACCGCCATCAGGATGGCCGGTGCCATGAGCAGCCAGGGCTTGTCCTGCATCTCCTTCGCGCCATTGGAAATCAGCACGCCGAGCGAGGTCAGCGGCTCATTCACGCCAAGGCCGAGGAAGGAGAGAAAGCTCTCGGCCATGATGACGACAGGGATGGTCAGCGTGACATAGACCGCCACCGGGCCGACGACATTGGGCAGGATGTGGCGGCGGATGATGGCCGGGCCGGAGACGCCGGCGGCGCGCGCCGCCTCAATGAATTCCTTGCCCTTGATGGCGAGCGTCTGGCCCCTAACGATCCGGCTCATCGTCAGCCATTCCACAGCGCCGATGGCAGCGAAGATGAGAATGATATTGCGGCCGAATACGGTCAGCAGCAGGATCACGAAGAAGATGAAGGGCATGGCGTAGAGCACGTCCACGAAGCGCATCATGAGATTGTCGGTCCGCCCGCCAACATAGCCTGCGATCGCGCCCCAGGTGACCCCGATCACGAGCGAGACGAGGGTCGCGACCATGCCGACCGCCAGCGAGATGCGAAGACCGAGGAGATTGCGCGCGACAAGGTCCCTGCCCTGCTCATCGGTGCCGAGCAGGTGCCAGTTCTCCAACGTCGGGGCGAGCTCGGTCTGGGTAGAGATCTGGCTGTAATCGTGCACCCAGAGGAAGGGGCCGAAGACGGCGAGAAAGATCATCAGGCCGAGCACCCACATGGAGATGACGGCCGCCTTGTTGTTGAACAGCCGCCGGCGCGCATCGTCCCAAAGGGAGCGTCCGCCCGCGAGCGCCTTTTCCACCGGGTCCTTGCGGCCTGTCATGTCCAGCGTATCGACCATCAGTCGTATTTCACTTTCGGGTCCAGGAGGGCGTAGAGGATGTCGGCGATCAGGTTGAAGATCACGATCAGCGTTGCGTAGATGATGAGCGCGCCCATGACGAGCGTATAGTCGCGGTTGATCGCGCCATCGACGAAATAGGAGCCCATGCCCGGCAGGCCGAAGATGCGCTCAATCACAAGAGAGCCGGTCATCACGCGGGCCATGGCGGGGCCTGCATAGGAAACCAGCGGCAGCACGGCAGACGGCAGGACATGGCGGCGGATAACGGTCCGCTCCGGAAGGCCCTTGGCGCGCGCGGTGCGCACATGCGGCGAGCGCATCGTCTCGATCGTGGAGGCGCGCATCAGGCGCGAAATGATGGCGATCTGCGGCAGGGCGAGCGTCAGGACCGGCAGCGTCATATTATGGACGCTCATTCCGATATTCGGATACTCGCCAAGTCCGCCGACCGCGAACCAGCCCGCGCCAAGCGCAAAGGCAAGGATGAGGAGCGGGCCGGTCACAAAGGTCGGGATGGAAATGCCTGCCATGGCAAATCCCATGACGGTATAGTCGCCCGCCGTATTCTGGCGAAGGCCGGCGAAGACGCCCATGGCCGTGCCGATGGTGAGCGCGACCAGCATGGCAAGCGAGCCGATGGCGAGGCTGACCGGCAGGCCGTCGGCGATAAGATCGTTCACGCTCTTGCCGAGCGTCTTCATCGAGGGGCCGAAATCGCCCTGAAGCACGCCGAGAAGATAGTCGGTGAACTGTTTCCAGAGCGGCTGGTCGAGACCGAACTTGGCGGCGATGGCGGCTTCTGTGGCGGCATTCAGCTTGCGCTCGCCGTCAAAAGGGCCGCCTGGGGCCAGCCGCATCATGAAAAAGGCGACCGCAATAATGACCAGCAGGGTCGGAATCGCGAAGAGCAGCCGCCGGATCACATAGGCCCACGGAATGCGGGAAAGGCTTCGCTGCAGCGCTGACACGTTCAGGAAATCTCTTCGTCGATCCAATAGAAGCGTAAGGCGAGGCTTGGAACTTCGCCGGAGGCTACTTAGGTTCACGCCAGACGAATGCTTGTCAACGCCACATGACACCGAGGTAACAGATGGTAGATATCCGAACCGTGACAGATCATTTCTCTGTCGCGCCGCAGATTTCAGAGGACGATGTCGATGCCATCGCCGAAGCGGGCTTCAAAACAATCATCGCAAACCGTCCCGACGGCGAAGGCGGGGTCGACCAGCCGCGTATGGGCTCTATCCGCACCCGTGCCGAGGAGAAGGGGCTGACTTTTGTCGCCCTGCCCTTCTCTGGCGCACCGACGCCAGAAATCATTGAACGGATGAATTCGATTCTGGCTGAGGCCCCCTCCCCGGCACTGGCATATTGCCGCACCGGCACCCGCTCCATCACGGCATGGGCCCTCACACATGGCGGCCAGGGCCAGTCGGACGAGATCATCGAGGCCGCCGCAGGCGCAGGATACGACCTCTCCGGCCTGAAACCCCTGCTCTGATCCAGGCCAGGCTGTCAGCAGTAAAGATTTGCTCAAGCAACATCAGCGCTTTATGAGTTGCAGAGGGATGTAAGGCGTGCGATTTCCGCGCCCCGAACAGAGGGTCGGCGGTCGAACGCAGGTGATAAAGAATGTCCAGAAACTGGCTGGCAGATTTCAAATATGAAGACGGCGCCTGGCTCGTAAAGAAAACGGGCCACCGGGTGCCTGCCAACAGGCAGCTGGCCAATGATATTCTCACCTGGCTGACCTTCTATACAATGGCCCAGTCCTGGCGTACCTGGCGACGGATTACCGGCCACAAGCGCCCGACCATCGCCTTTCATCCAGACAAGCCGCGCCCATGGTACTTTATCTGGCCGGTCATGCATGCCTCTGGCGCCAAGCTTATCTCTGATGTGTCGCAGGCCGACATCGTCTTCCAGTTCGACGATTCGACCCATACGCATGCGCGCACGCCGAAAACCAAGCCCGGCGCGCGTCTGGTCAATTTCGGCTGTACCGACATCTCAAAGACCTGCGTGGCAGAAAGCTTTGGCCGGGCGGCCGGTTATAACCTGAAGGTCGATCCGACCATCTATACCGGCCCGATGGTGGAAAAGTCGGAAAAGAATGCCTGCCATGACGGGCGCATCATCGAAGGCCCGATGGAGCCGATCGAAGGCAAGACCTATCAGCGTCTTGTCGACAATGAGATTGAGGGCGGTCTGGTCGAGGATCTGCGATGCTGCATCGTTGGCGGCGTACCGACCGTGGTGTTCCGCAAACGCCGGCCCATTGCCCGCCGCTTCCTCAATGAGAATGCGGATGTGATTCTGGATGAGCCCCGCAAATGCTATTCTGCCGAAGAAATAGCAGTGATTAGCGCTTTTGCCGCAGAGATAGGACTGGAATGGGGCGGGGTAGATATCTTACGTGACCGTCAATCCGGTCGTATCTACATTGTGGATGCGAACAAGACAGACATGGGGCCGCCCGTGGCGTTGAATCTGGGTGACAAGCTGAAGGCGACCCGCCGCATGGCGCGCGCTTTTGTCACCGCGTTTGCGCCCAAGCGCTCCGCCTAGATATCGTCCAGGTCCGAATACGCTAGTTACAGGGGGTTCGCGTTGGGAATTCCATTCGTCAAAGAAATCGACTTCGAATACGGCAAGGTCGAGCAGGTCTCGCCGCTGATCCGTCGTGTGATTGCCAATAATCCGGGCCCCTTCACCTATGTCGGGACCGGGGTCTATATTATCGGCCATGGCAAGGTCGCGGTCATCGATCCGGGCCCTGACCAGTCCGAGCATTTCGACGCGCTGAAGGCCATCCTGAAGGATGAGACCATCACCCATGTCCTGGTAACGCATGGCCATTCGGACCATTCCCCGCTTGCCCAGCCGCTGGCCGACTGGGCCGGCTGCAAGACCTATGCGAAGAATTGCGGCGTCCCCACCGCCAAGGGCGAGCTTGGCTCGGCCGACGATCTCGGTTTCCAGCCGGATGTGAAGATCGGTGATGGCGATGTGATCTCCGGTCCCGGCTGGACGCTCGACGTGATCGAGACGCCCGGCCACACCAGCAACCATCTATGCTTTGGCCTGCGCGAGGAAAATGCCTGCCTCTCCGGCGACCATATCATGGGCTGGTCGACGACGATTGTCGCGCCGCCCGACGGCAATATGGCCGACTATATGCGTTCGCTCGACAAGATTGAGGAACGCAATTTCGACATTCTCTGGCCGACCCATGGCTCGCCTGTGCGCGAGGATGTGAACGGCTTTATCGGCGCCTATCGCCAGCACCGGCTGGACCGCGAAGCCGCCGTCATCAAACATCTGAAGGCAGGCGAGACCAATATCCCGAAAATGGTCGAGACCATGTATGCCGATGTCGACAAGCGCCTGCACCCGGCCGCCGCCATGTCGGTTCTCGGCCATATGCTGAAACTGGTCGAGGAAGGCCGGGTCGAGACGGCCGACCAGAAGCCGACCGTGAGGTCGGAATTCCGCTGGACCGCGCTCCAGTCAGCCGGCTAGACGCCCTAGCCTCTTCATCCTTCGACAGGCTCAGGATGAGGGCGCGTTATTTCTCGCGGTCTTTGGGTTCGCCCCGGCTCTAGAAGCCGAGACCTTTTGCGATCGACTTCACCTTCTCGCGCCGGCCGGGCGCCGCCTGTTCGACCAGCGCCCAGTAGCGCTCAAGCGTCTGCGCATCCGCCTTGTCGGGGGTACCTGAATCGAAGGGTGGCTGGGGGTCGTATTCAATCGAGAGCTGGATGAATTTCGCATGCGCCTGCCCGCGGATTTCAGCCGCCAGGGCAAGACCGAAATCGATACCCGAGGTGACCCCGCCGCCGGTGGCGCGGTTCCTGTCGATCACGAAGCGCTGTTTAACCGGCTCTGCCCCAAAGAAGGCGAGCTGGTCGTGCGAGGCCCAGTGCGTGGTCGCGCGGTAGCCTTTGAGCAGTCCTGCCGCGCCCAGTACGAGCGCGCCGGTGCACACGCTCGTCACCCAGTCCGCCGATTGACCGATCCTTTTGACCCAGTCGAGCGCCCGCTTGTCCTCAATGACATCCATCACGCCGAAGCCGCCGGGGACGCAGAGAATATCGGCCTGGGTGACCTCATCGAAAGTTCTGGTGGGAAGCAGCGGAAAACCGGAATCGGTCGGCACGGGATCTGTCGACGCCCAGACAAGGTCGACACTGGTATTGCCGAGGCGCGAGAGCACCTGCGCGGGGCCTGTTAGGTCCAGCTGGGTGACATTCGGAAAGACAAGAAAGGCGACGGAAAGCGGGGAGTGGTCAGGCATGGGCAGCCTCCTTTGAGAGGTGAGGGTCATGCCCAGGCGCACGGCTTTGTCCAGTGCTGCGCTCCCCAGTGGTGACCCACCTCAAGCGCCAGTCACGCAGCCCTTATCGTGTAGCCGAAAATCGTCGCGGGGTCGACAGTCTTCCCGGGCCATCGCGCGGCTGGAACGCCGCGCCTATGGCTCTCGCCGGCCATCAGCCCGTGCTTCCAGTTCGTCCATGAAGCTCGACACACGGCGGGCATTCATGCCGAGATCGGAGAGCCCGACACGGCTGATGGAGCGCATGTCGACACGGGTTGCCCCTTCCACCGCGCGGATGCGCACGGCGACATCATCCTTGAAGCCAAACCAGGTCGAGGTTTCGGTCGCTTCCATCATGGTGCGCTCGACGTCCTGTCCCGTTTCGGGGCGCGAGAAGATGTCCCAGCCGCGATTTTCGGCGATTTCGAGCACATAGGTCGCGATCTCGCCCGGCGACTGATCGAAATAGAGCGGCTCGATCGGGCGGTCATAGGCGGGCGGCACCGTCTCACCATCGATTGTGCGTTCACCCTCTGCCTCTTCCTGAACCTCGGCAACACGGCGCCCACCCATGCCGGGCCAGCGGCTGTCTGCGGAGTCTGCAATGGTGGGATCATCCTCAACCGGATTGGTCGCGCCATCGCTGCGGCGCTGTGCAATGAGGGACTCCGACAGGGTGATCGGTTCGGACCAGTCGGTCTGAATATCGTGGATGGGCGGCAGGGACCCGGCCTGCGCACCAAACCCTGCAAGGCGGAATAGAACCATTGAAGAGACGAGAAGCGCCGCCAGAGCCAGGATGACCGGCTGAACACGCGGCGCCTTCACGAAGCCAAGGACCAGGGCGATCACAGAGAGCGCTACAGCAAAAAAGCTAAGCCACTTGCCCCACACCGCAGTCATGGTCCCGAGACCGAACTGCCAGCCCCAGAGCCCGTATTTTGAGCCCAGCGCGGCGACCGCGAACCAGACGATAACGAAGATCGAGACGGCGAGCGCGCCGGCGGCGAGCTTCTTCCTGAACCCTGATTTCTTCTCTGCTGCACTCATTCCGGCCTCCCCGACTGGACATTATGTGTTGATGCGAGCCATAGCCGGGACAGCGGCTTTGGCAAGGCCTTGCCCGACGCAAGCTCCGTGCCGTCAGCTCTGTCTTGTCTGGCCCCCATCGACCGGCACGATGGCCCCGGTCATGAAGCTCGCCCGCTCACTGAGCAGGAAAGCCGCCGCGGACCCGATCTCTTCAGGCGTTCCAAAGCGCTGCAAGGGCACTTCGCGCTTGATCCATTTCTGCCAGACCGCGCCGCGCTCACCCTCGACCCGCTCCTGCCAGGCGCCGCCCGGAAAGATGATATTACCGGGGGCGATGGCGTTGATGCGAACCCCGGATGGGCCGGTAATGCGCGCGAGCTCCTGCACGAGATGGTTCATCGCGGCCTTGGCAGTGCCATAGGTCAGCGGGGAGCCCATCGCGGCCATCCCCGCAATCGACGAGATCATCAGCAAGGCCCCTTCGCCGCGCGGCTCCATCTTGCGAAGACAGGTGCGTGCGAGCCTGAAGGCGCTGTCGAGATTCTGCTGCATGCCGCCGGTCCAGGTGTCATCATCGACATCGAAGCCCGGCGGACAGGGATGAAGGCCAACATTGGCGACAGCACCCCAGAGCGGACCGAACTCGCTTTCGATGGCATCGACCATCTCTTCCAGCGTCTTCGTTTCGCGAAGGTCGCCAGCCCGTGCCCATAACCTGTCCTCGCCATATTGAGCGGCGAGGCGGGCGCGTTCTTCTTCCAGCTTGCCGGCGCCGCGTGCCGCAATGGCAACGCGGGCGCCTTCTTCCAGAAGCGTCTCGACAATCCCGAGGCCGATACCGCGGCTAGCGCCTGCGACAAAGACCACCCTGTCTTTCAGCTGAAGGTCCATCGGATCAGGCCGTCGGCAGCTTGTAGTCCTTGAACATCTCGCGCAGCTTCAGCTTGTTGATCTTACCGGTCGCGCCAAGCGGAATTTCGTCCACGAACTGGACATCGTCCGGCGTCCACCATTTCGCGATCTTGCCTTCCAGCTGCTTCAGCACGTCTTCCTTGCTGGGCGTCTCGCCGTCCGCCGGCTGAACGATGAGGAGCGGGCGCTCATCCCATTTTGGGTGATAGATGCCGATGGCGGCGGCATTGGCGACCTTTGGATGGCCAACAGCGAAATTCTCGATGTCGATGGAGCTGATCCATTCGCCGCCGGACTTGATGACGTCCTTGGCACGGTCGGTAATCTGCATGGTCGAATGTTCGTCCAGCGTGGCGACGTCCCCTGTATCGAACCAGCCATCCGCATCGACGGCAGGCTCGTCCGCCTTGAAATAGAATTGCGAAATGGCAGGCCCGCGGCACATCAGACGGCCGGAGGTTTCCCCGTCGCGCGGGAGTTCATTGCCTTCATCGTCAACGATCTTGAGCTCCACGCCGAAAGGCGGCCGGCCCTGCTTCAGCTTGAAGGCGATCTGTTCCTCGTGCGGCGCATCGATAAGCGCGGCCGGCAGCGCGCCGAGCGTGCCCATCGGCGAAAGCTCGGTCATGCCCCAGGCATGGAAGACCTCGACATCATAGTTTTCCTCGAAGGCACGCAGGATACGCTCCGGCACGGCGGACCCGCCGATGACGACCTTGCGCAGGTGCGGCAGCTTCAGATTATTCTCTTCAAGATAGGTCAGGAGCAGGAGCCAGACCGTCGGCACAGCCGCCGTGATCGTCACTTTCTCCTTGTCCAGAAGCTCATAGATCGCCTTACCGGACATGTCGGCGCCCGGCATGACGAGCTTTGCGCCGGTTGCCGGACAGGCAAAGGCAAGGCCCCAGGCATTGGCGTGGAACATCGGCACCACCGGAAGGACCACATCGGCCGCCCCCATGCCAAGCGTATCGACGCCCATGGTGATGTAGGTGTGCAGCACATTGGAGCGGTGCGAATAGAGCACGCCCTTCGGGTTACCCGTGGTACCGGACGTGTAGCAGAGGCCGCAGGCCGTCTGCTCATCGAAGTCGCCCCAGACGACATCGGTCGACTGGTCCTTGATCCAGTCCTCAAAGGAGATCGCGCCGAGCGAATTGTCCGGCACATTCTCAGGTGAGGTCAGAACGATGAATTTCTCGATTGTCTTGAGCTGGCTCTTGGCCGCCTCGACGATGGGCAGAAAGGTCGTATCGACAAGCAGGATGCGGTCTTCGGCATGGTTGGCAATCCAGGCGACCTGGTCGGGATGCAGGCGCGGATTGATCGTGTGAAGGACAGCGCCGATCCCCATCGTGCCATACCAGGCTTCCATATGGCGGGCCGTGTTCCAGGCGAGGGTCGCGACCCGGTCGCCGAGCTTGATGCCGTCGGCCTTCAGCGCGGAAGAGACCTGTTTGGCGCGGGTGTGCAGGGTCCGGTAATTGGTGCGCGTGATATTGCCTTCGACTTCGCGGGTGACGATTTCACGGTCGCCATGATTGTGGGCGGCATGGTCGAGCACCTTGTCGACGGTCAGCTGCCAGTTTTGCATCAAGCCCTGCATATTCTCTCCTCCAGGATTTTTTCACGGGTTTCCGTTGCGTTCGGTTTCTTCTATGTCCCGGTTTCTTCAACAGCAAGCGATGGCGAACGAGGTCCCATGTCCAAACTGCATCTTCTGGCGGGCGCCTGCCTCATGGGCGCGGTTCTGGCCGGCTGCGGACAGTCGCCTGCCGCACCTGCAGACACGGCCGGGTCATCGACCCCCGCGGCGCAGGAAACAGCTGATCAGACCGGCAGCGCCCCTGGCCTGCCTGACGTGATGGATTGCGTGCGCGAGGAAGGCGGGGTGCTGATTGCCGCCCATCGCGGCGGCCCGGCCCCCGGCTATCCCGAGAATGCGGTCGAGACGCTGCAATATGCCTATGATGCGGGCGCCCCAGTCATGGAGATCGATGTCGCCGAAAGCCGCGACGGGGTGCTCTTCCTGATGCATGACCGCTCCCTGACGCGCACGACAAGCGGTGAAGGCCCTGTGGCTGATGCCGACTGGGCCGACATTTCGAAGCTGCGGCTGGTCGATAATGAGGGCCGGGTCACACAGTTTCACCCGCCGCAGCTATCCGACGCGCTGGACTGGGCAGTGGAAACGGGCGCCATCCTCGAGCTCGACCGCAAGGAAACGACGAGCTTTCGCAATATCGTAGAGGCCGTGCGCGCCGCCGGTGCGGAAAACAATGTCATCATGATCACCTATAATGATGAGGAAGCCTGGCAGGTCGCAGAGCTTGCGCCCGACCTCATGATGACGGCAGGTGTGGGCAACCGCGCCCATGAAGCAAAACTGCTTGAAGGCGGCGTCGACCCGGAGAAACTGATCGCCTGGACCGGCACAAATGAGCCGAGCCCCGGCAAGTGGCGCGGGCTTGCCAGCAAGGGCATCGAGAGCGCGTTTGGCACGCTCGGGCGCCCTGGCGAGCGTCTCGACGACCAGTACTGGGCGGATGGCGACCCCTCAGAATATGAATCCCTGGTAGAGAGCGGGCTCGTTCTGCTTGCAACCGATGAACCCTATCGACTGCTTGGCGAGGAGGGCCTGACCAAAGCCCCCCTCTCGGCTGCGCGCGGCTGTATTTATTGAAGCCATTGCGAATATCGGCCGGAAAAGCGGCCAAAAGGCTTCAATATTTTATTCTTGGAAAGACAATCTTCACCTTTTGGCGGCATTTAATCCTCAGTAGAGAAGCCGGCGGAGAGCATTCAGGCTCCTGAGCTGGCATATTGGGACGAAGGGCTGGGGGGCCGCGCAATGCGAATTGCGACGCTGCGACATATTTTCAGGTTTGGGCCGCTGATCTGGGCGGCTGGTTTCCTGACCCCTCTGCTTTCACAGACTTTTCAGGCGCTGGATGTTCCGATGCCTATTGGCATGCCGCCACTTCTGGCCGGCTTTGCCATTGCAATGACACTCGGCATCTGCGCCCAGATCAGGGGACGCTGGATCTGATGGCAAATCGCGACCTGTCACAACTGACACCCAAGGAGCTAGCCCGCGTCGAACGCGAGATTGCGCGGCGCCATATCGGCAAGTTTCCATGGCTCGCCACGATAGCCGGTCTTTCGATCTTTGCCGGATGGCTGGCGCTCTGGCCGCTGGTCTTTCTAGACGTAATCCCGCTCTGGACCGGTCTTGTCGCGGCAACACTCCTGGCGATTCTCGGTTATCTGCCCTCGCATGAAGCCCAGCATGACATCATTGCCCGGCCGGGCTCGCGCCTCAGATGGCTGAATGAGCTTGTCGGGCATCTCGCCATCGTGCCACTCGCCTTGCCGTATCGGCTGGCACGCACGACCCATACGCAGCACCATCTGCACACCAATGACCCGAAGCTCGACCCGGACTACAGCTCACGCGCGGACGGCCCGCTCCAGGCCATCTGGCAGGCGATCCAGAACACCCAGCCCCGCTCACGCGGCGGCTTCAATGCCTATGCCCGAACGCTGAAACGCCTTGGCCGGATGGACATATTGATGGAAGCGATCATCTATCGCACCGTCTGGTTCACCATCATGTTCACGCTGGCCTGGAATGGGTATGCGCTCGAGGCCGCCGCGCTCTGGTGGCTGCCGCACCATGTCGGTTACATCTATATCCAGTATTATCTGAGCTGGGCGCCGCACCATCCGGCGAATGAAACCTCCCGCTACCGCCACACGCGCAGCTTCCGCGCCGCGCTTGGCAATATCGGCTCGCTCGGCATGCAGTATCACATCGTGCATCACCTGCACCCGCGCATCCCTTTCTTGCGCACGCCGGAGGCCTATTGGGAAATGCGGCCCGTCCTGGAAGCGCAAGGCGCGCGGGTCGAGGACCTCTAGTCTTCGCTCGCCTCTCCGGGCGGCAGCCATCGCAGATCCATTGACGTTTTCGCCGGCCGGGCGTATGAGCCCGCCCCATGGTGAGAGACGCCTGCCGTTCGCCGGGCCTGAATGTCCGATGGTGAAGATCTCCGGGGCCGTGAGGCCCTGCATGTCACGCTAGCTGTCCTTTCCATGAAAGACCGGCCAAGCGGCAAGGCGAACGCCCGCCCCAGACAGCCGGTCGGTACATGCGAAAGACGACACCCATGTCACACACGATCATGACGAGAGCGCAGGCCAAGGCCCGTGCGCGAGAGATCCGGGCCGAAGCGGCCCGCCGGGGCCAGAGTATCAGCCACGCAAAGGCACTGGAGACGGTTGCCCATGAGCTTGGCTATCGCGACTGGAACACAGCCTCCGCGCGGCTTTAAAACCAGCCGGAAATTCCGCTCCAGGTCGGCGAGCGCGTCTCCGGCCGCTATCTGAAACAGCCCTTTGAGGGCCGCGTCCATGGCGTGCGCGAGCTTGCCGGCGGGATGGGCTACGAGGTCACGCTCCACTTTGATGAACCCGTGGATGTGGTTGAATTCGATAGCTTTTCGGGCCTCCGCCAGCGCGTGAAAGCGATGATATCCGAAGAGGGTATTTCCTGGGACAAGACAAGCGACGGGGTGCCCCACCTCATTGTCCAGCGCGAAAGCGCCGGACTTATCTGAAGCCGGGCGCGCCGGGCAGCCCTCCCCCTCAGGGGTAAAGCCGCCCGGCGGTCCAGACGCCGTTCTTCATCGTGAATTTCAGTCGGTCATGCATGCGGAAGGCCTGATCCTGCCAGAACTCGATACTTTCCGGCACGACCCGGTAGCCGCCCCAGTGCTCGGGGCGCGGAATATCGTCCCGGCCTTGATATTCTTCCTGCAGCGTGTCGATCCGTTCTGCGAAGACATCGCGTGAGGGCAGCGGGCGAGACTGGTCGGACGCGATGGCGCTGATCCGGCTCGCCCTGGCGCGGGAGGCGAAATAGGCGTCGGCCTCCGTCTCCGGCACAGAGACGATGGCGCCCCGCACCCGGACCTGACGGCGAAGCGACTTCCAGTGGAAACCAAGTGCAGCGTAGGGATTGTCCTTGAGCTGGACCCCCTTGGCGCTCTCGAAATTGGTGTAGAAGGTAAAGCCTTCCTCGCCCACCGATTTCAGAAGCACGACACGCACATCCGGCCGGCCATGCGTATCGACCGTGGCCAGCGACATGGCGTTCGCGTCATTGGGCTCCTTCTCGCGCGCTGCCGCCATCCAGTCGCTGAACAGCGCCAGAGGGTCTGAGCTGTTCGCGATCAACGGATTGCCTTCGCTATCGCGTTTATAGTCGGCCTCTGTCGGGGTCGGCGGGATGACGTGACTGTCGCTCATAGGAGCCTCTCCTGTCTTCTGGTTCAGGCCAGGATGCCGCCATCTACGCGCAGCACCTGTCCGGTAATATAATCAGCCTTGTCGGAGGCAAGGAATGCGACAGCATCGGCAATGTTCTGCGCGCTGCCCCAGCGCCCCTCCAGCGGAATGACCTTGGCAATGCCTGCCATCGTCTTCTCACGGTCGACAGCCCCGCTTTCGAACGCTGTCGTCCACATGCCGTCGTCGATGACACCCGGCGCCACGGCATTCACGCGCACGCCGGCGCGGCCAAGGTCGATCGACATGTTGCGGGTCATGGAATTTACCGCGCCCTTTGAGGCCGAATAGGCGATCTGGCCGACACTGCCCGTGCTGGCGGACACAGAGGAAATGTTCACGACATTGCCCTTGCGCGATTTGAGGCTGTCGGTCAGCGCATCGGTCAGCAGGATGAGATTCCTGACATTGACGTTCAGCGTCATGTCCAGATTGTCCTCGGTCACGCGACCGGCCGGTTCGTGGACGCTGACGCCAGCATTGTTGACGAGGATGTCGACAGGGCCGAGCTGTTCGACGATCGCTTCTGCCGTCGGTTTCCAGCCATCGGACGAGCGAAGATCGGCATGGATCACCACAGACTCGCCCGGCAGCTCCTTGGCCAGCTCCTCCAGCGCCTCGACGCTGCGCGCGACGAGCGCCACGCGCGCCCCGCCTTCGGAAAGTGTCTTCGCGATCGCCTTGCCGATTCCGCGGCTCGCTCCGGTGACAACGGCATTCTTGCCTGAAAAGTCATAGCTCATTTTCTATCCTCCCGGTCTTGTCTGTTCATGAGCGTATTGCCATTGGCCCGCTTGGCAAATCTCTAACATGGGGGTGCGCGCTTTACGCGCGCCCAGGGTGTGAGGTGCTTGCCCTTGGCCCGCAAATTCGCCATTGATGCGGCCAACAAGACAGAACGCAATTGCTGGAAGGAAGCCTCCCATGAAAAAGCCCGTCAAAGTTGCCGTTACAGGTGCCGCTGGCCAGATCGGTTATGCCCTGCTTTTCCGTATCGCCGCTGGCGACATGCTCGGCCCGGACCAGCCGGTCGACCTGCACCTGCTTGAGATCACCCCAGCCCTCGGCGCGCTTGAAGGCGTCGTGATGGAGCTGAATGACTGCGCCTTCCCGCTGCTCAACAATATCGTCCAGACAGATGACCCGAACGTCGCCTTCAAGGATTGCGACTTCGCCCTTCTGGTCGGCGCCATGCCGCGTAAGCAGGGTATGGAGCGCAAGGACCTTCTGGAAGCCAATGGGTCGATCTTCGGCCCGCAGGGCAAGGCGATCAACGACCATGCCAAACGCGATGTGAAAGTCCTCGTCGTCGGCAACCCGGCCAACACCAATGCACTGATCGCCCAGCAGGCCGCGCCGGACCTCGACCCGAACTGCTTCACCGCCATGGTCCGTCTCGACCATAACCGTGCGATGAGCCAGCTGGCCGAGAAGACCGGCGCGCACAATACCGACATCAAGAAGATGATCATCTGGGGCAACCACTCCTCGACCCAGTATCCGGACCTCCACCACGCCACGGTGAAGGGCGAGGCAGCCATGTCGAAGGTCGATCAGGACTGGTATGAAGGCACCTTCATTCCGGACGTGCAGCAGCGCGGCGCCGCCATCATCAAGGCGCGCGGTGCCTCCTCCGCCGCGTCGGCCGCCTCGGCTGCCATCGACCATATGCGCAGCTGGGCGCTGGGCACGGCGGATGGCGACTGGGTCTCCATGGGTATTCCGGCTGATGGCTCCTATAACATTGAGCCGGGCGTGATCTATGGCTATCCCTGCACCTGCAAGGACGGCAAATATGAGATCGTTCAGGGCCTTGAGATCAGTGAATTCTCACGCGCCCGCATGGATGCGACCGACAAGGAACTGCGCGAAGAGCGCGAGGCTGTGAAAGGTCTGCTGGGCTCTTAAGGCCCACGCAGTCACAGCCAGACAGACGACGGGCAGCCATGTCGCACAATACGTTCGGCCACCTTTTCCGCGTGACCACCTGGGGCGAAAGCC
>NVWP01000071.1 GCA_002733705.1 Henriciella sp. | reverse complement strand
CGGCGCGCCCGCACTCGACAGTATCAGCCGCCTCGCCGCTCAGCTATTCGCCGCCGGTCACGCGCCCGATGTCGACTGGCTCAAGGCGCAGCTGGTTGAGGCCGCCAGAAACACGATCCCGTTGCGAGCCGCGGACAAGATGTCCGTGACCTTCGATGCGCATGTGGCCCCGCCGCACCTGCCGAAACTCCCCGGACACTCAGGAGGCGGCACACGCCGCCACCTTGTACGACCCAGGCGGCCTTCCTTTGATCCGGGGCCGCTTCCGTCTGCGAAACCCGGCCGGGCGCGCACCTTGCCACTGCCCCCCGGCGCCAGCTGGACCCCGCCTGTCGTGAAGACGGTGGGCACGGCTGTTCTGGACCGCAAATCAGCCGCGGCAGACACAAAGCCTGCAGCCCCGACGCCACCCAAGCCGGCGCCTGCCAAACGGGTCGCCTCCGCCCCCGCGCAGGCCCAAAAAGCCGTCGCGCCTCTGGAGCGCAAGACGCCCACCGGCCCGTCCTTTACGCGCGCGCAGATCGAACAGGCCGCCGCCGGGAACATCTCGGACGTGTTCGGCAAGGCCTTCGCTGCGCAGGACAAGTATCGCCGTCAGGTCCGCATGCCGCGTCCACCCATGCTTCTCTGTGACCGCATCACGGGCATCGACGCCGAAGCGCTCGTTCAGGGCAAGGGCACGATCTGGACCGAGACCGATGTCACGGAAGACCTCTGGGCCGTCAGCGACGGCATGCTGCGTCCCGGCCCGCTGATCGAGGCAGGACAGGCAGACCTTGCGCTCATCTCATGGATGGGCGCCGACATGCTGAACTGTTCAGATCGGGTCTATCGCCTGCTTGGTTGTGAGCTGACCTTCCATGAAGGCGGCCTGCCGCGCGTCGGGGAGACGCTGCGCTTTCAGATCTCGATCAAGGGCCACGCCAACCTCTCCGGCGTGCGCATGTTCTTCTTCGAATATGACTGCTACGCCGATGAGCGCCTGCTTCTTTCGGTCCGCAATGGGCAGGCCGGTTTCTTCACCGATGAGGAGCTGGCCAATTCCAAAGGCGTGCTCTGGGATGCCAGCGAAGGCGCGCCCACCGCAGACCCGCGCCTCGACAAGGTTTCTGCCTCCACGAAGCGCAGCTTCGATGCTGCCGAAGTCGCAGCATTCCGCGCAGGCGACACCTATCGCTGTTTCGGGGCCGGTTTTGAGCGCGCCGCCCCGCATACACGGCCCGCCCGCCTGCCTGCCGGAAAGCTCGCTTTGTTCGATGAGGTGATGGAATTTGCGCCAGAGGGCGGCCCATGGGGGCGCGGCTATCTCAAGGCCCGCCACCATGTCCCAAAGGACGCCTGGTTCTATGATGGCCACTTCCATGAAGACCCCTGCATGCCGGGCACGCTCATGGCCGAAGCGGCCGTTCAGGCGCTGGAATTCACCGCCGCCGGGCTTGGCCTCACCGTAGAGCGCGACAGCCATGTCTTCGAACCGGCACCGGGTGAGCCCGCGACCTTCTATTGCCGGGGCCAGGTCACGCCAGACGCAGACCATGAAGTGACCTATGAAGTGTTCGTCGATGAGGTGATCGACGGCGAAGAACCCATGGTCTTCGCCAGCCTCCTTGCCCGCTCTGATGGCCGCAAGGTCTTCTATTGCCCGCGCTTCGGTATCCGTCTGCGCCGCCAATGGCCGAAAACGCCAAAGACCGCCGCCATACCCTGGTACGTCAATGACGCCTGCGATGTGCGCGGTGACAGCGCCGCCCTGATGGAATGCGGCTCCGGCGCGCCAAGCGCCGCCTTTGGCAGCATGTATAAACCCTTCGACACGAAGGGCGCTGTCCCCCGTCTGCCCCAGCCGCCCTATCATATGGTGAGCCGCGTGCTTTCGGTGACAGAACCCGCCGGTCAGCAGGCGGCCGGTCTCACCGCTGTCGCTGAATACGACATCCCAAAAGACGCCTGGTATTTTGAGGATGGCGGCACAGGCACAATGCCGTTCAGCGTCCTCACCGAAGTCATCCTGCAACCTTGCGGCTGGCTCGCTTCCTATTGCGGCTTTGCCCTGTCCGGCGAAACCCGCTTCCGCAATCTCGACGGGGCCGGAAAGCTCGCCCGGCAGATCCGCCCCGGCGACGGCACCATCCGGACGGCCACGACGCTCACCCGCTGCTCTCGCGTCGGGCCGATGACCATCGTCTTCTTTGACCTCACCGCCACGCTTGGCGACGGCACACCTGTCATCACGCTTGAGACGAGCTTCGGCTTTTTCACCAAGGCCTCACTCGCCGCGCAGGCCGGCCTCAAACCGACCGAGGCCGACCGCGCCTTCTTCGACGCCCCGGCCGACCCGCCAAGCGAAGCCGGAACGGCGCTTCAGCCCTCGAAAAACCGGCTTGCCCTCTTCGACGTCATTGACCGCTTTGAACCGGCAGGCGGCGAGGCCGGCCTTGGCCGTATTCGCGCACGTCAGTCGGTTGATCCCTATGCCTGGTACTTCAAGGCGCACTTCTTCTCAGATCCGGTCCAGCCCGGTTCGCTCGGTCTCGACATGCTGGTCCAGCTCCTCGCCCGCGCCGCCGACCTCAAGGGTCTCGCTAACCGTTTCGACCATCCTGTCTGGGAGCCGATTGCTGAAGAGGGCGAGGTCAACTGGACCTATCGCGGACAGGTCATGCCGACCGCGAAACAGGCAACCCCCATGGTAGAGATCACCTCGGTCGAGGAGAGCGACGAGGCGACCATCGTGACGGGACGCGGCGTTCTCTGGGTCGATGGCATGAAGATCTATGAGATGCGCAAGCTCAGCGTCCGTCTGTGCACCGCCCATGCACCGTCCATGCACCGCCAGTGCACCGTGTTTTCTGATGGAAACTCCGGCTGGATACAGTCGCATAGACCAACGCACACCCTCCCCGCCCTGCCGCTGCTTTCACAAGCCGGAATGGCCCTTCGTCAGGCGGCCGCGGCCGGTTTCGAAGGATACCCGATTGAATTAAGGGACTTTTCCCCAAAACGCTGGGGCAGCCTCACCGGCGAAGGTCTCAGCGTCGAGACACGCGTGACCCCTGACGGCAGCGCGACGCTGCGCGGCCGTGACAGCCTCTCGGGCGACGCGCCCTGGTATGAAATTTCCAACGGAAAGATCAGCCAGCCGGTACGTGGACCGAAGCCCAGACTGGACGCCAAAAAGCATGGAAAGAAGCGCGCTGATCCTTATGCGTCCGGCGACCTTTTCCACGGCCCCGCCATGCAGCCGGTTATCTCCATGCGCCGTGACAGCAAGGGATTTGAGGCCATTCTCGACCTGGGATGCGCGATCCATCCCGGGGATCCGTTCGATCCCGTCATACTGGATGGCCTCGTCCACGGCCCGCCCCACGAAACGCCCGAAGACTGGTTTGAGGATGCGGAGAATACCGCCATTTACCCCGTCCGCATCACCCGCCTGACCCTGCTTCAGGCCCTGCCAGCAAGCGGCCAGCTCACCGTGCGCGGGCGGCCCGAAACCCGTATTCCAGGCTCCGATGATTTGCCCGTCACCATTGAGGCCTATCTCGAAGACGGCAGCCTCTGGGCGCGGCTCGACCTCATCGAAAAAGCCTATCCGAAAGGCAAGCTCGGTGCGCTTAACCCTCTGTCCCGAAAGGCTTTTCTGACCGGCGCCAGCGACGACACAGTCGCCCCGCTGAGCTGGGAAGAGCATGGCCGGACGCTGGTCGCGCCCGCCGATGTCCTCGCCTGCGACTGGCTACCCGGCACGGTCGCCGCCGCCTGGGGCCTTCCCGGCCTCAAGGGCGCCGACCTCGTCAAAGGCGTTGCCATCAAGGAATTCTTTGCCAGAAGATGGGGCCTCCACCCCCAGAAACTGACCCTCGATCCGCCTTTCGTCATCGGCCCAAATGCCCGTAGCCGTTACGATTTGCGCTTCGACAAGCAAGCGCGCGCCTGGTCTGTCGGAGATGACCCCTATGAGTGAGTTCGACCTTGTCGAAATGACCGACGCGACCCTGCCGCTGGTCCAGCATCTGCGCTACCGCGTCTATTGCGCCGAAAAGCAATTCGCCATGGCAGGCGCGGATCATGAAAGCCGGCTGCTTCGTGACGAGGCAGACCGGCTCGGCCAGACCTATGCATTGTTCGACGGGGCAGACCTTGTCTCCAGCGCGCAGGTCATCCCGGTCGAGGTCGATGACCCTCCTGAAAAGTTTAGGCTTTTTGATCTTCCCGGCATCCTGCCGGCAGGCACGAGCTGTGTCATCGTTTCAAAACTGGTGACCGCCCCAGAGCGGCGCGGATCGAAGACGCTGGGGCCCATCATGCGCGCCGTGCTCGGCTATGTCGCCAAAGGCCAGCACCGCTTCATCGCGATTTTGGCTGAACCCCAGATGCGGGAGTTCTATGGCTCGATGGGCTTTGACATCCGCAAGGAAGGCATCGAGGCGCCGCCCTTTGGCACTGTTTCCCTTATGGTTTTTGACATGCAGGACGAGCGGCACACCAGCGGCAAATCGCTTGCCGGCTGGATGTTCAAATCCCTGTTCGCACGCTGAAGACAAGACTGCAGCAAGCCTCAGCTCCTACGTCCAGCCTGACCAGCCGAAACGCCCCGAAAGTCTCCACCAGTGTGGCTGCATCCCGCTCGCCTGAGATAAAATCTTCCGGTATTTCAACCTTCTTCGCGCCGCCGCGCAGCCCCTTTCCCCGTGCCTTCAGCACCGCTTCCTTGGCTGTCCAGAGCCGGTAGAAACGCTCAAGACGCTCGGTTTCTGCGCCCGGTGAGAGCACACACTCGGCCTCCTGGGGCTGGGCCACCATCTCCAGCATGGGACCGGTCTGCCGCGCAGCCTTCCGCTCTATGTCGATCCCAATGAGGCCGCCCGCCTGAATGGCGGCCACGCCAAGCGGGCCGGACCGCGACCAGCTGATCGCCGCCTCCGGCCACCCCGTAATCTGCGGGCGGGCATCGTCAAAGCTCTCAATCCGGATATCGCCCGCACCCGGCAGCGTCTGCGCCGCCAGCGAGCGGGCAAGCCAGCGGGCGTGCAGAAAGTCCTGCGCGTCTTCGCTGCGTTTCAGGCGCCCGGCGCGAGCCGCTTCAGCCTCATCCAGGGGCTCAAATGGGTCAGAAACCGCCCGCCGGTCA
The DNA here is from genome assembly GCA_002733705.1 of Henriciella sp. Taxonomy (GTDB): domain Bacteria; phylum Pseudomonadota; class Alphaproteobacteria; order Caulobacterales; family Hyphomonadaceae; genus Henriciella. The sequence continues at coordinate 15,440 of NVWP01000071.1, read as the reverse complement.
GAGAACGCCCATTGGGGAAACGCAGAATCTGGGACGTGCGGCGAGGTCACGCCGACGACTGGGCGCTGGCCAGCATCTCATCGAGACGCGAGAGGAGGGCCGGGAACCCGGCCTCGACCGAGGAGGGCAACATATCCGGAGACCGCTCCGCCGAGACAAAACGCTGGCGCACGGTTTCGCGGGCCCGGCTGACGCGGCTTTTGACCGTTCCGGCCGAACAACCACAGACCTCACCCGCTTCCTCATAGGTCATGCCGGCTGCAAGAATGAGGATCAGCGCGTCGCGCTGGCCATCGGGCAGCTCGGCGATGATGCGTTCCAGACGAGCAAAATCCTTGGCCGACTCCGGCCTCGTCTCGGTCACAAGCGCACGCGCCACCGCGTCCGGTTCGATATTCACGCTGCGCCAGGAGCGGCGCTGCTGCATATAGTATTCATTGCGCAGGATGCGGAAGAGCCAGGGCCGCATCGGCTCGGCCGGATCGAACATTTCCTGCGAGGTCCAGGCCTTGAGACAGGTCTCCTGAACAAGATCATCTGCCAGGCAGGTATTTCTGCAAAGGCTTATGGAGAAGGCCCGAAGCTCGGGAAGAAGCGCTTCCATGCGCGCCACAAACGACATGTCCAAGTGATCTGCCAATCACCGACCTCCCAACAGGGACGAGCTTCCGCCGCGCCCTACTTCCCCTTGTTTTCCTGCTCTCGCAGGCGTTCGATCAGCGACTGCAGCCTTTCCGGGACCGGCTCCCCAACCGTCTCCCGATAGACGTAACGCAGCGCCTCTCCAACGGGCGGTTCCTTCATCCAGGGCGATGGCGATGTCCGGGGGCGTGGCGGGGATCTCTTCTCAGTCAAAGATACAGACTCCCCAAGATAAGAATTTCAGGCCCCGTTTCGTGCCACACTGCCCTTTCCGTCGCAACTCAACCGAAAGGGAGCTAACACGAATTTCCCTAACCCCTTTCTAAATTCACCTGAAAACCTGCCATTGTCTCTTGTCATAAGGCCGTCCGGCGCCGACCAGAAGCCGTGTCGGCCGGGCGCACATGTCGGAACTGTAAATTGCGCGCTTTGACCAGCAACATAAGCAGAATACGGACGTTGAATTCGTTCGCACGCGACATACCGCTTATGTACAAGGGCCCAGACGACTGGGGGATTTTTTCTGCGGTTTTCGCGCCGCGAATGTGCCGGACTGGCTTGGGAAGAATGTTGAATAGATTTTTATTTTCCCTGCTCGCTGCCCTCATCTTCGCCGGCGTGGCGGCAGCCAAGACCGTAGATGTTGAGTATGCTGGTGACCGGCCGGACGAGGCGTTGCGCGAAGCGGTGCGCAATGCGTTGCCGGACGAAAATACCCCGAAGACCGCCCTTGAGGCCCGAAGGCAGGGCCGACGCGCAGCTGAGGCCGCCCGCGCCGCGCTCAACAGCAAGGGATATTACGACCCGCGCATCGACCTTGCCATTCTCGGCACCGATGCGCCTGAAGCCCGCCTGCGGATCGATACCGGACCCCGTTTCGCGCTGGCCAAAGTGGCTGTCTCCTTTCGTGGAGAGGCCCCCACCGAGGAAGACCAGAAGACCATTCGCGACAACCTGCCTGTCAAAAGCGGCCGGCCTGCCATTCCTTCCAACGTGATCGACGCCGAACGCTGGATTGTGAACACCTTGCGCGATGAGGGCTATCCCTATGCCAGCGTGGACGAGCGCCGCGTCCTGGGCGACCGCGACGCCGAAACCATCAGCGTGACCTATGAAACGACGTCCGGTCCCCGCGTTGTCTTCGGCGAAACGACCTTCCCTGAGGAAGACGTCCTGACAAAGGCAAGCTATCTGCAGCGCCTCGTCCCCTATGAGGAGGGCGAGGTTTACGATCCGGCCAAGCTGTCGCTTTTCAATACGCGGCTTGCGGAAACCCGCATGTTTCGCGTCGCGCGCGCCTCGCTCGCCTCAGAGCCTTCAGGCACGACAGAAACGGGCGAGGAGATCCGCAATGTCGAGATCAAGCTGACCGAACGCCCGCGCAACACGGTTGCCCTCGGCGGCAGCTATTCGACCAGCGAAGGCTTTGGTGTGACCGCGGAATTCGCGCGCCGTAATCTGACCCGCCGCGGCGACCTCCTGACAGCGGATCTGACCGTCGCCGAACTTGAACAGGCGCTTGAAGTGGTCTGGCGCCGGCCCAATGAATTCGGCTATGGGCGCGGGCTTGTCCTGTCGACGGGCGTCAACAATGAAACAACCGATGCCTATGACCGTCAGGCGGTGTCGCTCGGGGCGGCCTATGAAGTCGTACAGGGCCCTGATTTCACCTATTCCTACGGCGTGCAGGGCGAGATCGCGCGCGAGGAAGACGAGTATGGCAGCCGCGACCTGCAAATCCTCTCCGTCTTTGCCGATGCCCGCCTCGACAAGACGGACAGCCTGCTGGACCCGCGTTCTGGCTGGCGGGCCAATGCCCGGGTCGAGCCGAGTTACACTTTCGGCGACGAGACCAGCCCTTATGTGCGGTCTGTCGGCCAGGTCAGCGCCTATCTGCCTTTCAATGAGAGACGTTTCGTTCTGGCCGGCCGGTTCAAGGCGGGCGCGGTCGTCGGCGCCGATGTCGAAAACCTTTCTGTCGATACCCGCTTCTATTCAGGGGGCGGCGGCAGTGTGCGCGGCTATGCCTATCAAGCCATCGGACCGCGCGCGGAGGATGGGACCCCGCTTGGCGGCTCGTCACTCATAGAGGCGTCTCTGGAGGCACGGTACGCCTTGCGTCCCAAGATTGGCATTGTTGGCTTTATCGATGCGGGGGCTGTCTCGACCGACCAGTTCTCTGATTACAGCGAGACGCGCTATGGTGCGGGTCTTGGCGTACGCTATACCACACCGGCGGGGCCGATCCGGCTTGACGTGGCCACGCCGCTGAATCCAACCGATTTTGACGACCCGGTCCAGATCTACATCTCTATCGGGCAGGCATTCTGATGCGTAACGAACAGTCCGCCCCAAACACATCCGGCGAGAAGAAAAGCCTTGGACGCCGCATCCTCAAATGGGTGCTGATCGCGGTCGGCGTGCTGCTGGTGCTCGCGCTCGTGCTGCTACTGGCCCTGCGCTTTGCAGCCCAGTCAGGCTTCGGCCGGGGCTTTGTCGAGACCCGGATCGAGGCAGCAGACCCGTCGGGCCAAGAGATTGAAGTCGAAGGTCTGAGCGGCGATCTTCTTGGCAAATTCAGGATCGAGCGCCTGACGGTTTCGGACGAGGAAGGCGTATGGCTGGTCGCCGAGAACCTGCTCGCCGACTGGAAACCCTTCGCGCTGCGCCGGCGCGCGCTCACAATCGAGGCGCTGGAAGCCGATCTTATCCATGTCATGCGGCGCCCCATCCTGCAGTCCAAGCAGAAGGACAACACCGGTGGCGGATCGATGCCTATACGGACCGGCAAGCTGGACCGGCTGAGGATTGGTGAGCTGCGTGCCGATGAGGGCGTCCTGCCGCGTGCCCTGTCGCTGAATATAAATGGTCAGGGCCTGATCGGGCGCGATGGCGGGCGCACGCAGCTGGAAGTTCTGCCCCTGGATGGCAATGGCGACGAACTGGTCGCCGACCTTACCTGGTCGGATGATTTCCGCGTGGATGGCAAGCTGAGCCTGGACGGGCCCGCTGGCGGTCTTTTTGCCAGCCTTGCCCGGCTGGAAGAGGATCAGTCCATTTCCGCTTCGCTTGATGCCGATGGCGCGCTCAATGACTGGCAGGGTGACGCGGACATTGAGGTGAACGACCAATCTCTTCTGCAGCTCGACGCCAGGGCGCGCGGCGACCTCATCAGCTTCCAGTCGGAGATCCATCCGGGCCTTCATCCGCTGGGCCGCTCTGTCGCCGGGACGCTGGGGGACACGCTGAATATCGAGGGTGACTTGTCCCGCGATGATACCGGGCCGGTGCTGGATGTGACCGCGCTCGCCGAAGGTCTCGAACTCAGCGCAATTGCCAGACAAAACGGCGATGGCGGCTATACGAGCGATTTTCGCCTGACCGCCGACAATCCGACCCGCTATGCCGAGATGGAGAATGTCAGTGTCGGCCAGGCGACGCTGGATGGTGTGCTTGTCTATTCCGATGGGACGGCGCGTTTCGACGGCGATATCCGCGCTGCCGGCGTCGATGTCCCGTCCTTGCAGGCAGAGACCATTTCCGGACCGGTCACCGCGATCTATGGCAACGCCACTGCGTCCGTGCGCACGACGCTGGAGACGCAGGGCACGGTCCTGCCCGGCATGGCCGGACAGGTTGCCGGGCGCCAGCCGGTGCTTGTCCTGAACGCTGACTATGACCTTGGCGCGAAGACCCTCGACTTTCGCGAAACAAGCGTGCGTGGCAAGGCCGGGCAGGTCTCCGTACAAGGCGATCTCGCTTTCGGCCCCCAGCTCAGCGCCGATATGTCGGGCAGCTTCCAGATCGATGGTGCCGAGGCTGATCTTGCCCGGCCCGTCAATCTGGCAGGCAATTTCGAGGCAGACCGTGCAGGCGGCGGCGTCACCCGGTTCAACACACGCATCTCTGCAAGCCGGCTCGGAGACCTGCCCTCTCCGATCAGTGACTGGGCCTCCGATGAGGCTTTCCTGACCGCGGAGGGACAATTGCGCGCCGACAATTCGGTCGACCTTAACGCGGTCACGCTGGAAAGCGGCACCCTCTCGCTCAACGGATCGGGGCGCATCTCCAGCGACCGGCGCGTGTCAGCCTCCGCGCAGCTATCGGCTGGCGAAGCGGTTGTGGCTGGCTACATGCTGGAGAGCGTCACGGGCGGCGCCGAAGCCTCCGGCCAGCTGGACAGCCTGGACTTCGTCATCAATCTCAATGCCCCGCAGCTTGCCAATGACACGCTAACCTTCACCGATATCGATCTTGGCGCGGACGGGACCTATGGCGAGGGCGCACTGAGCGCGAAAGCGCGTCTCAACGCCGATACGACCAACGGGCCGCTCGATTTCGATACCGCGCTCACCCTCAATGGCAGCGACTGGCAGGTGAGCGGGCTGGAAGCAAACTGGGGCACGCTGCGCGCCGATGCGGACCTAAGCGGCTCTGGCGGCGAGATCGCGGCAATTACGGGCGAGGCCAATGTGCGCGGCGATCTGCCCAAGGGTCTGCCGGCCCGGCGCATCGATGCAAGCGCCAACATCAATGGCGAGGCGCTGGCTGTCGACGCCATTCTGGAAGAAGTGTCTGCCGGGCCGACACGGGCGGACGCGCTCATCATCCGGGCCAACGGAGCACCGTCAAATGTGGACTTCGTTGTCGAGATGGAAGGCAGTACGCGGCTGGATGATCTTTCATATCCCACAGCGCTCAACATAGACGGCAATGTGCGCGGCCTGACGGAGGGCGCGCCCGATCTCAGCGCCTCGATCAGCGCCATTCTCGGCGATGTCGGCTTCGTGACCGAAGAAAAGCTGCGCTACACTGCCTATGAAGACGGTTATGAGGTGACTGCAGAGCTTGCGGCACTGGGCGGCTCCCTGACCCCGTCGCTCAGCACGCGCGGGGAGACCCAGATCCGCGTCGACGCCGAAGGCCTGCAGCTTGCCCCGGTCCTCGTCCTGATGGGGCGCCCCGCACTGGATGGCGCCCTCGATCTCAGCCTGGCCTTCAGCGAGACGCCCGGCGGTGGCCTCTCCGGCCCCATTGAAGCGGAGATGAAGCGCATTTCCCGGCCAGGCTCGGACATCGCGCCGGTCGACCTCTTCGTTTCCGGCGAGCTCTCCCCCGATCTGCTCGATCTTAATCTGCGCGCCCTCGACAATGAGACGCTGGAAGCGCGTGCGGCGGTCGATATTCCTGTGACGACATCCGGCAACGCACCCTTTATCCAGCCTGTTCCCGGCGCTGAAATGCCGTTTTCGGTGCAGGCCAATGGCGAGATCGAGGCGATTGCCGCCCTCTTCGTGCCACCTCAGATGGTGCTGCAGGGCGAGGTGGCGGCAGACCTCTCCGGGCGCCTGCCGACGCTGGACGAGACATTTTCCGGCACGGTTCAGTTCAGGGACGGCGTCTTTGAGCATGGCGATCTCGGCATGGTGCTGAACCGCATTTCCGCCGATACCCGCCTTGGCTCTGGCACCGTGACCCTGGACGCCTTCAGCGCGCGTGGCCGGGCCGGCGGCACGCTGGAGGGCAGCGGCTCTATGGCCATCGATGGCTCGGGCCGCAGCGATGTGGAAATTCGCGCCGACAAGCTGGTCGTGACAGAACGGCGCGAAGGCTCCGCCACGGTCAGCGGCACGCTGTCGCTCAACCAGCAGCCAGAACTGCTTGAGATAACGGGAGACCTGACCGTCGATGAAGGTCAGCTCAATCTTGAGAACCTGCCCCAGGGCGGACCGCCAACGCTCGATGTCAACTTCCGCGATCCGAAGCAGGAAGAAGAAGACCAAACAGCAGAGGAAGCGGCAACGCGGCTCGATATCTCCCTCAACGCCCCGGACCAGATTGATGTCAGCGGGCGCGGCGTCAATGCAGAGCTTGGCCTCAACGCCGATATTGTCGGGCCGATTGGCAATCCGGTCATTACCGGACAGGCGGAAATCGTGCGCGGCCGGTTCGATCTGCTCGGCAAGCGTTTCGAGTTCCGGGAAGGCACAGTGAGACTGGCGCCCGAACTGGATGAATCGCGGCTTTCCGTCCGAGCGGTTCATGAGGCCCGCGACGACATCACGGCGATCCTGAACGTCACCGGCACGATCTCCCGCCCGGAAATCGAGCTGACGTCGCAGCCGGTGCTGCCGGAGGATGAAGTCCTCTCGCGTGTCCTGTTCGGCCGCTCGCCGACGCAGCTGACGGCGCTAGAGACAGCACGTCTGGCGGCAGCACTGGCGCAGCTTTCAGGTGGCGGCGGGTTTGACCTGCTCGGCGGGATCGAAACCGCGCTTGGCCTCGACACATTCGATGTCGGCAGCGGCGCCGGTGGAGGCGTCGAGGTGACCAGCGGGAAATATCTGACAGACAATGTCTATCTGGAAGTGCGCTCAGGCGCGGCCGGCGCGCCTGGTCTCGCCATCGAATGGGAGCCGATCGAGAATATCGAGGTCGAAGCGGCTACCAATACGGGCGAGGATCAGGGGCAGGAACTGTCGATCCAGTGGACGCGCGACTTCGATGATCCGGGCAGCAAGAAGAAAGACTAGAGTTCACCCTTCAGGCGGCGCATGACGCCCGAAAAGTCGAGATCGCCGAAACCATCCTCATCGAGCTTGGAATAGATCTGCTGGGCGTGATTGCCGAGCGGCGTATCAGCGCCGACATCGTCGCCCGCCCCCATGGCAAGGCGCAGATCCTTCAGCATCATGGCGACGGCGAACCCCGGCTTGTAATCACGGTTGGACGGCGCGGCAGGAACGGGGCCTGGCGCGGGACAATAGCTCGTCATGGACCAGCACTGGCCGGAGGCTGTCGAGGAGATGTCGAAGAAGGTCTGCGCATCAAGGCCCAGCTTCTCAGCCAGATTGAAGGCTTCACAGGTGCCGATCATGGAGATACCGAGCAGCATGTTGTTGGCGATCTTGGCGACCTGTCCATTGCCGGGGTCACCGGCATGGAAGACGTTCTTGCCCATCACATCGAGCACGGGTTTTGCCTTCTCGAAACCGTCCTTTGGACCGCCGACCATGAAAGTGAGGGACCCTGCCTCGGCGGCTGCGACGCCGCCCGACACAGGTGCGTCCATATAGGAAAAGCCGGCTTCAGCCGCTTTGGCAGCCGCATCGCGGGCTTCCTCCACAGCGATTGTCGAGCAATCGAGGAAAAGCGTCCCCGGCTTTGCGTGCGCCGTGACGCCATCATTGCCGAAATAGACCTGATGGACATGCTTTCCGGCTGGCAGCATGGAGACGACCACATCGACATCGCTCACAGCCTCGCCAACAGTTGCAGCGGCTGTGGCGCCTGCGGAGACAGCGGCCTTTACGGCGTCTTCATTCAGGTCGAATGCGAGCACGTCATGGCCGGCCTTGGCGAGGTTCGCGCACATGCCGGAGCCCATATTACCAAGGCCAATGAAAGCGATCTTCGTCATTGTGAGGTCTCCTCCCTAGAGAAATGTAAGCTCGTCCGCACCCAGCGGCGCAAAGAAGCTGTCGACCAGCTCTTCATCCACTGAGGCAAGATCGGCCGGGACCCATTTGGGGTCATTGTCACGGTCAACGAGAACGGCGCGCACACCTTCGATGAAGTTTTCGGTGCAAACCATGCGCGCCCCGATGCGGTATTCCATCTTCATATTCTCGCGGAATTCACTGAGTTTGCCGCCTTCGCGCAGCTGGCGATGGGCGACCTTCAGCGTGAGCGGTGATTTGGATTTCAGGGTGTCGGCCTGTTTCTGTGCCCACTCGCTGCCCGCTTCGAGACAGGAGATAATCTCCTCGACCGTCTCCTTGGCAAAGCAGCGATCAATTTCGGCGCGGTGCTCAGCAAAGCTGCCTTCTGCCGACTGCTCCAGACCATCGAGGGCCTCCAGGCCCTGCTCGGCGAGCTTGCCTGCAAGACCCGATGCATCCTCAACGAAATGCGTGGCCACACCGGCGGCGAGGACATCCTTACCCTTGAGGCGCGCCCCCGTGAGCGCCAGCCATTGGCCCAGCTCACCGTCGAGGCGTGGCAGGAACCAGCCGCCGCCGACATCCGGGAACAGACCGATCCCGCTTTCCGGCATCGCAAAGACCGTGTTGGCGGTGGCGACGCGCACATCGCCGTGCACGGAGATACCGACACCGCCGCCCATGGTGACCCCGTCCTGAATGGCAACGTAAGGCTTCGGATATTCCTCGATCAGGGTGTTGAGGCGGTATTCCGCCGCGAAGAAAGCCTGCGCCTCCTTGCCATCGGCCTTGCCGGAGTCCTGCAGCATGCGGATATCGCCGCCCGCGCAGAAGCCACGCGTGTCTTCGAGATGATCGACAACGACCAGCTCAACCGCCTCGTCCTCGCGCCAGGCGAGCAGCGCCTCAATCATCAGCTCGCACATTTCCTGATTGAGCGAATGGAGCGCTTTTGGGCGGTTGAGCGTGATCCGCCCTGCCCGGCCTTCTTTACGGGCGATGATGACTTGATCGGTCATACCTGGCCTTTCATCATTTCACGCGCGACGATGACGCGCATGATTTCATTGGTGCCTTCAAGGATCTGGTGGACGCGGAGATCGCGCACGATGCGCTCGACTTCATAGTCGCCGAGATAGCCATAACCGCCATGCAGCTGGAGCGCGTCATTGGCGACCTTGGACGATGTGTCGGTGACAAAGCGCTTTGCCATGGCGCAGAACTTGGTCGCGTCCGGCGCTTTCCTGTCGAGCTTGGAGGCGGCCTCATAGAGAAGCGCGCGGGCGGCAGCGAGTTCGGTTTCCATATCGGCGAGCTTGAACTGCGTCGCCTGAAAATCGATGATGGCGCGGCCAAACTGTTCACGCTCCTGCACATAGGCGAAGGCGCGGTCCAGCGCGTCCTGCGCCCCTCCAAGGGCACAGGCAGCAATGTTGAGGCGTCCACCATCAAGGCCGGCCATGGCGAATTTGAAGCCATTGCCCTCATCACCCACACGGTTCGTCGCCGGGATGCGGCAATCGTCGAAATTGACCATCGCCGTGGGCTGGGCGCGCCAGCCCATCTTGTCTTCATGCTTGCCAAAGGAAAGCCCTGGCGCATCCTTGTCGACGATGAAGGTCGAGACGCCGCGTGCGCCGCCCTCATCGGTACGTGCCATGACGACATAGACATCAGAGAAGCCCGCGCCCGAGATAAAGACCTTGGCGCCGTTGAGGACATACTCGTCCCCCTCAAGCCTGGCCGTGGTCTTGAGACTGGCCGCATCAGACCCGGCCCCCGGCTCGGTCAGGCAGTAAGAGGCGATAAGTTCCGTGGCCGTCAGGCGCGGGACATATTTTGCGCGAAGCTGGTCATGCGCGAAACTGTCGATCATCCATGTCGCCATATTGTGGATCGACAGGAAGGCTGCGTGGCTGATGTCGCCGCGCGAGAGCTGTTCGAAGATCAGGGCTGCATCGAGGCGCGTCAGGCCAGAGCCGCCATGTTCCTCACTCGTATAGATGCCGCCAAAGCCAAGCTCGCCCAGCGCTTCCAGCTTGGAACGGTCGAGATTGCCATCCTTGTCCCATTTCGCCGCATTGGGGCGTAGCTCGTTCATGGCGAAATTCTTCGCCATGTCCGAAATCATCGTCTGTTCTTCAGTCAGAAGCATCCGTCCATCCTTGTCTGAAAGGCGGTTATCCTACTGCATGGTCGGGATGATGAAAGCCTGATCGCCAACATCGCCTTCCGGCCAGCGCTGGGTGACGGTCTTGATCTTGGTCCAGAAGCGGACGCCTTCCGGGCCGTGCTGGTTGGTATCGCCAAAGGCAGACCGCTTCCAGCCACCGAAGGTGTGATAGGACACCGGCACCGGGATCGGGACATTGATGCCGACCATGCCGACATTGACTTGCGCGGCAAACTCGCGCGCGGCGCGGCCGTCCGAGGTGAAGATCGCAACGCCATTGCCATACTGGTGATTGGACGGCAGGGCTGCTGCCTCTTCCAGAGTCTCGGCGCGCACGACCTGCAGGACGGGGCCGAAGATCTCTTCCTTGTAGCTGCGCATCTCCGGCTTCACATGATCGAACAGCGACGGGCCGACGAAGAAGCCATTCTCATGGCCCTGAAGCGTATGTCCCCGGCCATCGAGTTTCAGCTCAGCGCCTTCCTCGACACCCATGCGGATATAGTCCTCGACCTTCGCCTTGTGTGCGGCCGAAACGACCGGGCCGTAATGGGCGTCAGCGTCTGTCGAGATACCGACTTTCAGGTTCTGGGCGGCTTCCAGCATGCGCTCCACGAACTCGTCGCCGGTCTTCTTGCCCACGGTGACAGCAACCGGCAGCGCCATACAGCGCTCGCCAGCCGAGCCATAGGCTGCGCCGACAATGTCCTTGACCGCCTGCTCCATATTACAATCCGGCATGATGATGCCGTGGTTCTTTGCCCCGCCCATAGCCTGGACACGTTTGCCGTGCGCGGTGCCTGTCGCGTAGACGTATTGGGCAATATCGGATGAGCCGACGAAGCTGACAGCCTTCACATCCGGATGCTTCAGGATGGCATCGACCGAGCCCTTGTCGCCATGCACGACATTGAGCACGCCTTCTGGCGCACCCGCTTCGAGGAAAAGCTCAGCCAGACGGACCGGCACGGACGGATCCTTCTCGGACGGCTTCAGCACGAATGTATTTCCGCAGGCGACCGCGACCGCGAACATCCAGCAGGGGATCATGGCCGGGAAGTTGAACGGCGTGATGCCGGCGCAGACGCCCAGCGGCTGGCGCATGGAATAGACATCGATGCCGGGGCCAGCGCCTTCGGTATATTCGCCCTTCTGAAGATGCGGGATACCGCAGGCAAACTCGACCACATCGATGCCGCGCTGGACGTCGCCTTTTGAGTCTGCGACCACCTTGCCATGCTCGGCGGAGAGGAGCTCGGCGAGCTCATCGATATTCTGCTCCAGCAGGTCCTTGAACTTGAACAGGATACGGGCGCGGCGCTGGGGATTGGTCGCCATCCAGCCGGGAAGCGCGGCCTTTGCGGCCTCAACCGCCTGATCGACTTCGGCATCATTGGCAAGACCGACCTGCGCCTGCACCTCTCCGGTATTCGGATTATAGATATCGCTAAAACGGCCAGAGCCGGATTTTACCGTCTTGCCGGAAATGAAATGGTCAACGCTGCGCATCTGGTTTTCTCCCATAACTATCTTTGTTCCTGTTTATCTCTGGCGCTCACGCAGTTAAATACGCACACATGCAGGTTGAACCTGCAATATCGCAGGCAGGGACCGCGCTATGAACTGGGATGATCTGAAACTCCTGCTTGAGATAAGCCGGCATGCGAAACTGTCAGATGCCGCCGCGCGGACGGGCCTTGATGCCACAACGGTCGGGCGACGCCTGCGGCGGCTGGAGGCTGACCTTGGCCTCTCGCTCTTCGAGCGGACGCGGCGGGGCCACATCCTGACATCGGCCGGCGAAGAGATCGTCGCCAGGGCTGAGGCCATCGAACAGTCAGCTCTGGAAATCTACGCGCAGGCCGATACGGGTGGAATGGAAGCGAGCGGACGCGTGCGCCTTGGCGTGACCGAAGGCCTCGCCAACAGTCTGATTGCCCCGGCACTGGCAGGCTTCCGGGACCGCTATCCGGCCATCGCCCTCGACCTTATTGCCATGTCCGGCTTTGCGAGCGTGCCCAAGCGCGAGGCTGACATGGCGATCATGCTGGCCCGGCCGACATCGGGGCGCCTCAAGGTTCGCAAGCTGTCGGATTACGCCCTGCACCTGTTCGCCAGTCCGGCCTATCTCGCACGCAAGGGCGTGCCCGGCGCCCCGCACGAACTCGCCGCCCACACGCTGATCGGCTATGTCGACGATCTCATCTATTCACCGCAGCTTCGCTATCACGCAGAGATCGCGCCAGGCCTGTCCCTGCAATACTGCAGCCCATCCATCATTGCGCAGCTGCAGATGGCGCGGGCGGGACTCGGGATTGCGGTCCTGCCGAACTTCATGGCGGCGCGCGACGAGACGCTTCGACCTCTCCTGAAAGACAAGGTGCGGGTCGAGCGCAGCTTCTGGCTGAGCACCCATGAGGATCTCGCCCCGCTTGCCCGCATCCGGGCGCTCAGCGAGTTTCTGGGCGAGTTGTTCGAGACGCACAGAGAGATCGTCCTGCCCAGCCACGACTGAGCGTCAGAGCATGGCCGTATCGGCCGGCTGGCCGAGGAAGAGCCGCCCTGTCGTCTCCCATGTGGAAGCACCGACCATGATGTGCTGGGTCGCCACATGAACATCGCGAAAGCGGCGCTGGATGGGCGACTGGCTGTAGACGGCGGTGCCGCCGGCCAGCTCATAGATGCGGTCGACGGCGCGCCTGGCCGACTGTACCGCGCTAGTGGTGGCGAGACGAAGGTCGCGGCGGGCGTCAAGGCTCACGGGGCCGTCCAGGGCCGTTTCCCACGCGGCTTCGATCGCCTGGTAAAAGAAAGCGCGCGCCTGCCGGATGTCTGCCTCGCTCATCGCGACATCGCGGTGGGTGAGCGCCTTTTCCGACAGGGTCTTGCTGCTGCCTGAGGGTTTCTTGGCGCCGGCAAGCTCATAGAAGTCATCCATCGCGCCGCGTGCCGCCCCCAGCGCAACGGCGGCAATCCCGATGGCAAGCAGGCCGAAGGCCGGAAACCGGAAAATGGGCTCATCCTGACGTGTGCGGCCAAAACCTGCGGTCACGCGATCTGCTGGCACGAAGGCGTCTCGCACCTCAAAATCAGTGGACCCGGTGCCCTTCAGGCCGGTCACATGCCAGGTGTCGATGAAATGGAGCTGGTCGGCGGAGAAGATCGGGGCAAGCTGTATCGGCCCGCCCTTGTCCGACATGATGAGCTTGCCGTCTTCCCCCGCGAGGAAACAGCCCCCGCTGACCCAGTCGGCATTCTGCGTGCCAGAGCCCCAGGCCCAGCGGCCATTGATGCGGTAGCCCTTCACGCCCTCCTGCTCGGTTTCCACAGCGCGGCCCATGGGCGCGAAGACGCCGGCGGTCTTGACGCCCGGCCGGGAGAGGAGGGCGCGCACCGTGTCATTATCGGCATAGGCCATGCCGAAGGCGGCCGTCGTCGCAATGAAGCTGCACCAGGCGGGCGCGGCATCGCCGCGCGCAAGCGCTTCCACCGTCTCGGCATAGTCGGCAGGGGAGGCACCCTGCCCGCCATCCTCAACCGGATTGCACATCGCATAGAAGCCCGTCTCGGCGAGTGTCTGGGCCAGATCCTGCGGCAGCTTACGGACATCTTCGGCTTCCGGCGCCCGCGCGGCAAGTTCCTTCTGCCAACGCCGCGCGCGCTCGATTAGCGATATCTCTTCGTCTATGTGTGCATCAGTGTCCGCTGGCATAACTTCCTCCCATTCTCCCGGCTCTCGGTCCGGTTCAGAAGACCGTACCATAGCCGGGCGGGCATTGTCGCGAACTGCACGAACGTGGATGTAAGACGCTATCCCGGGCGTGATGCAGTACGGTGACAGCCCCACTCGCGAGCGAAGATTTTCTGCCCGGAATCAAAAAAGCCCCCGATCCGAAGATCAGGGGCTTATTGGGTGCGGGAGTAGGATTTGAACCTACGACCTTCAGGTTATGAGCCTGACGAGCTACCGGACTGCTCCATCCCGCGTCAGCTTTTGTCAGAACCGGATTTCTCCAGTCCCGAAAACATGAAATCCGGCCACAGGGGCCGGACTGCATCGCGGTCCGGCTTTTGGCGGCCGGCCACGCTCCGCCCGGAGGGCGGTAAATGTAAGGAAAAGACTTGTCTGCAAGTGTTTAAAGTTTTGCACATCGCCCGTTTCGGCGGACCCGGCAGCGACTTACTCTCCCACGCCTTAAGACGCAGTACCATCAGCGCAAGGGGACTTAACGACCGAGTTCGGAATGGGATCGGGTGGGGAACCCCTGCCATAACCACCGGGTCGGCGGAAACGGGCAATGGTGCAAATTCCAACATGTCACTCATGCTCTCATTCGAGCATGTACCACTTATTTTTATCAGAGGTGTTTTGATCTGAAACTTCAAGCGGTGGTGCATTCACCACCGCACACGAAGCTTCGCAAGATCAAGCCTATCGAGCAATTAGTACTGGTTAGCTCCACGCCTCGCGGCGCGTCCACACCCAGCCTATCGACGTCGTAGTCTACGACGGCTCTCAAGGGAAACCTGGTTTTGAGGTGGGTTTCTCGCTTAGATGCATTCAGCGATTATCCCGTCCATACATAGCTACCCTGCTGCGCGGCTGGCGCCACGACAGGTCCACCAGAGGTATGTCCATCCCGGTCCTCTCGTACTAAGGACAGATCCTCTCAAGTTTCCAACACCCACGGCAGATAGGGACCAAACTGTCTCACGACGTTCTAAACCCAGCTCACGTACCACTTTAATCGGCGAACAGCCGAACCCTTGGGACCTGCTTCAGCCCCAGGATGTGATGAGTCAACATCGAGGTGCCAAACAACTCCGTCGATATGATCTCTCAAGAGTCATAAGCCTGTTATCCCTAGCGTACCTTTTATCCGTTGAGCGATGACCTGTCCATATAGAATCATCGGATCTCTATGACCGACTTTCGTCCCTGCTTAATTTATCAATTTTACAGTCAAGCAAGCTTGTGCCATTAAACTCTACAATTAGTATTATACTAACTTGAACTCACCTTTGTACAGCTCCGTTACTTTTTAGGAGCCTGCCGCCCCAGCAAAACTACCAACCATACACTGTCTTTCTCAAAAATTAGAAAAATAATAATTTTACAATTGCTGTCTCAAGGACGTCTCCCCTAAAAATAAAAAATTAATGGATCATAAACTCACAATTAC
>NVWP01000070.1 GCA_002733705.1 Henriciella sp. | reverse complement strand
CCCGCCATGCCTGCAAGAACCAGCGCGCTGACCGCAAATTTCGAAAGTGTCACTTATACTTCTCCAGAAGCTTTTCCCTGACACTTGGCGTGACGAAGGAAGTGATGTCGCCCCCCAGTTTGGCGATTTCCTTCACGAGCCGTGAAGCCACCGCCTGATGCTGAACATCCGCCATCAGGAAGACGGTTTCAATCTCCCGGTTCAGCTGCTCATTCATCGCTGTCATCTGGAACTCGTATTCGAAATCAGAGACGGCGCGCAGCCCCCGCACGATGACATGCACACCGCAGCTTTCGGCAAAGTGCATCAGAAGATTGTTGAACGGCTTTACCTCAATCGCGCAGTCGCGCGGATTGGGCAGTTTGGCAATCTCGGTCTGGACGATGTCGGTGCGCTCATCGAGTGAGAAGAGCGGCTTCTTGTCCTCATTGACGGCAACACCGATGACCAGCTTGTCGACCAGTTTCATGGCCCGGCCGATTATGTCGAGATGCCCGTTCGTGATGGGGTCGAACGTCCCCGGATACAAGCCAACACGTTCCATGACATCTCCCTAATGCGCTGCGCCGCCTGCGCTTTTCAAGCCGCGCGGGTCAGGCTCACTCTTCTGTATCGTCTTCCTCTTCTTCTACAAGACGCGCAACAGAAACAACCCTTTCGCCTTCATTTGTGCGAAGGACCCAGACGCCGGACGTCGCCCGTCCGGCAATCCGGATCTGGTCGACGCCTGTCCGGATGAGCTGGCCGCCATTGGTGACGAGCATGACCTGGTCATTGTCATCGACGGTGAAGGATTGCGCGATCTTCTTGACCGGGCCCTTCTTCTTGTCACCGCTCCAGATATTGTGCGCCACAAGGCCTTTGCCGCCGCGCCCGGTAACGCGGTAGTCGAAAGAGGACGAACGCTTGCCCATGCCATCATCGGCAATCGACAGGATGAACTGCTCGGCTGCGCCCATCTCGGCAATGCGTTCCGGGCTCAGCGCGGCTTCTTCCTCGCCGGCATCATCGGTCTCGTCATCGGCAACGGCATCGCTCTCGTCGATCTCGTCCTCGCCGCTGGCGGCGCGCCGCATCGCCGCGGCATGTTTCAGATAGGCGCGCGCCTCAGCTGAGCTGAACTCGATATGGTGGAGGACGGCCATGGAAATGACCTCATCGCCCTTTTCCAGCCTTATGCCCCGCACCCCGGTCGAGTTGCGGCCTGCAAAGACGCGCACATCGTCAACCTTGAAGCGGATACATTTGCCCAGCGCTGTGGTCAGCATGATGTCATTGTCTTCAGAGCAGATGCGGACCGACACAATGCCATCGCCCTCATCGAGCTTCATGGCGATCTTGCCGTTCCGGTTGACCCGGATGAAGTCAGACAGCTTGTTGCGCCGCACCGTGCCCGAACGGGTCGCGAACATCACATCCAGCGAGTTGCGGCTCTCCTCGTCATCGGGGAGCGGCATGACGCTTTCAATGCGCTCATCCTTGGCGAGCGGGAAGATGTTGACCAGCGCCTTGCCGCGCGATTGCGGCGAGCCAACGGGCAGACGCCAGACCTTCTCCTTGTAGACCATGCCTTCGGAGCTGAAGAACAGGATCTCGGTATGGGTGTTCGCGGTGAAGAGCCGCGTGACGAAATCCTCGTCCTTCATCGAGACGCCGGAACGCCCCTTCCCGCCGCGATGCTGGGTGCGGTAGGTCGAGAGCGGCACGCGTTTGACGTAACCGCCATGCGTCACGGTCACCACCATGTCCTCGCGCTCGATGAGGTCTTCATCGTCAAGGTCAGCATCGGCAAAGGTGAACTCTGACCGGCGCGGGACGGCGAACTTTTCCTTCACCTCGCGCAGCTCAGCGCGGATGATGTCCTGGATGCGCGGGCGCGAGCGAAGAATGTCGAGATAGTCGGCAATCTTGTCCGAAAGGCCCTTGGCTTCGCTGCCAATTTCGTCACGGCCGAGGCCGGTGAGGCGGGAGAGTTGCAGCGCCAGAATGGAGCGAGCCTGCTCATCGGACAGATAGATCGTATCGCCATCACCGCGGCGCGTGCGCTTGTCAGCGATCAGGTCGAGCAGCGGCCCCATATCCATGATCGGCCAGGCTTTCGCAAGCAGCTGCTCACGCGCCGCGTTCGGGTCAGGTGCGCTGCGGATGATGCGAATGACCTCATCGATGTTCGCAACTGCCAGCGCAAGGCCGACCAGGACGTGGGCGCGGTCGCGCGCCTTGTTCAGCTCGAACTTGGTGCGCCGCGCGACCACTTCCTCACGGAACTGGATGAAGGCCTGCAGGACAGCGCGCAGATTGAGCTGTTCCGGACGCCCGCCATTCAGCGCCAGCATATTGACCGGGAAAGATGTCTGCAGCGGGGAGAAACGGAAAAGCTGGTTGAGTACCACTTCCGGGCTCGCATCCTTCTTGATCTCGACCACGACACGGATGCCATGACGGTCGGATTCGTCGCGCAGGTCTGCAATCCCCTCGACCCGCTTGTCGCGGACCAGCTCGGCAATCTTCTGCACCATTGTGGCCTTGTTCACCTGATAGGGAATCTCTGAAACAACAATGGCCTGGCGCCCGGACTTAACGTCCTCGATCTCTGTGCGTGCCCGCATCAGGACAGAGCCGCGCCCTTCCAGCAACGCCTTGCGGGAGCTCGCATGCCCGAGGATCAGACCGCCTGTTGGAAAGTCCGGCCCCGGCACGATTTCCAGCAGCGCCTCGTCATCGATGCCCGGCTCGTCGATCATGGCCAGCGTGGCATCGACCACTTCGCCCAGATTGTGCGGCGGGATGTTCGTCGCCATGCCGACAGCAATGCCGCCGCCGCCATTCACAAGGAGGTTCGGGTACTGCGCCGGCAGGACCATCGGCTCCTTGTTTTCCTGGTCATAAGTGTCCTGGAAAGGCACCGTATCCTTGTCGATATCGGCCAGCAGGTACTGCGCCGCCTTCGTCAGGCGCGATTCGGTGTAACGCATGGCGGCTGGCGGATCATTGTCGATCGAGCCGAAATTGCCCTGGCCATCGACCAGCGTCAGACCCATGGAGAAGGGCTGCGCCATGCGCACGAGCGCGTCGTAGATCGCGCTGTCGCCATGCGGGTGATAGGCCCCCATCACAGCACCGACGATATTGGCAGACTTCCTGTGCGCCTTGTCCGGCGTGTTGCCGTTGACCTGCATCGCATACAGGATGCGGCGGTGCACCGGCTTCAACCCGTCGCGCACATCCGGCAGCGCCCGGCTGACGATGACACTCATCGCATAGTCGAGATAGGAGCGCTTGAGCTCATCCTCGATATCGATGGGGTCTATGCCATCCTCATGCGGTGCCTGTGGGGTTTCCGGCTCTTCTGGCGGCGTGTTTTCGTCACTCACGGGCTTATATGCCTCTTCTTGCCTCAAGCAGGCGTCGAATCGCCCGCAATCATTGGCTCTCAGACTAGCAGGCTGCCCCCGCCTATACAAACCGGGGCGCCGCTTTTCAGCAGCGCCCCGGCCAGGTCCTCAGCTTGCCCGAAAGACGCGTGACTACAACAGGTCGCCGCCCGCCGCCGCCGCCGTCGTTCCGTCCTTCTTGAAGGCCCTGATGACGTTCTTGCCGGTGATCCATTTGTGGACCTCATCCGGCCCGTCCACGAGCCGCTGCGAGCGGATATGGGTGTACCAGGCAGCAAGCGGCGTATCGAGCGAATAGCCAAGCGCCCCGTGCAGCTGGATGGCGGTATCGACGACCTTGTGAACCATGTTCGCAAGAAAGACCTTGGCAATGCCGTTCTCCTGGCGAAGGTCCATGCCATTCTCCGCCTTGTAGGCGATATGCATCAGCATGAGGCGCGCGATGTAGAGCTGGCTCGCGCATTCGGCCAGCATGAACTGGACGCCCTGGCGATCCTCCAGCCCCTTGCCGAAGGTGGACCTGCTGGTCACGCGCTCTGTGGCAAGGTCCAGCGCGCGCTGCGCCATCGCAACATTGTGCATGCCGTGGCGCAGCCGGCCATAGGCCAGCCTGTGCTGGCCCATGGCAAAGCCCTTGCCCTCGCCGCCCAGCAAATTCTCCTGCGGCACGCGAAGGTTCTCGAGCTTCACCTCGGCATGGCCGCCGCCCATCATCTCATAGAGAGGGCCGTGCACGGCCATGGTCGGGATATCGCGAACGATATTGTACCCCTCATTCGGCAGCTCGACGATAAAGGTCGAGAACTGCTCATGGCGCGGCGCCTCCGGGTTCGTCTTCGCCATGACCACCGCGATATCGGCGACGCTGGCGGCGGAGGAATACCATTTCTCGCCATTCAGAACGTAGTGGCTGTTGCCGTCCTTCTCGGCACGCGTCTGCATGCCTGTCGCATCGGCGCCCGCCGCCTTCTCCGTCATGGAATAGCAGACGCGCTTTTCGCCATTCAGGATGGGTTTGAGGAATTTCTCTTTCTGATAGTCCGTGCCATGCGCCAGCAGCGTCAGCATGGTCGCATCATCCGGCCCCTGCGAATTCATGGACAGGGCGCCGAGATGGCTCTGCCCAAGCTCCATCTGGACGAGCGCATTGGCCAGCGGGCCAAGCCCCATGCCGCCATGCTCCTCGGGGATGAAGGGCAGCCACAGGCCCTGCTTGCGCGCCTTGGCGCGCAGCTCGTTGAGGACGGTCTTGTAGTCCTCACCATTCTCGAGCCGCTTTTCGGCCGGGATACACTCATCCTGCACCCACTGGCGCACCTTCTCGCGGACCTTTTTCGCCTCTTCCGGAATCGTGAAATCAATCGCCATGTCTCTCTCCCTTATCTTGTCTTTCGCTGAGGCTAGGCGGGAATGAGCCCCCTGCACAGGCCTCACGCAGCGTCGCCCGGAACGGACAAAGCCGGACAGGACATACCGGCCCGGCAGCCTTGCGGTCGAGGCGGATGCGCCTAGTCTCCGGGCAGGACAAGGGAGACCACCGGATGCGATTTTCACAGACACGCCGCCAGTCGCTTCAGCTTATTGGCGCGGGGCTTATTGCTGGCTGCGCCGCCCACCCGGCGCGACGTCAGAACGCGGACGCCTCCGGAAGCTAC
The DNA here is from genome assembly GCA_002733705.1 of Henriciella sp. Taxonomy (GTDB): domain Bacteria; phylum Pseudomonadota; class Alphaproteobacteria; order Caulobacterales; family Hyphomonadaceae; genus Henriciella. Next base: position 15,771 of record NVWP01000070.1, on the reverse strand, counting down.
CGCAGCGGGCCGGCCCTGCCCTTCCCGGTTCAGGAAATCTATCCCTGCGAACACGCCGGCCGCATCCACTTAGCGGGCGGCTTCATCGCAGAAGACGGCGCGATCACAGGCCCGACCGATGCGCATCACGCGCTCGACCCCGAGAGCGGGATCTGGCAACCACGCGGCGCCCTTCCCACACCCCGCCATCACCCGCAGCTCGTCAGTCTGGCGGGCAGCCTTTATTGTATTGGCGGGTTCGAGGCAGGACCGGAGGGGGGCTGGCAGATGCAGTCCACAGCCTGGCGTTACGATGAGGCCGCAGACACCTGGACCGATGCCCCGGCCCTGCCCGGCCCGAACGGCGAAAGCACAGCTGGCGTGATCGGCCAGACACTCTACCTCGCCGGTGGGCGCCAGCCGGCAGCAAGCCGAAACCTCGACTGGAACGACCACGCAGATACCGCAGCCCTGCTCGCTTTCGATGGCTCACACTGGGACCGCCTCGCGCCCATGGCCTATCCGCGCAACAGCGCAGCAGGCGGCGTTATCGACGGACGCCTGCATGTCGTGGCGGGCCGCACGGTCGAGGACGGCAATACACCGGTGCACGAGGCCTATGATCCCGCCACCGACCGCTGGGAAACACTGGCGCCCATGCCAAAGGGACAGGGCGGCCTTGCCAGCGGCGTTGTGGACGGAAAACTCTACACCTTTGGCGGCGAATGGTTTGAGGACGGAGGCGGCGTCTACCCCGATGCCTGGGTCTATGATCCAGATCGCGATAGCTGGGCCAGTCTTGCAGACATGCCAAAGCCCCGCCATGGCCTTGGCGGTGTCGCGCTTGGCGGTGATATCTATCTTATCGGCGGTGCCGCGCAGCGCGGCGGCAACCAGACAAGTGCGGCAGTTCAGATCTATACGCCTTGACCTTGCGTCCTGCCCGGGCAAATAGCGCGAATGGCTGATACATCCGAAACCGACGCGCCCATTGTCCCCCACAAATGGTATGAGGATGTGCAGGCGCTTGTCCTCGGCACATTGCTGCTCAGTTTCGGTGTCATCATGTACAGTGAGGCGATGCTGATCACCGGCGGCGTTGCCGGCACCAGCCTGCTGGTCGAGTTCGCCACCTCGCTGACCTTTGGCCCGGTCTTCTTTGTCCTGAATCTGCCCTTCTTCGCGCTCTCCATCCTGCGCATGGGCTGGGGCTTCACCCTCCGCACCTTCGCCTCCGTCGCGCTTGTCTCAGTTCAGACACGGCTTCTGCCAATGTGGGTGGATTTCGACTTTCTCGCGCCAGCCTACGCCGCTGTTGCTGGCGCGGCGATGATGGGGGTGGGCCTTGTCGTCCTGCTGCGCCACCGCGCGGGCATTGGCGGGGTGACGATCCTGTCCCAATTCCTGCAGGACCGCGGCATCATCCGGGCAGGCCTGTTTCAGCTCATCGTCGACCTGATCATCCTGGTGGTCGCGCTCTTCATGCTGCCATTGAAGCTCGTGGCACTGTCTATCGTCGGCGCGTTCGTTCTGAATCTCACCGTCGCGATCAATCACCGCCCCGGCCGCTATCGCGGGATGAGCTAGAGCCTATCGCTCCGCTTCTTCAGACTGATCGACGGGCCGCGGGCGCAGGTCGCTCATCTCGATATGCCATTTGCGCTCTTCGGTTGACGCGCCGGGCACATCGTTCACGCGGCTGAGGAGAAGCGGGCCTTCCATCCGATAGGCATCGCCATTGTCCAGCTCGCCTTCCATGGTGACCGGCACCTCATAATAGAGCGTCCCGGCAGCACCTTCCTTACGCGCTTCGCCGAAGCTGATATCGATGGTGCGGTACTTGCTGAACGCGACTTCGAACTCTTCGGCATCCATACCGCTCGCCATGCCGCTTTCGCCCCAGACCTGACGTGCCGTTTCCCACTCACGCGATTCCAGCGCATCGGCCCAGCGCTGAGCCACGTCCGCAGGATCGCCGGCATCGACGGGTGGCATGGAAGGATCGACAGGCTGGTCTTCCTCACCGGCTGCAGCCTCATCCTCGATGGCATTGTCCACCAGAGAGGACTTATCGCTGCCCATACTGGCCTCGTTCCCGGTCGCGTCAGAGACGTTGACGGACTCGCCGCCGGGCCCGCAGGCGGTCATGGCAAGGCAGGCAAAAGGGATAAGGGCGTATTTGATCATGTTCTGGAAGCTCCCGTCAGACCGGGTAAAAACGGCCAGCCTGACGAGGCGTTCCCTGGGACTGCGACGTGGCTCAGTCTGACGGCATCGACCCGGAAGCCGAGCCGGCCAGCGGCCAGCGACACCCGAGACCCAGAAGGGCCTGCCCTAGAACGGGATCTCGTCTTCAAAGTCCTGATTGAAATCCTGCGGCGGACCGTCAAGCTGACGCGGACCACCGCCGCCACCGCCACCATAGCCGCCGCCGCCCATACGGCCGCCACCGCCGCCGCCCTGGCCACCGCCGGCGCTATCCAGCATCACCAGCGTGCCGTCGAAGCCCTGCAGGACGACTTCGGTGGAATAGCGGTCATTGCCACTCTGATCCTGCCATTTGCGGGTCTGGAGCTTGCCCTCGATATAGACCTTGGAGCCCTTCTTCAGGTAATTCTGTGCCACCCGGACCAGACCGTCGGAGAAGATGGCGACCTGATGCCATTCGGTGCGCTCGCGGCGCTCCCCGGTATTCTTGTCTTTCCAGGTGTCGGAGGTCGCAATGCGCAGATTGCACACCTGGCCGCCATTCTGGAACTGACGCACTTCCGGGTCGGCGCCCAGATTGCCAATAAGGATGACCTTGTTCACTGAGCCTGCCATGTCGCGCTCCATTCATTACGGCTTCGAATCCAGCCTTGGGTGTAATACGTCACTTGGCGCCTGTCGCCCTCACACCCCATATTTCCACAATCGGCAGCCTAAATGGCTGCAGACGGCATAATGTTCATTTTTTGTTCTGGTCGTCAAGCTGGACTCCAGTTACACATGATACTTCAACGCAAGACGAGGCGCGGTCCCGAAAGGCTATGTCGATGACGTCACCCGATCTTCGCATGATCCGCGTGCGCGGCGCGAAAGAACACAATCTGAAGAATGTCGATGTCGACATTCCCCGCGACAAGCTCGTCGTGCTGACGGGGCTGTCCGGTTCGGGCAAATCCTCGCTTGCCTTCGACACGATCTATGCTGAGGGCCAGCGCCGCTATGTCGAGAGCCTTTCTGCCTATGCGCGCCAGTTCCTGGAGCTGATGCAGAAGCCGGATGTGGAGAGCATTGAAGGGCTCTCGCCCGCCATCTCCATCGAGCAGAAGACAACGTCGAAGAATCCGCGCTCGACCGTCGGCACCGTCACCGAGATCTACGACTATATGCGTCTTCTCTGGGCGCGCGTCGGCATTCCATATTCGCCGGCCACGGGCCTCCCCATCCAGAGCCAGACCGTCTCTGAAATGGTCGACCGGACGATGGACCTGCCGGAAAAGACCCGTCTTTACCTGCTCGCGCCGATGATCCGTGGCCGCAAGGGTGAGTACAAGAAAGAGTTCGCAGAGCTCCTTAAGAACGGCTTCCAGCGCGTGAAGGTGGATGGCGAGTTCCACGACCTCGAAAGCCCGCCCACGCTCGACAAGAAGTTCAAGCACGACATCGACGTCGTCGTGGACCGGGTCGTCATCCGCGAAGGCATGGAGCAGCGTCTCGCCGAGAGCTTTGAGACCGCCCTCGGCCTCGCAAATGGCATCGCCGTTCTGGAATACGCAGACCTCGAAGAAGGTGAGACAGAGCACAAGCGCATCACCTATTCGGCCAATTTCGCCTGTCCTGTCTCCGGTTTCACCATTCCGGAGATTGAGCCGCGCCTCTTCTCGTTCAACAATCCGTTCGGCGCCTGCCCGGCCTGTGACGGGCTCGGCGAACAGTCAAAAGTGGACCCGGAACTCGTCGTACCGGACAAGGATCTCTCCCTTGCCAAGGGCGCCATCGCTCCCTGGGCACGCGCTGCCTCTCCCTATCAGACTCAGACGCTGCAGGCGCTTGCCGACCATTACGATTTCGACCTCGACACCGCCTGGAACAAGCTCAAACAGCCCGTGCGCGACGTGATCCTCAACGGCACCGGCGATGAGGAAATCCAGTTCGTCTATGATGATGGTCTGCGCCGCTATGAGGTGAAGAAAACCTTTGAGGGCGTCATCCCCAATCTCAATCGCCGCTACCGCGAGACCGACAGTCAGTGGGCGCGCGACGAGATCTCGAAATTCCAGTCCGCCGCCCCCTGCCCGGCCTGTAATGGCAAGCGTCTGAAGCCCGAAGCCCTGGCCGTGAAGATCGACAATCTGGACATCTCGGATGCGGCCGAATTCTCGATCAAGCATGCCGGCGACTGGTTTACGCAGGTCGTCGACACGCTGAATGACCAGCAGAAGGAAATCGCGACCCGCATCCTTAAAGAGATCAATGACCGGCTGATCTTCCTCAACGCGGTGGGCCTCGAATATCTCTCGCTATCGCGCGCATCCGGCACCCTGTCGGGCGGCGAGAGCCAGCGCATCCGCCTTGCCAGCCAGATCGGCTCGGGCCTTCAGGGCGTGCTTTATGTCCTCGACGAACCCTCCATCGGCCTTCACCAGCGCGACAATGAACGCCTGCTGGAAACACTGAAACGCCTGCGCGACCTCGGCAATTCGGTGCTCGTGGTGGAGCATGATGAAGACGCCATCCTCACGGCCGACCATGTCATCGATATGGGCCCGCGCGCCGGTGTCCATGGCGGCGAGATTGTCAGCCAGGGGACGCCGGAAGAGATCATCGCCGATGAAAACAGCCTCACCGGCGCCTTCCTCAATGGCAAGGAAGAGATTGCCATTCCGCCCAAGCGGCGCCTCAAGAAGAAATCCCGCTCGCTGACCATAAAAGGCGCGACCGGAAACAACCTCAAGAATGTCGACGCGACCATCCCGCTCGGCACGTTCACGGCAATTACAGGCGTCTCCGGGGGTGGCAAGTCCACGCTTATCATCGAGACGCTCTACAAGGCGCTGGCCCGCAAGCTGAATGGTGCCTCGCAGGCCCCTGCCCCCTATGAGGGCCTCGAAGGGCTGAACCATCTCGACAAGGTCATCGATATCGACCAGTCGCCCATCGGCCGCACGCCGCGCTCCAACCCGGCGACCTATACCGGTGCCTTCGGCCCGATCCGCGACTGGTTCGCCGGCCTGCCCGAAGCCAAGGCGCGCGGCTACAAGCCAGGCCGCTTCTCCTTCAATGTGAAGGGCGGTCGCTGCGAGGCGTGTCAGGGCGACGGCGTGATCAAGATCGAGATGCACTTCCTGCCGGATGTCTACGTCACCTGCGAGACCTGTGACGGCAAGCGCTATAACCGCGAGACGCTGGAGGTTCTCTACAAGGGCAAGTCCATCGCCGACGTGCTCGACATGACGGTGGAGGAGGCTGAGAAATTCTTCCACGCCGTGCCCAGCATCCAGTCCAAGATGGAAACGCTGAACCGCGTCGGTCTTTCCTATATCAAGGTCGGCCAGCAGGCGACGACGCTCTCAGGCGGCGAGGCCCAACGCGTCAAACTCGCCAAGGAGCTGTCCAAACGCGCCACCGGCAAGACGCTCTATATTCTGGATGAGCCGACAACGGGCCTGCATTTCGACGATGTGCGCAAGCTCCTCGAAGTGCTCCATGAGCTGGTCGATTCCGGCAACACCGTTCTCGTGATCGAGCACAATCTCGACGTCATCAAGACCGCTGACCATATCATCGATATCGGCCCTGAGGGCGGCGATGGGGGCGGGAAGATCGTCGCCATCGGCACACCGGAAGAAGTTGCCGCCAAGAAGGATAGCTGGACCGGCCGTTTCCTCGCCGAGACCTTCCGGCGCCAGGATGAACGACGCGCCGCCTATGCCAAACGCCTGAAAGCCCAGAAGGCGGCGGAGTAGCGCCGCCCTCCTCATCTAGCTCATGCAAATACGTCCGGCGCCTGCGCGGTCCCGCCACCGCGCGGGTCGGTCTTTGCCGCAAGACCCGCAGGGCCGGCCCAGACATAGAAAAACAGGCCCTGCAGCATGAGCAGCACGACATAGGTACCTATGGCCGGTGCAAGGAACTCGGCCTTCAGGAAGAACATCAGCACCTCTGCCGGATTGGCTTCCATCTGGTCGATATCATTGAAATTCGACATCAATGTTGCCACCAGCGCCGCTGCTCCAGCCGAATAGGCGATGGTAAAGATGAACCAGAACGCCACGGCCAGGATGGCATAGGCAAAGAAGAGCGGCAGGACGCGCCCGCGGCTTGCACCCCATGCATGGAAGAAGTGGACCCTGCGGTCGCGCACCGTCAGCGCCGAGGCGGGTGACAGGCGGACCGCGACATAGGCCCAGGCCAGTCCCGTAACAAGGAAGACAGCGGGAAACCCAAGGCCCAGAAAGAATGTTTCGCCATCCCCGATGGTGACGAAGATGGCAATCAATATGCCTGCAAGGATGAGGCTCAGCAGATAGCTGATGATAAAGAACACAAACCACAGAAGCCCCACCAGCAGCAGGCGCAGCTCATCGCCGCCCAAGCTGAGCCGGAAGCCTTCCTCGCGCACATAGCGCCGGTGGATCGCTGCTTCGAAGACCACCCAGAACAGCACGCCAAGGATAATGAGCAGGATCCATGAAAAGGCGATCCGGCCCACCATCCCGGTCACCTCACGCGTGAGGATGATTTCCACCTCTTCTCCCGCGATCAGTCCTTGCGCCGCGCGCAGCGCCGTATCGAAGGCCACTTTGATCAACGGCTGGAACAGGAAATAGGCCAGACCCGCCATCAGCGTCACGCCGGCAAGATAGGTCAGCGCATATTTCCAGATGAAGCCGCCCGGTCCGCTTGCCCGCGCGAAATGGAAAAGGGCATTGGCGAAACTGAAACGATGAGTCACGACGCCCTCCCCCCAGCCGCCTTTTCCCCTTAAGGTGAGCCCTCAGCCAAACGTCATATCAGCGTCAACGCGATTGGGCGACAGCCTCTGGTAAAGCGCGGCCGAAAGGCCGTGTCCCAGCCAGTAAAATGGCGCGAGCAGAAACACGCACAGGCCGACCAGGCCGGCAAAGGCCGCATCGCCAAGCTCGGCCCCGGCGCCGGGCGGCAGGGCATAGACGCTGACGATCACCGTTCCCCCGCCCACATGCAGGACAAGGGAGGCCACCAGCGACAGGACAAGCCACGGAATCAACTGAAGGCCCACCCAGAGAAGCGCGATCCTCGCCACGTGTTTTGACGTCCACGGCCAGCTTCTGAATATGGTGACATGCCGCTCTGCCACCGTTGCCGCGCCGAACAGGAAGAGGCGAAGCCCCAGCCAGACCAGCGCGCCAGCAGCGATCACCAGCAGGGCATAGAGAATGATCGCCGCCCCGGAGTCCGATAGCGCCTCAACAGAGCGCCAGATGTCACCCGCTGACTGTCCGCCCTGCGACGGGTCATAGCCGGAGGCATCGATCAGCACGCTCGAAAAGATCGAGAAGAACAGCATCAGAAGAAAGATCAGGATGGCGAACAAGGCATAGACCGCCAGGTTCGCGGCAAACAGCCTGATCGTGTCCCGCATCGTGCTGCCCGTGCCTGCTTCCGGCAACAGCCGCCTGTACATGGTGGCGGACCAGAAACTGCCCGTGAAGATGACCACCGCGCCCAGCAGCGTCCAGTAAAAGAACGGCTCACCGCCCGCCTGCGCCAGCCGGTTCACATAGGTCTGCCCCGCCACCGCCGCCGCCAGCAGGAAAAGCCCCGGCAGCGTCGCAAATGCAACGGCGCGCGCATTGGCGATGGCGTCCCTCGAAATGGATGCGGTCTGCAGGGTGGAGGCGGTCATTCTGCTGCGTCGTGCCTGCTGCAGCCACTGGCGGAAGAACCAGCAACTGCGTTGCCGGTTCTTCCCCGTGGAAACTTACTGATTTGCACTGCAGGAGAGCCCTGCCTGCATCACGAAGCTGACGAACTGGCCCTGTTGTTCAGGCGACAGATCATTCATCATGTCCTCTGCAGCCGAATCCCCTTCGCGCGCCGCTTTGGCAAACTTGTTGTAGAGGTCGGAATCCAGGTTTTCCTTGGCCGCATCGGCCATGCACTCGCAGGCTTCCTTGTTCATGCCGCCGTCCTCGACGCATGAGTCGACGATGGCCTCATGATTGCCACCGCCGCAAGCGGCCAGAACAAGAAGGCCAGCAGATGCGAGTACAAACTTTTTCATCGGAATAAGTCCTTTGGTAATTCCTATTTAAGGCTCGATAATTTCACGAAATTCCTGCCAATGCCAGCGCAATCAGGTCATTCGCGGCGCAGAAGCCTGTCCCAGCTAAGGCGGCCCTTGCGCCGCTCAAGGAAGTCGGTCTTCACCGCCATACGGTCATAGTCTTCGCGCACCCAGTCCATGAAAGATTTTCCGCTCTCGGCAGTATCCTTGAGGTAGGCTTCAAAAAACGCGTCCAGCATACCGGTCTTGCCGGATTTGACGTGAAGATATTTGCCCGACAGCTGCTCCAGCGCCTTCTTCACCGGCTGGCCCTGGCGGAAGATCATGTAGAACGCGCTCATCAGCCCGGCCCGGTCCGCCCCGGACTTGCAATGCATCAGCGCTGGATAGTCGATGGTTTCGAAGAGGTCACGCGCCGCCTCGATTGTCTCCACCGTCGGCGTGTCGCGTGAAAAGACCTGGAAATCGACCAGCTTGATGCCAGCCGCGTCACAGGCTTCCTTCTCCAGAAGATAATAGCCCTTCGTGCTTTCCCCGCGCAGATTGATGATGGTGCGGATACCGCGCGCTGCGGCATGTTCGGCGACCTGCCGCGGATTGGGCTGGTTCGAGCGCCACATCTCCGGGCTGATCTGGTGCAGGTTCTGGAAACCCTCGCGCAGGAAGCCATGATCGCCAAGGATCAGCTCACGCTGCGCACGCAGCCGCCCGCCCGCGCTCGTCATGTCCGCGGCCACATGCGGCGGCTTTTTGCGCTTCTTGCGCTTTTTCTTCGGCGTCTCGCCCTCGGGCTTGTCTGGCGGCGGTGTCGTCATGGCGAAACGGGCTATCCCGCCGCGCGCCCGGACGCAAGAATAAGCGCGCACCGCTTAAACCTGCCGGTAACCTGCCCTGCCTAGGCTGCAAGCACAGACCGGCCCACACAGGGACAGGGGATGAAACTCAATCGGCTCAGTCGCGGCATCCTGCTGGCAAGTGCAATCCTTGCCGGCAGCTATATGCCAGCCGACGCCGACACCATCCGCCTCGATCCGACATCCCTCGAAATCGGCATCGCCGCAGGTGAGCGCCAGCGCGATCTCCTCACCCTCACCAATGAAACCGCCGAAACGCTGGACCTCACCCTTGGTCTCGCAGACTGGGCCCTGTCCAGCGACGGGGAGCTGACGCTGATCGCGCCCGGCGATACCGAAACCTCTGCTGCCGGCTGGGTGCGTGTCTCGCCGGGATTTGTCACCCTCGCCCCCGGTGAGCAGCGTGACATCCTCATCGACATCATTGCCCCGTCAGATTTTGAGAAGACCGGCGCACGGCGCACCGCGCTTCTCGCTTCCAGCATTGCCCCGGACACCCGTGCCGGCCACAACAACACCCTGCGCAAGCTTGAGGTCGCAAGCCTTGTCTATCTGACCGGCCCCGGCGCCTACAGTCAGCCAGCCATCCGCGATGTCACGCTTTCAAAGGAGCGCGGGACCGCCAGGCGCATCGATCTCATGATCGAGAATACCGGCAGCGCCCATGCCCGTCTTCAGGGCAGCATAGAGATTGATGGGAAAGGCCGGGCGGTCACCATCCCGCTCGCCAGTCTTGTCGTATTGGGGAAGAGTTCGCGGACGTTCAGCATGCCGGTGCGCGAGGTCCTGCCCGCAGACGCGCGGGTCAGTGTAACCCTCATCGACATGGCCGCGCCGCAGTCACCGGAAGGCCGGTCTGCCCTGCCACGCTACACCGCGCCGCTCACCAATCAGGCATCTTTCCGGTAGCCGAGACCTTCCAGCATCGACACCGCCTCATAAAGCGGCAGTCCGACAATCGCCGTGTAGGAGCCATTGATCCGTCTGATGAAAGGTGCCGCCTGCCCCTGGATCGCATAGCCACCGGCCTTGCCCACCCCGTCGCCCTGCTGCGCATAGCGCTCGACCTCAGAGCCGGTGAGCCGCTTGAACACGACACGCGATGTCACGACCCGGACAGATATCCGCCCATCCGGCGCGCAGACTGCCAGACCTGACAGCACCTGATGCGCCCGCCCCGAAAGCAGGCCCAGGCACTCGGCCACCTCGCTGGCATCGCCCGCCTTGGGCAGCATGCGCCGGCCCAGCGCAACCACTGTGTCCCCCGCAAGGGTAAAACAGCCGGCCTCATGGACATGCAACGCCTTTTCGCGCGCAAGGCGTTCGGCCAGCGCGGCGGGCGTTTCGTCTTTTAGCGGGGTTTCGTCAATATCGGCGGGCTGGACACGGTCTGGCACAATCCCGGCCTGTGCCAGCAAGTCGAGCCGCCTCGGACTCGCGCTCGCCAATATCAGGGGCGCGCGCGTCGCTAGGGTCATGACTATTAGAAGCGATAGGTGATCCGGCCCTTGGTCAGATCATAGGGCGTCATTTCGACGAGCACCTTGTCGCCCGTCAGGATACGGATGCGGTTCTTGCGCATCTTGCCGGCTGTATAGCCGATGATTTCGTGATCATTCTCCAGCTTCACGCGGAAGGTCGCGTTCGGCAGCAGCTCCATGATCGTTCCGTTGAACTCGATCAGTTCTTCTTTTGACATTGGCACTCCTTGTTCAGCCACAAAAGGGAAAGACGGCCCTTCCGCGCGGCAGATATGGCGCGGTTCGTAACTTTCGTCACGTGGAAGAGCAAGCCGTAAAACACGGCGGCTGCGGCGCCCGCGCCTGCCGGAAGTAACGGCTCGAGGGGGGATTTGGTGCCAGACACCGCAAATTTCAATTGCGCACCGGCCATCAAGGTGCCGCCCGGCCTGTGCCTCCATCCGGCATTTCCTATGCCGACGGGCCGCGTGTCTGGCCTGCATGCAGGGCACAGATCAGCGTGAAAAGCCGGCGGGCAGTATCGAAATCCACCTCGATCTTGTTCTCCAGCCGCTCTGCCAGCAGCGTCGAGCCCTCATTGTGAATGCCCCGCCGCGCCATGTCGATCGCCTCGATCTGATGCGGGCTCTGGGTCTTGATCGCGGAATAGTAATTCTCGCAGATCATGAAATAGTCCCGGATAATTCCCCTGAAAGGCGAAACCGACAGGATGAACATGTGGACCTTGGTCTGATCCTCCAGCCGGATGTCGAACACCAGCTTGCGCTCAAGCATGGAGAGGTGGAGCACATAGGGCCCACTCTCATCGCCGATCACGCCGAAAGAGTTTTCCTCGATCAGGTCGAAAATGGCGACGCGGCGCTCATGCTCTGCGTCAGGACCGCTGGACGAGAGCGTTTCCTCATCGATTTCGACGGCGACCAGACGCTTATCCGCCATCTCCCCCACCGCTATTGGTGCGAATGGAAACCGACCGCGCATGCGCCGGCAGGCCCTCGGCCTCAGCCAGGCGAAGCACGGAGGGCGCAAGGCTCGCAAATCCTTCCGGCCCGGCGCGCTGGATACTCATCCGCTTCATGAAATCAGTCAGGCCCAGGCCGGAGCTGAAGCGCGCCGCCCGGCTGGTCGGCAGGACATGGTTCGACCCCGTCACATAGTCGCCCAGCGCCTCTGGCGTGTAATGACCAAGGAAGACCGCGCCGGCATGCCGGATCTGCGGCAACAGCATGTCCGGATCGCTGATAGCGAGCTCCAGATGCTCGGCCGCGATCTCGTTGGCAATGTCTGCGGCCTGGTCAAGATCCTTCGCCAGGATGATGGCCCCATGGTTTTCCCAGGCGCTGCGGGCGCGCGTCTCTGTGGACAGGCTTTTCAACTGCTTTTCCACAGCTTCTTCCACAGCCTTACCCACAGGCTTTTCCACAGTGATCAGAATCGACTGGGAGGATGTATCGTGCTCGCACTGGCTGAGAAGGTCGGCCGCGATCCAGTCGGGATTCGCGCTCTCATCGGCAACCACCAGAATCTCCGACGGGCCTGCAATCGTATCGATGCCAACCCGGCCGAACACCTGCCGCTTGGCCTCTGTGACATAGGCATTGCCGGGACCGACAATCTTGTCGACCGGCGCCAGATGCCCTGCCCCAAAGGTCAGCGCGGCAACGGCCTGCGCCCCGCCAACCGGGTAATACTCATCGACACCAGCCTTAAGCGCGGCATAGGCCACCGCACTGGAGAGCTGCCCGCCCGGCGCAGGCGCCGTCATCACGACCCGTTTCACCCCGGCGAGCTTGGCCGGCACGGCATTCATCAGGACCGAACTTGGATAGGAGGCGAGCCCGCCCGGCACATAGACGCCAACACTGTCGAGCGGCGTCCAGCGCCAGCCCAGTTCAATGCCCTCGGCATCCTTGAAGAAATTGTCGCTCGGGCGCTGGCGCTCATGATAGGCCTCGATGCGTGCCGCTGCGAAATCTATGGCCTCGCGCAATTCCGCCGGGCACCCGGCTGCAAGCGCATAGAGGTCCACATTGTCGGACTGCAGAGTCACCGGATCCAGAGTCAGCCGGTCGAATTTGGACGTATAGCGCGCAACGGCTTCGCCGCCCTTCTCGCGCACATCGGCGAGGACATCTGAAACCGTCTGCGCGACATTCTCCACTTCGCCGCGCGGCTCATCCAGAAACGCCTTCAGCGCGTCGGCAAAGTCGCCCCTGGTGCCGTCAATCCATCTGCCCATCAGCGTCTCCTGCGCTCATGCTCTGGCATGCGGCGCGTCGTCCATTCATAGTCACTGTCGAGAAGAGTGGCGTCCAGCACCTCAACTTCAAGCGCCAGCTCACCGTCGCCTGCGAAATGCAGGCGCACAATACCGCCCGGCGGCTCTGGATTTGGCTCGAACTCGATGTTCAGGATCGAATAGACAAGGTCCGGGTCGGCCCGCGAAACGCCGCGGGTCTTGACCGCCAGCACGCCGTCAAAGGCCAGCAGCGACCGGATGCGCGTCTTCGGCGCGCGTTTCGGCTCGCCCAGCGCCTCTTCCCAGCGAAAGCGGTTGATCTCCAGCGAGAAACGGCGCTGACGGCTCTCATAGCGGAAGTTCTCCGCCTTGATCACGGCGTCCTGAACCGCCGCCGAGATGACGGTGAGGTCATCGCTGTCTTCAGCGATCAGCCGTAGCGGTGTCTGCTCTGCCATACTCTGGTCCCCGGCCTCTAGCCTTCATCCTCATCGCTGACCCGGCGCACATCGGCGCCCACAGCTCTCAGCTTGTCTTCCAGCCGCTCAAATCCCCGGTCGAGATGGTAGATGCGGCTGACTTCCGTTTCACCTTGGGCAGCGAGGGCCGCAATGACAAGAGAGACAGAGGCACGCAGGTCCGTCGCCATAACAGGGGCGCCTTTGAGCTTCTCCACACCTGTCACGATGGCTTCAGATCCCCGCACGGCAATATTCGCCCCGAGACGTGAAAGCTCGGGCGCGTGCATGAAACGGTTCTCGAAGATGTTCTCGCGAATGATGGAGGTCCCGCGCGCCAGCGACATGAGTGCCATGAACTGCGCCTGAAGGTCCGTCGGAAAACCGGGATGCGGCGCGGTGTCCACATTGACGGCCGTCAGCGGTTTGCCGGTCGTCTCGATCTCGATGGTCCCCGCCTCCTTGTCGGCCTCGACCTTCACACCCGCATTGCGCAGCGCATGATTGATCGCGCTCAGCGCGGCGACCGGCGCATTGGTCAGCGTGACATGACCGCCAGCAGCCGCCACGGCCATGGCATAGGTGCCCGCCTCGATCCGGTCCGACATCACCTTGTGTTCGGTGCCGTGCAGCTCATCGACGCCCTGAATGGTGATGGTTGAGGAGCCTGCCCCCTCGATCTTCGCGCCCATCGCGTTGAGACAGTCGGCAAGATCGGCAATCTCCGGCTCGCGCGCGGCGTTTTCCAGAACCGTCTCGCCCTTGGCCAGCGTCGCAGCCAGCATGGCGTGTTCCGTCGCCCCGACAGAGACAAAGGGAAAGACAATCTGCGCGCCCTTCAGCCCGTGGATCGCCGCCGCCTTCACATAGCCCTGTTCGACCAGCAGGTCCGCCCCCATCGCCTCGAAGGCCTGCAGATGCAGATCCACTGGCCGTGCACCGATAGCGCACCCGCCCGGCAAGGAGACCGTCGCATGGCCATAGCGCGCCAGCATCGGGCCCAGCACGTTGAAGCTCGCCCGCATCTTTCGCACCTGCTCATAGGGCGCGATCGTCGAGGTGAGGTTTTCAGCGTTCAGCCGGCACACCGTCTCGCCCTTGGGCCAGTAGACCTCAACCCCCAGCGTCTGCAGGAGCTGCGAGAGGAACCGCGTATCGGCCAGATTCGGCATATTCGTCAGCGTCAGCGGTTCAGCCGTCAGCAGGCAGGCCGCCATCAGCTTGAGGGCTGAGTTTTTCGCCCCCGAAATCGGGATTTCGCCGGAAAGCGGCCGTCCGCCAGTGATTTTGAGTTTGTCCATGGGCTGGTCTTATAGTGCGCCGCGTGGCCGGGGAAAGGCGCGAATGCGGTCATTCGCCGGCAGGGCTGCAGACACCCTAAAATGACCTGCCTGCCAGGCGGGCAGTTACCCCTTATCAGGCGCGGTCAGTCCTTGTCCTTCGGCTTGTCCTCACGCGCCTTCCGGGCGGCCTGTTTGCGCCTTTTGAGATTGTCGCGCAGCGCCGCTTTCAGCCTTGCTTCGCGCTCGCTCTCTGTTTCCTTAGCTGCCATTTGTTCAGCTCCATGTCTGAAACGGTCTTTTCATCATTCGCGGCATAAGCTAAGGGCGTGCCTCACACGATCAAATGCCGCGGTAGCTCAGTGGTAGAGCGCGTCATTGGTAATGACGAGGTCGACAGTTCAATTCTGTCTCGCGGCACCATTCATTTTCCGGCTTGCTTTGCAAAATTTCGATCCAGTGGATCGAAAACAGGAAATGAATGCCCCGGCAGGGGCGGTGCCTGCCCCTTCTCACAGACGCGTCCAGAACGGTTGCCTTCTCGCATTGCGATTCTGCGGTCGCCTTCTAATCGCGAACATCTGCCAGACGATCGCCCCGCGTGGGTGACTATCAAACGCGCCCCGAGACGTTTTTGCGCAGTACACCGACAATCCTGTAACCTAGGTTAAGTAGAGCGTCTTTGCCGGGCCGGGGTGTCATTTTAAAACCCGGCAAATGAACACTCTCCAATCACTTCTGACTGCTTCCATCAAAAGCGCGCCGACGGGCATGCTGGCCGGACTTGATAGCTCTCAAGATGCAGAGAGGACCAACTCCCCCATCGCCTTGGCGCGGCGCCTGGTGGCAGCGACCTACCGCTTTTTCAAGCGGAGCGTTTCCGAGAGGAGACGGCGACTGATCAGCAAGGCGGAGACCTCGTTCCGGCTTGCTGAGCTTGAGGACAAGCTCTTTGTCGCGATCCGCAACACCCCGCGTGAAACCCTGCAGCGTCTCGCCAAACGGCGCTCAGCCGACGCGGACAGCGCCGCAAGTCATCTGGCGGCCCGCGTGAAAATAGTCGCGCAGAACTGGCTCGATGCACGGTCGTACCAGTCTGCTGCAAACTCTACATCAGCGTGTGGTTAACTTGTTTGACACTCTTAATGCGTGTTCATGCGGTCGATGTCTGCCTGAAATACTGTCCGGATCCGGAGCGCAAGCCATGACCAGCGGAGACCCAGCCG
>NVWP01000069.1 GCA_002733705.1 Henriciella sp. | reverse complement strand
CAGTCGCAGAAAGCGGTCTCCGCCCGCTCAACGGCGGCCTGATCGCTGACCAACCCGCCCTTGCCGACATAGGCCCGCCCGACCTCGAATTGCGGCTTGAACAGGGTCACCAGGTCTGCGCCCTCCCGCGCGAGCGACAGGGGCACGCCCAGAAGCTTCTGAAGCGAAATGAAACTGGCATCGCAGACAATGAGCGATGGAGGCGAAGTCAGCATATCCCCCGTGAGGTGGCGTGCGTCAGTGGCCTCCAGAGACGTCACGCGAGCGTCAGCGGCGATCCGCTCATGCAGCTGTCCGCGCCCGACATCGACGGCCAGGACACTAGCTGCACCCCGCTGCAGAAGGACATCGCTGAAGCCTCCGGTCGAGGCGCCTATGTCCAGGCAATGGCGGCCCGCCGGATCAACGCTGAATACATCCAGCGCGTGAGCGAGCTTCAATCCCCCCCGTGAGACATAGGGGTGCGCTGGCTCGGCCTCGATCCGGTCGCCTTCGCCAATCCTGGCCGACGGCTTGGCGAGTGGCACGCCATTCACACGAACGCGGCCCGCGGCAATGGCCGCCTGGGCCGCCGCTCGGCTGTCAAAATGTCCAAGCTCAACCAGAATTCTGTCTGCGCGGTCGCGATTTCCCATCGATCCGTCTCGCCGGAACACGAGTTCCATTTAGGTGTTGGTATGTCTAACCTGATTGCAAGGTCCGGACACAAACACCAAGGAGAATCTCCATGAGCCGCTTCCTAGCCCTTTCCGCCGCAACCGCGTCCATCGCCGTTGCCTTTGCCTGCAGCCAGCAGACCTCAAACGCCCAGGAAGAGGCGCCAACGCCGCCTGAATCCGGCGAGACCGTGCAGGCTGAAACCCCGCCAGAGATGCCGGAAGGTGATGGCCAGCAATCCATTCCCTCCATGATGCGCGCCACGGGTGAGCTGCTCGGCGATGATGGCAATGCCATCGGCGACATCAATCTTGTCGAAGGCCCAAATGGCGTCCTGATCGAAGTCACGATTGAGGATGGCTCCCTGACAGAGGGCTGGCATGCCATCCACCTTCACCAGACCGGCGATTGCAGCGATACCGGTGAGTACAAGGCGTCGGGCGGCCATATTGGCAAGATCGAAGGCGGCCATGGCCTGCTGAATACAGAAGGGCCGGAGCCGGGCGATCTGACGAATCTCTATGTCGCCTCCGATGGCTCAGCCCATTACGAGACCTTCACCAATTACGTGTCGATGTCCGACATCCTTGATGATGATGGCAGCGCCGCAATCATCCATGAGGGCCGCGACGACCATATGAGCCAGCCGATTGGCGGGGCCGGCGGCCGCGTCGCCTGCGCCGTGATCGAATAGGCGTCAGAACAGCATATCCATATGGAAACGCCGTCCCTTTGGGGCGGCGTTTCTTTTATGACCTGCGCCGTCTCCTCATCCCTTGGGATCCACTTTCCCGCGCAGGGCTTTTTTCTCGCCGGTTTCTTTCTTGGCCTTGATCCGCCGCTCGACGGAGCCGCGCGTCGGCCGCGTCGGGATACGGCGCTTTTTCCGCCGCGCCGCCTTGGCGATCATAGAGGTGAGCCGCTTGCGCGCTTCCTCCCGGTTACGCGCCTGCGAGCGGTGCTCGCTCGCCTCCACGATCACGTCGCCCTCCTTCGTCATGCGGTTCTTCCAGATTTGCCGGAAGCGCGCCTTGATGCGGGAAGGAACAGAGGACGCGTCGACATTCCAGCGTAGCTGCACCGCGCTGGACGTCTTGTTCACATTCTGCCCGCCGGGCCCCGAAGAGCGCGTGAATGTTTCGACGAGCTCCCAGTAAGGGACTGTAATCTCGTCGTTTATTTCGAGGTCTTGTTGTCCGGCCATGATGAAGGACCTGTTCAGCTAGGGTTCAAGCTGGGAACCCTATAAAGGGTTAACGCTTGTATTAAAAAGACGAAGAAAACCGGCCCGGCCGGTCAGTAGGCGAGCCAAAGGAGGTTCCTCATGGCATTCAAGACGTTCTTTCTCCGTATAGGTGCTGCAGGAGCCCTCGCGCTTGCAACCCTGACCCCCGTCGCTATGGCAGACCAGCGCGGCGACCGCTATGAGCGCGGCCATTATGACAGAGGCCATTATGATCGCGGGGATCGTCATCGCGACCGTGGCTACAGGCATCATCGTAGAGACCGTTACGACAGACGCGACCATCGCCGCGACTGGCGCCGGTATAATCGCTACCACAACAATCGCGGCTATTATGATCGCGGTTATTACAATCGCGGACGCGTCGTAACGCACAACTACTATAACGTTCCGGCCTATCGCACGCGCCCGCGCGTGGTCTACCACTATAATCGCGGCTATTATCACCCGCGATACAGGATTGGCAGCCACTTTAACTATGGCGCAGACACAATCGTCATTCGCGACTATGGCCGCTATGGACTCTATAACCCGCCCCGCGGCCATCGCTGGGTCCACCATCGCGGGAGCAATGATGCTGTGCTGACTTCAGTGGCCACGGGCGCCATCGTTGGCCTCGCCATCGGCATCCTGGCACAATAAAGCCGCAACCAGAAACTGCCTGACAAATGACCCGGCTGCCCCCGCAGCCGGGTTTTTTCCGTGTCGCCCTTTGAATCGCCCCGAGTCGTGGTCTATTTGGCGGCACCGGGCGCCTGTCGCGGTCGGTGTTACTGTTCAACAGCTGAAAGGAGGTGATCCAATGTCGAGTGAGAAACCAGGAACGGCAAATGGATCCGTTCGTGTTGGTGGACTTGGAGAGCAGCCTCTCTTTGTTTCCTAACACTGACATCAGGCAGGCTTTTTGAGCCCGCCGGGATTCAGGAGCCAATCCGGCTCACGGAGGCCACCCCCTCGGGGTGGCCTTTTCGTTTGCGCGAAATGTCTAGAACCGGCCGCGGTTGAGGTCTTCCGTCAGACGGATTTCTACGGCCTCACCCTGAATACGCTGGCGATAGACCTGCGTGTTCTCTAGCACGCGCTGAACATAGTTCCGCGTCTCGGCGAAAGGGATGAGTTCGACCCAGTCGATAGGATCTATAGCTCCGGTCCTTGGGTCGCCATAATCCTGCAGCCACCGCCGCGGACGCGACGCACCGGCATTATAGGCCGCCGCCGTCATGATATAGCTGCCATTGAACTGGCCCAGCAACGTATCGAGATGCGCGCCCCCCAGCGTCATGTTGTAGCCGGGGTCATCGGTCAGCCAGGAGGTGCGATACGGCAAGCCAATCTTCTGCGCCTCCGCGCGCGCCGTGCTCGGAATGAACTGCATCAGGCCGCGCGCATTGGCGTGTGATACGGCAGACGGGTTCATCTCGCTTTCCTGACGGGCCAGCGCATAGATCATGGCGCGTTCGACATTAGGTTCGCGCTGCAACGGATAGTCGGGGATAGGAAAGACGGCCTGCGGCGCCACCACATTCTTGGCAAGGCCAGCCTTCGCCCCACGCACGCCGACTTCCGGATAGAGATAGTCATTGGCGACCTGCGACAGCAGGACATACTCCGCCTCCGTCTCCAGCATGTCGTCTATATTGTAGGCAAAGCGGCGGAAATCCATTTCCTGACCATTCTCGGCCAGCAGGATGGCAGCCTTGACCTGAGGACGGCTCATGAAGGCGTTTCGCTCCGCCTCCGTGACGTCCGACTCGGTCTTCAGATAGATCCGTGTCTTGCCGACTTTCTCGGCCGCTAATTGTCCATAATACACATAAGGGTACTGCGCAGCGCGCTCATAGGCGGCGGTGGCTTCCGTATTATTTCCCAGCGCCTCATAGGTGCGCCCCTGCCAGTAGAGCGCCCGCGCCTGACTGATCGGCGTGGAGGTACCGGTCTCCAGCGCCTTGAAGTGCGGCAGGGCCATTGCCGGCTGGTTGAGATGGCGCAGGGCCGTCCATCCGGACACCCATGCGGCTTCTGCAAAATTGGCGCCCGAACTCATCCCGTGGCGGGAAGCCATGTCATAGGCGAGCTGGAAATTGCGGTCGGTCAGCGCCTTGCGGATCGGCCAGTGACGCAGATTCCAGAGGTCGTCCTGGCCGGCAGGCGGTACTTGCGTGCCATCAATGCTTGCCAGAAGCGGAACCCAGTTATCGTCGCCTTGTCCGGCCTTTTTACGCCAGTTTGCACGGTCAAAGACCAGACCGGGGTGGTTCTGCAAGGAAGCCGGCACCGCGTCCACGGCCGCATCGACACCAGCCGCGCGTGCCTGCAGGCGATAGCGCGCATCGATCAGCTTTGCCCAGTCTGCACCGACATAATCCTTCAGCCGCGTCGCCGCCGTGCGCTGATTGGTCCACAGCAGGAAGTCGGCCCGCGTCTGATGATCGGCTTGAGTGAGTTGACCGCCATACTGGTCGAGCACGGCCTGGGTCGTGGCGCTGTCGAGCGTATTGCCATGCCAGGCTTCCCGAATTACGTCCATCGCTTTCTGCGCCTCGCCGCTACGGCGATAGGCTTCTGCCAGCGCAAAGCGCCCCTCTCCGGATACGGGCCCGCCCATCTCGCTGAACCAGGCGATCTTCTGTTGATCGTTGAGAGCAGAACGGTTGATGTTCTCCTCAGCACGGACCTGAAGCGTCGTCATGAATGGCCAGTCGGCGCGTTCGCGCAGAAGCGTCGTCATCTCGTCGAACGACATATTCTGGTCGCTGCGGCCGCGGAACCAGGCAATTAGGTCGCGGACTGTCTCGTCACCGGTCCGCGCCTGCAGGGCTCGCACCGTGCTCCAGTCGCCCCGCTCCATCGATGTGATGGCGTCACGGAAAATACGGGCCTCCGTTGTAGAGACCACGCTGGAGGCCGGCACCAGATCTGGTTTGACGCTCGGCGAGGAAGATGGCGCAGCAACTGCAATCGGTGAACCCGATGCCAGTAAGATGGCTGCGGAAATTGCGCGGTATGTGCTAACGCCCATGAAGGCCTGCCTGTTTTCTAATGGCTGCTGACGTGTAAGAGACGAATATCGTCTATTTCGACAATTTGTGTAACATATAATTCGCGGCAAGATTACGATGTTCCAAGGTTCTATTCCGGCGCTTATCACTCCCTTCAAGAATGGGGAGGTCGACAGGAAAGCATTTGCCGACCTCGTCGAGCGCCAGATCGAGAACGGTGCCGGCGGCCTCGTCCCATGCGGCACGACAGGCGAATCGGCCACGCTCAGCCATGAAGAACACCGCGAGGTCGTCAGCCTCTGCATCGAGGTAACCGCCGGGCGTATTCCGGTTATCGCAGGCGCAGGCTCCAACTCGACCCGCGAGGCGATTGGCCTCGTCCAGCACGCCAAGGATGCCGGCGCGGATGCGGCCCTCTGTGTCTGCCCATATTACAACCGGCCCGATCAGGCCGGGCTCGAAGCCCACTTCCGCGCAATTGCGGATACTGTGGCGCTGCCGATCATTCTTTACAACGTGCCTGGACGCACAGTGTCCGACGTCCAGCCGGATACGGTGATCCGCCTCGGCAAGCACCCAAACATTGTCGGTATCAAGGACGCCACGGGCGACCTTGCACGCGTCAGCCTGCATGCAGCCGGGCTGAAAGGCGAGCAATTCGTCCAGATCTGCGGTGAGGACCCTGTGACCCTCGGCTACCGCGCGATGGGCGGCACTGGCTGTATCTCCGTCACCTCGAATGTCGCGCCCGCCGAAATGGCGCGCATGCACAAGGCGATGGATGAGAGCGACCTTGAGACAGCCCGCGAGATCGAAACCCGCTTCATCGCTCTTCACAAGGCGCTCTTCTGCACGCCCTCTCCCGGCCCGGCCAAATATGCGCTCTCGCGTCTTGGCCTCTGCAGCGATGAGCTTCGCCTGCCGCTTGTCGGCCCGGATGAAGCGTCGCGTCGCAGAATAGAGGCTGCAATGGAGATCGCAGGCCTTATATAGCCTCCCATGTCCAGAAAGACCCAGATCAAGGGCCGCAATGACGGCCTCGTGGCAGAGAATCGCCGCGCCCGCTTCGACTATCAGGTTGAGGACACGCTGGAGGCTGGCCTCGAACTGAAAGGCAGCGAGGTCAAATCCCTGCGGAATGGCCGCGCGAATATCGCCGAATCCTATGCCGCCGTGGAAAATGGCGAGCTCTGGCTCGTGAACGCGGATTTCCCGCCCTATGAGGGCGCGAACCAGTTCAACCATGATCCTCGCAGGCGCCGCAAACTGCTCGCCTCAAAGCGCGAAATCGCAGAGCTGTCGCAGAAGGTGGAGCGGGCCGGGCGCACAATTGTGCCGCTCAAGCTCTACTTCAATGACCGGGGCATCGCGAAACTTCTCATCGGTCTGGCGACCGGCAAGAAGGCGCCAGACAAGCGCGAGACGGCCAAGAAGCGCGACTGGCAGCGCGAAAAGTCGCGTATCCTCAAGGAAAACTAGGCGCCGATGATCCGCGCGAACTGCGCCGGATCGACATTCCCGCCTGACAGGACCACGCCAACCCGCTTGCCCTTCGCCTCTTCTGGCAGGTCGAACAGCGCGCAGGCCAGCGCCGCCGCACCGCCCGGCTCAAGCACCAGCTTGAGATGGCGGAAAGCCAGCCGCATCGCTTCCTTGATCGCATCGTCGCTGACAGCCAGCCCGCCAGCCAGAAGCTCGCGCCCCAGCGCCCAGGTCAGCTCGCTCGGCGCGGGCGTCAGGATGGCATCGCAGATAGACCGGGTTCCCGGTGCATTCGGCTTGATCTCACCTGCTGCCAGAGACCGCCGCCAGTCATCATGCTCTTCGGGTTCAGCGGACCAGACCCGGATATCAGGGTCAAAACTGCGATAGCCGAGCGTCAGCCCATTGATCAGCCCCCCGCCGCCTGCACAGCAGATGATATGGTCCAGCGGCGTATTCGCGTCCCGCATCTGCTGGCCGAACTCGACCCCGGCGCTCCCCTGCCCTGCGATGATGTACGGATCGTCGAAGCTCGGCACGAGCGTCGCCCCGCGCTCCCTTGCCATTTCGGCGGCAATCTCTTCGCGGCTTTCGCCGTCGCGGTCATAGAGCCGGATCTCAGCGCAGTCGCGGCGCACGCCTTCCACTTTGATGGCCGGGGCATCGGCTGGCATCACGATCAGCGCGGGCATCTGGAAAACCCGCGCCGCACGGGCCACACCCTGCGCATGATTGCCGGATGAAAAGGCCACCACGCCTTTTTCGCGCGCCTCCGCCGGCAATTGCAGCAGGCGATTGGTCGCCCCCCTGATCTTGAAGCTGCCGGTCAGCTGAAGGTTTTCGCATTTGAGACAAAGGCTTGCGCCCGCAAGCTCATTCAGCGCCTCATTCTGCAGGACCGGTGTACGTCTTACATGCCCATGCACCCTACGCGCCGCGTCCAGCACGTCCTGCTGGCTGGGTAGGCTCGTCTCGTCCGACATTACAGGTTTCCAGAATAATCTCTCAGGATAGTCTTTGCCGCCTCTGCCGTTTCCGGATGGGCAAGCGCGTGCGCCACACAGGCCTTGAAATAGCCTGCCTTGGAGCCGCAGTCGAACTCTTCACCCTCGAACTCATAGGCAAAGAAGTCCTGCGTCTCCATCAGCCTGACCATGGCGTCGGTGAGCTGGATTTCCCCGCCAGCCCCCTTGCCCTGGTCTTCCAACAGGCCGAAGATCTCAGGCTGCAGGATATAGCGTCCGGTAATCTTGAGGTTTGAGGGGGCCTCCTCACGCGGCGGTTTCTCAACCATGCCGCTCATCTCGATCAGCCGTCCATCACGCGATTTGGGGGCGATCACGCCATAGGATGACACATTTTCCTCAGGCACCGGATCGACCGCCACGATATTGCCGCCGACCCTGTCATAGGCCTCGACCATCTGCGCGAGCGCCGAGGGCTTGGCCCGCAGGATCACATCCGGCAGGAGGACGGCGAACGGCTCATGGCCGATTATATCCTTGGCGCACCAGACCGCATGACCAAGACCGAGCGGGGCCTGCTGCCGGGTAAAGCTCGCCGCACCGGGGGCGAGCTTCGTGCGCTGGACATCTTTCAGGATGTCGGCCTTGGAGGATTTCTGGGCGAGCGAATGTTCCAGTTCGAAGGCTTCGTCGAAATAGTCCTCGATGGCGCCCTTCCCGCGGCCCGTCACGAAAACGAAATGCTCAATTCCCGCTTCGCGTGCTTCATCTACCACATATTGGAGCACTGGCTGGTCGACGACCGGCAATAGCTCCTTCGGGATGGATTTGGAGGCGGGCAGCACCCGCGTCCCGTGCCCGGCGACCGGCAGCACTGCTTTCCGAATGCCCATGATGTTCTCTTTCGCGCAGCTTCGTTACATCATCATATGGCGCTTCGACCTGAACGCCAGCCGCAGCTTGTCAAATTTCATAAAAGACAAAGAGACGCACAAAATTGCGTTCATTGGTCAATCGGAAGGCATCGGCCGCGAAATTACCCCGTCCGGCGCAAGGCCCGCAACGGGCCGTCTCGAACTGCGTTAAGATAGCTAAGCGCCAGCAACCACAGGAAGACGACATGGATACACGCGCACCCGGTAAGCTCGCCTGGATCGCCAGGCTAAGGGTGCCCGTGCTCATCATGCTTGTTTCAATCGGTGGGTGGGCCGGGGCCGAATATCTCTGGCCGGACAGCGGTTATGTGGCGGCCACGCTGATCGCATCGCGCTTCCTGACGATCATCGCCATAGGCTGGGCAGTCACTTCCCTGACCGACCTTGCCATCAAGCGCCGCATCTCGCGGCTCGACATTGACGCCTCCGACAATTTCCTCGCCCGCAAGACGGCAACCCGCCTCGACGTCATGCGCCGCGTCATTATCGTGATCGGCGCCATTGCGACGCTTGCCTGCGCCCTCGTCGTTGTGCCCTGGGCGCGTCAGCTCGGCGTGTCCCTGCTCGCCTCCGCCGGCATTGTCGGTATCGCAGTGGGCCTGGCGGCGCGTCCCGTTCTCGCCAATCTTATCGCAGGCATACAGATCGCCTTCACCCAGCCCATCCGGATCGAGGATGCTGTTGTGCTGGAAAATGAATGGGGATGGATCGAGGAAATCGACCTCTTCTACGTCGTCGTGCGCATCTGGGACCGGCGCCGTCTCATCGTGCCGCTCACCTATTTCATCGAGAAGCCCTTCCAGAACTGGACGCGCAAGACCGGGACGATCATCGGGTCGGTTTACTGGTGGCTCGACTATCGCGCACCGGTGGCGAAGATGCGCGACAAGCTGGAAGAAATCCTCAAGACGACCGACCTCTGGGACGGTGAAGTCTGCAACCTTCAGGTCTCCGAAACCGACAAGATGACCATACAGGTGCGCGCCCTCGCCACCGCCAGCACGAGCCCCCGCGCCTGGGACCTTCGCTGCTATATCCGCGAGCAGATGATCAACTGGCTGCAGGCCGAACATCCCGAAGCCTTCCCGCGCATCCGTGCCCGCGCGGAGGTCTCCGACGAGCCCATGGCCTTTACCCCGCCTGCTCGCCCTTCAGATATTGAGCTTGGCGACCAGTCTCTGGATGGCACCGAGAAACTCCCGGAAGACCAACCAGAGCCCAAGGCCTGAAACAGGTGCTGCGGAGAACACCCTAAAGCGTACTGACCAGATGCCCGCCATCGACGGCGATCGTCGTGCCCGTCATATAGCTGCCCGCATCCGAAGCCAGAAGGAGAAGCGCCCCGGTCAATTCCTTATGGTCGCCAAAGCGGCGCATTGGGATACGTTTGCGCATCTTGTCGCCGGGCTCACTCTCCAGGAATTCGTCATTGATGTCGGTCTTGAAATAACCTGGCGCCAGCGCATTCGCTCGGATGCCGTAACGCGCCAGCTCCAGCGCCATTACGCGCGTGAAGTGCTCCACCGCCGCCTTGGAGGCCGCATAGGCTGCGATCGTATATTGGGGCCGCTTTGCAGTAATGGACGCAATGTTGATGATCGACCCGGGCTTACCGGCCTCCATCAGCGCATTCGCGCCGGCCTTCGCGACCCGCCAGACACCGTCCAGATTACAATCCATGACAGCGCGCCAGTCTTCCTCCGTCATCTGCGTGAACCAGTTGTCGCGCGAGATACCGGAATTGTTGACGATGATGTCGGCCGGGCCGCCAAGCTCATCCTGAACTGTCTTGAAGGCCGCTTCGACGCTCGCCGGATCGGTCACATCCATGGAGACCGCAAGCGCCTTCCCGCCGGCCGATTTGATTTCCCCGGCCAGCGCCTCAAGTTTCTCAAGGCGCCGCGCGGCGAGCACGACAGTGGCTCCGGCCTCAGACAGGCCCCGCGCAAAACTTCCACCCAGGCCGCCGGACGCTCCGGTAATCAAGGCCGTCTTTCCGGTTAAATCAAACAATTCCATGCCTCTTCCTTTGTCTTGCTATTGCTTTCACGCAAAAATTTTCCGATCACACGCCACATGAAGCTGACAATTTTGAAAGAAACAAGTCCGGGAGAGACGCGAGTCGCGGCAACCCCGGAATCGGTGAAGAAGCTTGTCGGCCTCGATCACACAGTCACCATTGAGACAGGTGCCGGTGTGGCCGCAGGCTTTCCAGACAAGGCTTTTTCAGATGAAGGTGCAACGATCGCCAGCTCGGCCAGCGAAGCGCTGAACGGCGCCGATCTTCTCATGAAGGTCCGCGCGCCGAGCGCCGAGGAATCGGCAAGCTATCCCGAAGGCCTGACGGTCATCGCCCTGATGAACCCGTTCGGCATGGGCGACCTTGCCGACGCCTTCAATGCGAAGAAGCTCAACACGCTTGCCATGGAATTTACCCCGCGAATCACGCGGGCTCAGTCCATGGATGCGCTGTCCTCACAGTCAAACCTCGCTGGCTACCGCGCCATGATCGAAGGTGCGGCTCTGTATGGCCGCGCCCTGCCAATGATGATGACAGCCGCCGGCACGGTCGCGCCGGCCAAGGTCTTCGTCATGGGCGCAGGCGTCGCTGGCCTCCAGGCTATTGCCACCGCCCGCCGTCTTGGCGGCGTGGTAACTGCCACAGATGTCCGCCCGGCCGCCAAGGAACAGGTCGCCTCTCTCGGCGCGAAGTTCATCGCGGTCGAGAATGAGGAGTTCAAGGAAGCCGAGACCGCTGGCGGCTACGCCAAGGAAATGTCGGACGACTACAAGAAGCAGCAGGCAGAACTGACGGCGACCCATATCGCCAAGCAGGACATCGTCATCACGACGGCCCTTATTCCGGGCCGCCCAGCACCGGAACTGGTGACCGAGGATATGGTGAAGGCGATGAAGCCGGGCGCAGTCATTATCGACATGGCGGTCGCCACCGGCGGCAACTGCAAGCTGTCCAAGCCCGATGAAGTCGTCGACGTGAACGGCGTCAAAGTGGCCGGTTTCTCCAACCTGCCTGCCCGCCTTCCCGCCGATACCTCCTCGCTTTACGCCAAGAACCTCGTCGCCTTCCTGCCGCTTATCACGGCAGAGGATGGCTCCCTCAACCTTGAGACCGATGACGAGATCGTCACCGCGATGATCCTCACCAAGGGCGGCGAAACCGTGAATGAAAGGCTGAAATCATGAAAGCCATACCCGTAATTCTCTCGGCGCTCGCGCTGGCCCTGCCAGCCCACGCCGCCGAAGTGACGGCAATCAACCCGACGGTCTTCCTTGCCGCGATCTTCGCGCTGGCCTGCTTCGTCGGTTACTATGTCGTCTGGTCGGTGACCCCGGCCCTCCATACCCCGCTCATGGCTGTCACCAATGCGATCTCCTCTGTGATCGTGGTCGGTGCCATCGTCGCGGCGGCCTCCTCGGGCGCGATCAATGGCGGCTGGACCGCCAAGATCCTCGGCGGTGTCGCCGTCGCGCTCGCCAGCGTGAACATTTTCGGTGGCTTCCTCGTCACCCAGCGCATGCTGGCCATGTACAAGAAGAAGGGGGAGTAGACCTTGGAACAGTTCACCAACACATGGGCCCCGCTTCTCTATCTTGTCGCGGGCATGCTTTTCATCCTCGCGCTGCGCGGGCTGTCCAGCCCGGCAACGGCGCGTCTCGGTAACCGCAACGGCATTATCGGCATGGCAATTGCCGTCGCCACCACACTTGCCCTGCTCTGGGAAAGCCTTGATGTCACCACATGGGGCATCCTTATAGCGGCCGTGGCCGTCGGCGGGGTGATCGGTGCAATCACCGCGCGCCGCATCGCCATGACCGCGATGCCGCAGCTTGTGGCCGCCTTCCACTCACTGGTTGGTATGGCTGCCGTGCTGGTCGCAGCCGCCGCCCTCTACGCCCCGCTCGGCTTCGGCATCGGGGTTGTCGGCGATATCCATCTGGTCTCGCTGATCGAGCTTTCGGTTGGCTCCGCCATCGGCGCGCTGACCTTTACCGGCTCGGTGATCGCCTTTGCCAAGCTCAACGGCAATATGTCGGGCTCCCCGATCATCCTGCCGGCGAGGCATTTGCTGAACATTGCGCTCGCCGCCGCCATCGTGGCCCTCGTGGTCGTGCTGATCATGTCCAGCGGCGCTGCCACCTGGGCATTCTGGACGCTCACCGTCCTTGCCTTCGTCCTGGGTGTCACGCTGATCATCCCGATTGGCGGCGCGGACATGCCGGTCGTCGTCTCGATGCTGAACTCGTATTCGGGTTGGGCCGCGGCCGCGCTCGGCTTCACGCTCGGCAATTTCGCCCTGATCATCACCGGCGCGCTTGTCGGCTCCTCGGGTGCCATCCTGTCCTACATCATGTGTAAGGGCATGAACCGCAGCTTCATCTCGGTGATCCTCGGCGGCTTCGGCGCGGACGACAGTGGCGGCGCCGATCCGGCCGCGCAGGTCGACCGCCCGTTCAAGCAGGGCTCAGCTGACGATGCCGCTTTCATCATGAAGAATGCCTCCAAGGTCATCATCGTGCCGGGCTACGGCATGGCGGTCGCCCAGGCGCAGCACGCGCTGAAGGAAATGGCAGAGCTTCTGAAGGAAGAAGGCGTCGAAGTGAAATACGCCATCCACCCGGTCGCTGGCCGTATGCCAGGCCATATGAACGTCCTGCTCGCCGAAGCGCAGGTGCCGTATGACGAAGTGTTCGAGCTGGAAGACATCAATTCCGAGTTCAACACCTCTGACGTTGCCTTCGTGATTGGTGCGAACGATGTGACCAATCCGGCGGCGAAGACCGACCAGTCCTCGCCAATCTACGGGATGCCTGTCCTCAATGTTGAGGATGCTGGCACGGTGCTCTTCATCAAGCGCTCCATGGGCTCTGGCTATGCCGGCATCCAGAACGAGCTCTTCTTCAAGGACAACACAATGATGCTGCTGTCCGACGCCAAGAAGATGGTGGAGAACATCGTCAAAGCCCTCTAGGGCCGCTCACTACCAGACAAACGAAAAGCCCGGCTGAAACGGCCGGGCTTTTTTCTTTATGGAGGGTCGCAGAAATCAGGCCTCACTCCTGACCGCGAAGCGGTATGGGAGCCCATCTCCAGACATCTCGCCAAACCGCGACGTCAAATGGTGGACTCTCCGCGCAATAAGCTTCCCGCCTACCGCGCACCGGCCCTCTTCAACTCACCTTGGGCCCAGCCGCCCACCGGCAGCGCGTCGATCTCCGGCCGCGCGAAATAATAGCCCTGCATCAGCTCGACGCCCATTTCGCTCAGAGTCTCATACTCTTCAGCCGTCTCGACGCCCTCGCAGATCGGCGTGACGTCCAGCTTGCGGGCAATCTTCAGGATTCCCTCCACAATGATCTTCTTCTGCTCGTTCGCCTCGATGCCACGGATGAGGTCCATGTCGAGCTTGATGAAGTCGGGCTGAAAGGCCGCCAGCAAATTCATCCCTGCATAACCGGCGCCGAAATCGTCAATCGCCGTCGCAAAGCCCATGGAGCGATAGGTGCGCAGGATATTCAGAAGGTGGTCGGTATCCATCCGCTCATTCTCGGTGAACTCGAACATGATCCGCTCGACCGGAAATCCTGTCGCCATCGCCGCGTTCAGCGTCTGGCGGATGCAGGCACGCGGTTCATATACCGCGTTCGGCAGGAAGTTGATGGACAGGAGCGGCGAATGATCGGCCTCGCTCAAGCCGAGCGCGGACGCGGCGCGGATCGCCGTAGTGCGGCAGAGCTGGTCGAAGGAATAGCGGGTGTTATCGTCTACCCGGGAAAGAACCGCGCCTGCGCCTTCCCCATTCACCCCCCTGACCAGCGCTTCATAGGCCCGCGCCTGCCCACTGCCCGTATCGACGATGGGCTGGAAGGCCATGGTGATATCGACGTCCAGTGGCGCGCTATCCCTGCACCGGTTGCAGTCTGGGGTTGCGGTCATGATCGCTTCTCCTCGTAACACGAGAGATATTTCCGCGCTGACGTTATGATTTCATTACTTTTTCACCCCCGCGCGAAATTGGCCTTCGCTCGAGCCCCCGCTCCTTCGCCCAAAAAAAGAGGCCGCCCGGAGGCGGCCTCTGATCATTTGGCCTGATGCCAGCCTTATTCGCCAAAGACCGCATGGGCCTCATCTTCACCCATCATGGCCTGACGGACCTGAGGGATCTGCGGGCCGCCATAGGACAGGAATTCGTCGTGGAATTCCTTCCAGCCCTCTGTGCCGGTCGCATCCGGGTAGTTCGCCGCCACCCAGTCATTGCGCAGCTTGCGGATCATCAGCTTGCCCAGCGTATAGTTCAGATAGGCCGGGTCATACGTTCCGCGCGCGGCCTGCTGGGTCGCATTGCCCGGATCGATATAGCACTCGTCCTGGAAGAACTCGAAGCTCTCATCCACCGTCATTTCGCCGGTATGGAGACCGATGGCCGAGAGGTAACGGCAATTGCGCAGGAGCGCATTTGCCAGCTGACCGACCTTGGTTTCAGCATCGCCATCATGAAGGCCGGCATCCAGCATCATTTCCTCGGTATAGTGCGCCCAGCCTTCTGCGAAGGCATAGCCCACAAACATCTGGCCGAAGACGGAATCGGACCGGTTGGCATGCAGGAAGTTCAGGAAGTGGCCGGGCCAGACTTCGTGAACCGACGTGCCGAGAAGGTCCATCTTGCCCGGAATATAGGCCGCGCGGGTCGCTTCGTCCCAGCTCGGGTCCGGCGGTGAGATGTAATAGACCGATGGCAGGCCTTCTTCATAAGGCCCCGGAATGGAGATATAGGCCGAGTTCTGACGGCGATAGGGCGGGCTTTCCTTGACCAGCGCCTCTTCGGTCCCGGGAATGCTGACAATGTCTTTTTCCAGCAGAAAGGCCTTCAGGCCGGGCAGCTGCTCGCGCGCTTCCTGGACCGGGCCCTCTTCCGGCTTGTTGGCCGCCATCTTGCCCATACAGTCGGCCATGCTCATGCCCGGCGCGAAGGTCTCGCAGGCATCGGCCAGCGCCTGCTGATTGGAAGCAAGGTCCGCCTCGCCAACAGCGCGGAGCTCCTCAAGCGGAATATCGACGCCTTCGGTCAGGCGCACCATGTCGGAGAACTTTTCCGCGCCCAGCTCATAGCCGCGCTCGGTTGCAGGCTCGCTCTCGATATAGTCGGCCACCGACCGCATCGCAGCCGCCGCCTCGGCGACGACCTCGTCATATTCGGCCTGCAGTTCGGCGTCATCGACTTCTGCGAATGCTTCGCGCGCGCCATTCTCATAGAAGTCGGCAAAGCCATTAAAGCCTGACGTGCCAAGTTTCACGAAGGTAGCCGGCATCGGCACCTGAAGATTGGCCTTCACATGCTCGGTCGCGGCCGGAACATTACGGGCATAGTCGATAAAGGCGCGCATGCGCGTTTCGGCATCCGCATAGGGCCGGGCGACATAGACGCTCGGGCTGAGGGGCCCCAGATAGAAATCCGGGTTAAGGTGCGGCAAGTCGGCCTCTTCCAGCCAGAACAGCTCGCCTTCCATCGTGTTGATCAGATACTGGCGCTCGAAGGCATCGGCCTCGCTCAGACTGGCCGGATCGATCGCCTCGGCATCTGCGATCATCTGCTTGCGCATGTCGATCTGCGCCTGCAGGCCCGCCTCGCTCCAATCCGGCAGCTGGCCGTCGAACTCATGCTTGCCCTGCGAAATGGCAAAGGTCGGGTTCATCTCGAAATAGGTCTCGAGGAAGTTTGCCATATAGGCGTCCCATGTCTGGGTCTCGGCCGTCTCTGCGGCGGCCGGCGCCTCAGAGCCCGCCTCTTCCACGCTCTTGTCGGCAGGGGCGGTCTGGTCCTGGGCATGGGCCATGCCGCCTGCAATCAATGCCGCTGCGGATGTCGCGGCGAGAAGGTGTCTCAATTTCATGGTGGGGGCTCCTTGGATATCTTCCGCACACACGCGGAGAAGGTGATCAGTGTTAACAGCCTGACGGCCCTGTCCAAGCCCCAAACTGTCCGGCATGAAAAAAGCCCGGCGCTCTGGCCGGGCTTTCTCATTCAATCTCTAGCGCTTGGGGTCTTCCACATCCGGATCGACCACTGAATAGGCGTCTTCCAGAAGGTGCCCGTCGGGCTTCTTCTTCATCTTGGAATGACCGTCTATGGTGGCGCTTGAATCATCATCATGGTCATCATTCGGCACGTTCGGCAGGCGCTCATCGTCCATGTCGACAACGAGGTCGGCTTCATGTGCCTGCTGATCGGCAACGGGCGATCCGTCCTTATAGCCTGCACCGTCCGTAGACTGGTCCTCGACATCTTCGCCTTTCTTGAAGCCCTCGCCATAGCCGCGCTGACGTTCAACTTCTTCAACTCTCTGATGGTCGCGCTCGCTCATCGCGGGTCTCCTTTGTAATTGCTGTTCACATAAGGAAACGGGCAAGTCGCAAGCGCGGTTCCACGTCTTAGCGTGTATGCGCCGGCCCGAAGAGGACCGCATTCACCAGAAGAAGGTTAAGCCCGTCCAGATAGGCCCGCGTGACAGGGCTCTGCGTGAAGGCGATCACCGTCCCGGCCCCCTGCTCCTGGGCCATGAGGTAAGGCTTGTAGGCCAGCTGCGCCCGGTTCTCTTCCCACAGATAGCCGCTCGCCACCAGATCGTCTGCCGCTGCATAGTGGAAGACGTTGGTGCCATCGGCCTCATTGAGCGGGCCGTAGATGGTCGAGCCCTGATAGAGCGCCACAGCCTCCTCATAGCCGGAAGACAGCCAGTGATCGGTATCGGCGACGACATTGGCAAGGACACCCGGCACGCCGTCAGGGCTCGCTTCCGGGTCAGCGGTCATCGTCTCATAGGCATCTTCATCCGCGATGACCGTCCCGTCCGCAGGTCCCGTATCCTCGCCATTTCTCGGCTTTTTCTCTTCTTCCAAATAGGCGGTTTCGCGCCGCGCAGACAGAAGGCCATCTTCGCCTGTCAGCGCCCCGACGGCCCCTTCGAAGCCGACCAGCACACCGCCATTGCGCACGAAAGCCGACACGGCCGACATGCCGCCCGCGCCGAACTCGCCCTCAAATCCCCAGCCGGCATCCGGCAGGATCAACACGTCGTAGCGCCCAAGATCAGCCTGGCTCAACGTGCCGACACGGATTGGCGCCACCGGAATGCCGAGCTCACGCTCCAGCACATAGCGCGCCGCACCCGCGTCCGTGGCGCTCGTGCCCTCGCCCCAGGCCATGGCGACCTTCGGAAAGCTGAGCGCCACGAATTTGTCGCTGCCATAGTTGGGGCCCTCTTCGACCCAGCTCGACTGCAACGCCACATACTCCGCGCCGATCTCGGTCGCGAGCGTATTCAGCGTGGTCGCCATATCGCCATCATTGGCGCTGAGCGGGAAGACGACCGAGCCGCGTGGATATTCGCGCCCCTGCACCGTGAATTCCTCTACCGTGGCCTTGCCGGAGAGACCCGCCTCCAGCGCCGCCAGAACAAGCCTGGCCTGCCCCGCATCGCTCCACGGCACCACATAGCCATAGGCTGCGCCGGACGCCGTTATCGCGCGGACCGGGTCATCGGCGCTCACCCGGCTGGCATCGGACAGGTTCACCTGGCCGCAAGTGCGGCTCGTGACGCCCTCCATCAGCGGCATGGACCATGCTGTCACATCGTAAAGCTCATGATTGAGGCCCCGGTCGCGGCGCGACTCCTGCTCCTCGACAAAATCCTCCGGCAGGCTGGTCTCCTCGCTCAAGAGCGTCGTGATCCGCTTGCCGGCAGGCTGGGCCCGGTCGATGACCAGAGCGCCGTCCTCATAGCGCACGCCGCACACCTGCGCGCCGGGCGCAAGGCGCTGCACCACGATGTCCTGCGCGGCGAGCTTGCGGCCAAGGGTTTCGGCCTGCCAGCGGCGGTCCGACAGGTCGAAGACGAAATACCGGTCGCTCGCCCCGCGCGCATCTGCCACCGCCTCACGCCGGTAGGTCGCAAAGTCCGACAGGAACAAATCCTTGTTATTCGCCACCACTTCCGCCGTCGACAGCGTCGCGATGAAATGCTGCTCCACCCCCTGTTCATAAGTCAGGACATCGCCGGTCGACCGCTCATAGGCCAGCCCTCGCGCAGAGCCCTGCTCATAGGTCATGGCAATCGCCCCGCCGAGCGTCGGCCACATGTCGCCATAGCCGGGATAGAAGGCGTCGAAGACCTCACGGGTAAAATAGTCATAGCCGCGCTCATCGAACCAGCGGGCATGATTGCGGCCGATCAGCACCTGTTTCTCCTTCTGGAGCTCGGTGATGTTCGGATTGAACGGGTCGGCCGACGGTGCGAAGAAATAGGTCTCGTCCCCGCCCATTTCGTGGGCATCGACCACGACGACGGGATGCCATTCCAGCATGCTGGCCACGCGGCCGCGCGTTTCCGGCTGGGACAGCGTGAACCAGTCGCGGTTCATGTCGAAGAGATAGTGGTTAAACCGCCCGCCCGGCCACGGCTCGTCATGCTCGGCCGTATATCGGTCGGCAAGGGGCTCGATCCCGCGTGCCGCCTCGAAACTGTTGACGAAGCGCGCCCGCCCGTCCGGGTTCTGCATTGGATCGATCACGACAATCGTCTTGTCCAGGATGGTATCGACCGTCTGATCATTCTCCGCAGCCAGCAGGTGATAGGCGAGCGTCAGCGCCGCATCCGTGCTCGAAATCTCGTTGCCGTGGACGCCATAGGACAGCCACACCACAGCGGGCGTCTCATCGATGAGCGTATCGCGCTCGCCCGAAGAGAGGTCCTCAGCCGAGGCGAGCCGGGCGATATCTGCCTTGATCTTATCGAGCCGCGCCATGTTTTCCGCAGAGGAGATCACGCCATAGACGAGCGGGCGCCCTTCCCAGCTTTCGGCATATTCGGTGAGCTTCATCCGGTCGGGTGCAGCTTCCGCCAGCGCTTCCATATAGTCGATGGCCTCGACCGGCGTTGATATCTCTTCGCCTGGCACATGCCCCGCGACCTCTTCCAGTGTCGGAATGGCCGGGTCTGCCTCGATAGTCAGGAAGGATTGCGCCTCACTTGCACCCCCCATCCAGACAGCGCCAAGCCCTGCTGCAGCCACAACCCAAACTTTCATACGTGCCTCCCCGGCAATGTTTGTCTCTACACGCGCCAGCTAAAGCCGACGTCTCTGCGCCTATCAAGTCACAAGCCCTCGAAGGGGCAGGCTCGGCTGCAATTGCCCGGGTTTCGCTATCCCCAGCCTGCTGCCGACACGGCTCGCCGGATGGACTTGGCGCGCCACTTCATGCCACACCCGCACACACAAGACTGTTGCAAATGCAAGGGCCAGCCATGACCGCCGATCTCGATCATCTCAAAACCATCGAACAGCGCCTTCTCTGGCTGTCGGCCTGGACGGTCCACAACGCCAACAATATCCGCAAGAAGGAAGACGGCGCGATCAAGGTCGGCGGGCACCAGGCGTCCTGCGCCTCCATGGTGCCGATCATGACGGCGCTCTATTTCAACACGCTGAAGCCGGAAGACCGCGTCGCTGTGAAGCCGCACGCTTCGCCGGTTTTCCACGCGATGCAATACCTGATGGGCAACCAGACGCGCGAGAAGCTCGAAAATTTCCGCGGCTATGGCGGCGCGCAGTCCTATCCCAGCCGCACCAAGGACACAGACGATGTCGACTTCTCCACCGGCTCTGTCGGTCTCGGGGTCGCGGCCACCGCCTTCAACTCGATCGTTCAGGACTATGTCGCCGCCAAGGGCTGGCTGGGCGACACGCCACTGGGCCGTCAGGTCGCGCTCGTTGGTGACGCCGAACTCGACGAAGGCAATGTGTATGAGTGCCTGCAGGAAGGCTGGAAGCACGACCTCCGCAACACCTGGTGGATCATCGATTACAACCGCCAGAGCCTCGATGGCGTCGTCCATGAGGGCCTATGGGAAAAGATCGACGCCATCTTCAAGGCATTCGGCTGGCGCACCGTGGTCCTTCGCCACGGCAAGCTCCAGCGCGAAGCCTTCAAGGAACCGGGCGGCGAAGCCCTGAAGGAGTGGATCCAGAACTGCCCGAACATGGACTACTCCGCCCTCACCTACAAAGGCGGCGCGGCCTGGCGCAAACGCCTGATGAACGACATCGGCGATCAGGGCGACGTTTCCGCCCTCCTCGACAAGCGCAGCGACGAAGAACTCGACGCCCTGATGAACAATCTCGGCGGCCAGTGCCTCGCAACGCTCACCGAGGCTTTCGACAAGATCGACGACGACAAGCCGACCGTCTTCCTCGCCTACACGATCAAGGGCTGGCAGACCCCGCTCGCCGGGCACAAGGACAATCATGGCGGCTTCATGAACAATCCCCAGTTCGCCGACTTCCAGAAGCGCATGGGCGTTCCGGAAGGCGAGGAGTGGGACAAGTTCGCCACCGTCGAGGACAAGGACGGCCTCCAGAGTTTCCTCGACACCGTCCCTTTCTTCGCCAAGGGCACGCGCCGCTATACCGCCCCCGCCGTGAAATCCCCCGGCCCTGTCTGGCTCGATGACCGCGAACTGGCCACCCAGGCCGGTTTCGGCAAGATCCTCGATGCGCTAGCCCGCGGCGACTCCGACCTCGCCGACCATATCGTCACCATGTCGCCGGACGTGACCTCCTCGACCAACCTCACCGGCTGGGTCAATCGCCGCTCGCTCTTTGCCCGGCGTGAGGTCTCGGACACCTTCAAGGAACAGTCCATCCCGTCCGCCCAGAAGTGGGAATTCTCCCCCGAAGGGCAGCATTTCGAGCTCGGCATCGCGGAGATGAACCTCTTCCTTCACCTTGGCCAATGCGGCCTGGCCCACAGCCATTTCGGCACGCGGCTCATCCCCATCGGCACACTGTACGATCCGTTCATCGCGCGCGGCCTCGATGCCCTAAACTATGCCTGCTATCAGGATGCCCGCTTCATCGTGGCCGGCACCCCGTCCGGCATCAC
>NVWP01000068.1 GCA_002733705.1 Henriciella sp. | reverse complement strand
CCGCACGAAGCACAGATATTCCCGAAAGATAGGCGGGGGCGCCACCCTCCTGCTGCAGACCGAGATGCGCGATGGCGCCGAGGCGTAGCTGCATGGTGTCGACGGGATCGCCGTTCACCCATTGCTGGGAACGCCGGACAAGGTCTGCGCGGTCACCGATCATGGAAAATCCGGCTGGCAGGCCTGCCAGGTGTGCGTGGGTTCCGGTCTCCAAGGTTGGTGGCGGGCCGGTGTCATCATAAGCTTCGTTTTCAGTCGCGCCGGACATCTCATCTGCGGGCGGCGTTTGTGGAAGCTGGACATTCGGGCGCTCTACCGCGCGTTGATAGTTGGCGCGCACATCATTGGGCAGGAAGAGAAGGCCCGCCCGGGTGAGCCGGTCGTCCTCGCTGCCGGATTCTTCTGCGGCAAAGGCCGCCATGAGAGCCCGCCGGTCATTGCGACTCAGCATGGTGGGGGCGGCCAGCAGATAGCCCCGGGCGGCGGACAGATCGCGCATGGTCAGCTGTTCGGCGATCTGATCGGCCCAGAAAACACGCGAAGGCACACCGTCCGGCACAATGGTCTCGAAGGTGCGGTCGATCTCCCGGCGGGTTTCGTCGCGCGCCTCAACGTCTGCAATGCCACCAAAGGCCTGGGGCGAATAAGCGTTAACGAGGACGCGGCTGGCGAGCACGGCCAGTATGACGAGCAGGCTGTTGAAGACGAGCGCCTGGCGCCACGTCCCTTTCTGATCTGCCTGCCTGCGTCTGTGATAGCGGGCCATTTGCCGACCTGAGTTGAAAACCTGAACCAAGCGGGCCCTGAGCCCGTCTCCCCCGAGCCGCTATAGGACACAGCCGCTGGCCTGTCCGCAAGGGGCTGCAGTCTCCACCGCACATGGCACTGGGCTTGCAGGATTCAGACCGCGTTCATGTGCGCCCGTGTCTACTCAGGATAATGTATTGCCGGATTGCGCAGCCGGGCGACACGCTATATAGGCCGCGCCAGTGGGAGGTATGGAAACCATGGCCGATACCAAACTGAATGACTATGTCCCGTCCGACGATGAAGATTTCATGAACCCACGCCAGCAGGCCTATTTCCGGATGCGCCTCGAAGAGTGGAAAAACGATATCCTCGCCGGCACCAAATCGACGATTAACAATCTTCAGGAAGATTCGAGCAATCTGCCTGATATTGTGGACCGGGCCTCCTCTGAAAGCGACAAGGCGCTTGAGCTGCGCACCCGTGACCGCCAGCGCAAGCTGATCTCCAAGATCGACGCCGCGCTGCGCCGCATCGATGAAGGCACTTATGGTTACTGCGACGAGACGGGCGAGCCGATCAGCCTGCGCCGTCTGGAAGCGCGTCCGACCGCGACGCTGAGCCTGGAAGCCCAGGAGCGTCACGAGCGTAAGGAACGTACCGTTCGCGACGACTGATCCAGCCGGCCTGTTGATCGTCTGGAATTGAAAACGGCAGAGCCATGAGGCCCTGCCGTTTTTTATCACCCAACGCCCGGCGGTTTTGTAAGGGCCGGTCCGTTAGGTCTGAAACTGCCACGGGAATCCGAATCAAAGATTACCGGAATATTGCGGTGAGCTTAATTTCAGCTGCGGAGCGTTAACCCGTTTTCCCGGGCTGTTTACCTTTTCTGCGAAAAAAGGCTCGCAAAGACCGATTCTGGTGCAGGCGGACTCCAAAACACTAACGCTTCATTAACCAGCGCAGCCCAGAACGGGAGGGGCTGATCCGGGGTTCCTATGAACGATACAGAAAGTACCGAAGAGGACTGGTCCATGTCTGCACGCAGAGAGCGAGCTGTCATGAGGGAGGTTCCCAATGTGAGCGCGCCGCCGCCACTGCCGGAAGCCCCCGATTTCAAGGTGCCGACCGCGCGGGGCATCCTCTCGCGCGAGGAGATTCAGGCACTGTTGCGCCCCGACCTGCCAAGCATCAACGATGAGGGCGGCGCGCCGCGCGGTTTCGATGAGGAGCTTGAGCCGCCTGTCGACAAGAACCGCCTTGAGGGCCAGCGTTTTGCGGCACGGTTCTCAAGAGCGTTCGGCCAGTCGGCCGGGCTAAAGGCGGCGGTCAGCCTCAATTCGGCTGGTGATTTCCAGTCAAAGAGAGAGCTTCTCAAGGAAACGGGCGAGGAAGAAGGGGGCGCGTTCGCGACCTTCGGTGATGAGACGGGCGATGTGACCCACGTCATCCGGCTGAGCGCGGCACTGAGCGACCATCTGATCGCGAATGCCTGCGGTGCGCTGACCTTTGAGGCCGACCCACGTCCACGCCGGCTAAGCGTCATTGACTGTGCCCTGCTTGAACAGTTTCTCTCACCCTTTGCGCGGATGCTCGGCGAAGGGATCTCGCTCGTCGCTATCGAGACGAACCCGACCTATGTGATGTCGCTTCTCTCAACCGATTGCGGGACCCGGTACCGTTTTGACGTCGACGCCTCAGGACGCGCGAGCACAGCTGCGCTGTGGTCGCTCACCTCCGAGGGTAAACGGCAGCCAGCAGAAAAGCCGCGTGCGAAGGCAGGGGCGCGAGAGGGCACAGCCTTGCTGACGGCAAGGATAGCATCCCTGAGCGTGCCAGTGAGCCGGGTCTCGGCGCTGAAGGCCGGCGACACACTGTTGCTTGGCCTGCCAGCCGACCAGCCTGTCGAGCTTCTGTCCGGCGGGCGCGACGGCCGGGTGGCCTATGAAGGCGATGTCGGGCGCAAGGGCGACAGGATGGCTGTACGCGTGCGCCGGTGTGCCTGATGACGGCTTCCGCGGGACTAATGATCCGCTGAGCTGACCTTCTTGCCGCCCTTGCGCAACTCCTGCTCCCGCTGGGCCCAGAGACGTTTCTGGAAGCTGGTGGAGATGATGTCCGATATGATCAGTACGCCGACGACGAGATAGAAGCTCGACTTGGACATGGCGAGAATCTCGAAGGTGAAGATGTGCATGTGGGCAAGATGGGCCCCTTCGGTCACCAGCAGCACACCGACAAGGAATAGAATGAAGAGGCCGAGGACCTCATACATCCGGTTTTTCTGCAGGAAGTCGGCTACATAATCGGCCATCAGGATCATGAGAACACCGGAAGCGAGAATGGCGATGGTCATGATGGTGACCTGGTAGCGCGTCTCTGTTACGCCATCGATGACCTCCTTCACATTGGCAATCGCCATCGCGGACAGAATGGAGTCAAAAGAGAAGACGACATTCATCGTCACAATCAGGAGGATCGCCTGGGTGACGGATTTCTTCTCTTTCTTGTGGTGACCGCCCACCTCATCGATTGTGAGGAGGTGGTGGATTTCCTTGATTGCCGTGTAGATGATGAAGCTGCCGCCCACGAGCGTGACCAGCGACTGCAGGGTAAATTCCCCATCTATGATACGGGGGATATCGAGTGCGAAAAGTGGTTCGGCGAGCAGGCCGAACAGGCTGACGATCACGATCAGCAGGATAATCCGGAACAGCATGGCGAGGCCAATGCCCCAGCGGCGCACTTTCGAAGCATGCTCGCCAGTGCGTTTGGATTCGATCGCGATATAGAGAAGGTTGTCGAAGCCGAGCACGGCCTGTAGCAGAAGCAGCATGAGCAAGGTGAAAAACCCACTCAGTGTGAAAAGGTCACCGAAAATGTCTGGCATGACTGCCCCCGCTGGTTGTCGGCCTTAATGGCCTGGTGTGTTGTCTTTATCGGCGCCGCGTACAGGACCTAGCGGCCCCACCGCGCGGCGCGCCCGCGCCCGTCAACATGAACAAAAGGGCCGTGGACGGCATTTGCGCTGTAGCTGCCAAGCCCGCCCTGAGAGATGCCTTCTGTGGCGGCGAACAGTTCCTGTGCGTAGTCGTAGAGGAAGTCGGCATCGGCCTTATCGACGGTTCCGTCCCGGTTTAGATCGTCCATCACGCCATCGCGCGGGGCCACATCGACATAGATGTCCGTCGCGTCGCCATACATGTGACGCGACAGCGTCGCAGAGCCGATTGCCGTATTGTAGAACGGCGAACGAAAGCCGCTCATCACGAAGAAGGTGTCTGCGTCCGTGATGCCGTCATCATTCAGTGACTTGAGAAGCAATTCGAGGCGTTCGAGGTTGGTGCTTGAGATAAGAAGGTATTTTGGCCAGTGGTCGGGCTGTTGATGGCACAAGAACTGGCCGATCCGGAAACTAGGTGAGACGTTGACGTCACCATATCCCTCATCGAGGCGGATATAGCCGAGCGGTGTATCCTGGGGATATTTGCCCATACGGAACCCATTGACCCGGCCAGAGCCATCGACCTGGTCGGCTGGTTCCAGCACAAAGAGCGCAATCTTGTTTTTCACCTCGCCCTGAAGGCTGCGGATTTCCAGCGCATAGGTTCCGGGTTTTTCGGGGGCAGGGAAGCTGGCCGCATTTTCAAGCCGGGTATCGTCCAGATAGGCGGCCATGCCGGCAGGCACGGTCAGCTCAATAGTGTCGCCCGGCAGCGCCATATAATGCCAGATATCGTGCGGCACGGGTTTGCCGCCGACAGAAACCGGCACGGCTGGCGCCGCGCCGGTAAAAGTCGAAAGCTGTAGAAATGTAGCTGTCAGCAGCGTTTCCAGCATCAAGGTCTAACCCCGGTCTGTCGATGATTGCTCTTGGTTCACCGAGGCGGTCTGACCGAGCGGGGCCGATCTTTCAACCTGCTTGATGCCTTCTGTGCGGTCATAAATATCGCGCCAGAAGTTCACCGTCTCGTCATCGTTCACGGTCACCGTCATATAGGTGATGTGGATCGGCAGACGGCTTTCGAAGTCGATGCGCTGATTGGTAGTCGTCGACAGCGCGTCCTTCACTTCCCGGGCGCGCTCTTCGGAATCCTGACCCGCGACCCATTCTGCCATCTGGTCTGGGTGCTCAAGGCGGATACAGCCAGAGCTGAAGGCGCGTTCCGCGCGGTCGAAAAGGTGTTTGCCGGGTGTGCCGTGCAGATAGACCGAATACTGGTTCGGGAAGATGATCTTGAGCTCACCGAGGGCATTATTGCTGCCCGGTTGCTGCACAAGACGATACTTGCTGGCCGAAGACGGATCGTTCCAGTTTACATTATAGGCGCTGACCTGCTCGCCATTGGCGCGGTCATAGATCTTGAAATTGGCGCGCTGTGCATAGGAAGGATCACGTTGCAGCTTCGGCAGCTTGTCCTTTGAGACAATGCTGACGGGCGCATACCAGCGGGGATTGGCAACGGTGTACTCGATCTCGTCATTGAAGGTGGGCGTCTGACGGCTGGACATGCCGACAATGGACTTCATAGCGATTTCGCGTGTCGTCCCATTCCAGCCTTCGACCGTATAGGAGGGGATGTTGGCCCAGACATATTTCGCGTCTGCCGGGCCCTGCTGGCGCCAGCGTTCCATTGAATCGGCAATACGTGCGATCTTGGAGTCGACGCTTTCATTCAGGGCTTGCAGCGTGTTCGGGCCGACAACGCCGTCAACCTTGATGCCATGGCGCTGCTGGAACGTCTCGACGGCCGCGGAAAGGTCTTCCGAATACAGGTTCGGATCTTTTTGTGTCGCCTTTGCCGCGATGAGGCCGGTCTTGGCGTCGCCATCGGCTTCAGGCGCGCGTTCCTGCATCGAAACGGTCTGAAGGTCGCTAGCGTCGGCAAACATCATCGGCTCGCGGTCTTCTGCCTTATCTTCAATAAAACCCTCGGCAGCCAGGCGTTCGCGAATGGCGGGAACGCGCGGATCAGATTGACCGGGCTCCAGCGTCTCGCCCTCGGGGATTGCGAGCCATCCGCCCTGATCGCGAATATCGCGATAGTGGGCGAGCGCACCTTTCAGTGCTGCATATTGCGGATAGCTCGACTCAAAATCCTGAAAACTCAGCTTGCCGCCCTGACCGGCTTCAATCAGCTTTTCAGGGATAAGGGCATAATTGGCGGTGGAGATCCGCGGCTTCGCAGCTTCGCCTTCATCCGCAAGTCCGCCGCTGATAGCCGCCGCGATACGTAGCCAAGCTGCCGAAAGGGCAAGGTCTGCCTTTGCCTGAGCGTCTTTATCGGAGGAAGAAAAGCGTTGGTCGATGAGGCGATTGAGGTCTTCCTCGAGGACTTCGTCCGCGGCAAGGCCGTGCTTGAACAGGTCTGCCGAAACATCCTGAAGGCTTTTGGC
Organism: Henriciella sp.; assembly: GCA_002733705.1. GTDB lineage: Bacteria > Pseudomonadota > Alphaproteobacteria > Caulobacterales > Hyphomonadaceae > Henriciella. Next base: position 15,192 of record NVWP01000068.1, on the reverse strand, counting down.
GCCTTCGCGGGTCCAGACCGGCTCGAACATGGTCTGAACATAGGCCCGGCGCGCGGCTTCGCTGACACTTTTGTCGATATCGTCACCAAACTCGGTCTCGAACCAGTCAGCCATAACGGCCTGTTCAATCGCGTTCGGAAGAGGTGCCTTTACGGTAGCACCAGCCATCGAGGCCTGCTCGGTTGCGGTAAGAGTGCGTATGGCGCCTGCGTCACCTTGCTGTGCGAGAGCAACCGGCGATGCCGAGGCGAGGATCAAGGATAGGAAAAGGGGTTTCATGGGGAGGCCCTGTTCGTTCTGTAACTGTTGCTCCTGCAACGGTGTTGGAAGCGAGGCCGTTCCCGACAAAGTTTTCTGCAAATGCTGGGAACCAGAGGCAGGTTTTTGCGTGTCAAGCCCTCAAATCTCGCCACCACGCAGATGAAAAGGCTGATCGCCGCCAGTCTGCCCGCAAAGCTCGGGCGCGCGAGTGAAGGCCAAAAATTAACTCTTCTTTCAAAAACATTAACCATTGCCGTGGCAGGTTGAACGGGATTTGCGGCGCTGAGGCTGCCTGCGCACGGGGCGGCTTTGGCGCTATCATGTGTGAAACGAATCAGTGCGGCCCAATCGGGCGGCGCCCGCCGGGAGTAGGCGAAATGACCGATCATGTGACCGATAGCGAAAACCTCGCCGAACCGCTTGCCGCGGAGCACGACGAGACTGAAATGATGAGCCGGGCAGACCTTCTACAGTTTCTCTTCTGGGGATGCCTTCTCATTTCAGTCGCCGCCGCAAGCGTTGCCATAGCCTGGCCTGATGCGGTCGGTGGACTGGGACCGATGCTTCTCATTTCCATGGCTGCGGGCGGCATGGTCTTTCTCCTCTGGGTCCTGAAGGGCGCTGGCCGCAAGCTTGGTCTGTTCCCGCAGCGTGGGGCAGCGGCGCAGGCGGTTGCAGAAGCAGGCCCCCGTTTTGGCTGGATCGAGGCGCTGGATGAGGCTGTGCTGGTTGCCGATCCGGGCGGCGCGCCGATTGCGGCGAATGCACGCTATAGCGAGCTGACACGCCAGGTGCTGTCCAGCATGAAGGAGACCGCGGCGCCTGTTTCCTTTGACCGTCTGTTCTCCTCCATGCCCGGTCTCGCTGCTCCGGTTTTCCGGCTGTCACGCGCGGCGAAGGCAAATGAAGCGCGTCATGAGACCCTTCCGGCGATGACGATCGGCACCAGTACAGAGACCGTCCAGTATGAAGCGACCGTGGCGCCGCTGCCGAGAGGACGTGTCATGTGGCGGCTGCGCGAAGTCAGCGCGGCGCCTGAGGCGGCCGGCGGAACAACGGATGTCCAGTCACTCTATGTCGAGGACGCACCGGTTGGTTTCTTTGCGGCGCGCCCGGATGGCAGGATCAGCTATGCCAACAAGTGGCTACGTGAACTGATCGGCCTTCCTGAGACCGCGCGCAATGTTCGTCTGGACGATGTCATGCGGCCGGAATTTGTCCGTATGCTGGGCAAGGACAGGAAGAGCGGCCTGCCGGGCCGTGCCCGCATCATGATGCGCACGCGGGATGGGGTAGAGATGCCGATGCAGGCGATTACGACCTGGTCTGGCAAGGGCATCAATGCGCAGGGGCGCACACTTCTACTGCCGGCGGCGCTGGCTGGTGGTGGAGAGCGCGAGGGCCGTTTCAGTGCGCCGATGGCGGCGCGCCCGCCGGCGGCCGATGGCGATCCGATGTTTAACGAAGCCCCTTTCGGCGCGGCCCGGCTGGAAGGCGCCAGCGTCGAGAGCGCTGTGCTTCGCAACGCCAACCGCGCCTTGCGGGAGATTGCGGTCAACTGCGAAGACGGCTCGCGGTTCGCCGACCTTTTTGCCCAGGATGATGAGACCGACGCGGACGAAATCGCGGCGAAGCTGCTCGATGCGGTCGACAAACCGGTGGGGCTGAAGCTTGCAGGCGAGCCGGCGCGTAGCGTCAATGTGTTTGTGTCGCTCGACAGCGCCGGACAGCCCTCAGTTGCCTATATCATCGACATGACGGAGCAGAAGGATCTCGAAGTCCGTCTGGCGCAGGGCGAGAAGATGCAGGCCATCGGGCAGCTTGCCGGCGGCGTGGCGCATGATTTCAACAATGTTCTGACGGGCATCATGCTGAACAATGATGAGCTGATGACGCGCCATCCGGTAGGCGATCCCGACTATGAGAACATCAAGAGCATCTATGAATTCTCTGTGCGCGCGAAGGATCTGGTGCGCATGCTGCTGGCCTATGCCCGCCAGCAGACCTTCAAGCGCGAGATCGTGAATGCGACGGACTTCCTGTCCGAGTTCTCGATCCTCCTGCGCCAGATCCTCGATGAACGCATCGAGTTCAACACGGTGCATGGCCGGAACCTGCCTTACATCAAGGCCGACCTGAACCAGCTGGAGACGGTCATCATCAACCTTGTCACCAATGCGCGCGATGCGATGCTGCTATCTGGGCAGGCAGGCGGGTCGCTGGAGATCCGCACTTCGGCGGCCACCGCCAAGGATGCCCATGACAAGGGCTTTCATTATGTAGACGAGGGTGACTATCTGCTGATCGAGGTGGCCGATACCGGCTGCGGCATCCCGGCCAATATCCTGAACAAGATCTTCCAGCCTTTCTTCACGACCAAGGATGTGGGCGTTGGTACCGGGCTTGGACTTGCCACGGTCTACGGCATCGTCAAACAGTCGGAAGGCTTTATCTGCCCGATCTCCAAAGTGGGGGAGGGGACGACCTTCCAGATTTATCTGCCGGCGCTGAAGGAAGAAGATATTCCGCAGCCCGCAGAAGACACGCCGGTGGAGGAGGCCGAGGAGAGACGGCCAATGGATATCTCCGGGCGCGGACGTATCCTGCTGGTCGAGGATGAAAAGGGGCTGCGCGACATTGCCGTCATGCATCTCATCTCGCGCGGCTATGAAGTGGAGTCGGCTGGCGATGGCGAGGAAGCCCTGGAAATCCTCGAGGATGCGCCAGGGACGTTTGATCTGATTGTTTCAGACGTGGTCATGCCCGGTATGGACGGGCCGACCCTGATCCGGGAGGCCAAGGACTATCTCGGCCATGCGCGTGTCATCTTCGTTTCCGGTTATGCGGATCCGGACATCGCCAAGAAACTCGATGACGACCGCGAGATTTCCTTCCTGCCCAAGCCTTTCAATGTGCGCCAGCTCGCCGAGCGGGTGAAGCAGCAGCTTGGAGTGCGCAAGGAGCGTGAGGCGGCTTAATCCGCCCGCCAGCGGGCGCAGATCGAAGTGGGCAACATGCGTCCGGTCTTCTCCTCCGGAAGGGCCATCTCGCCCATCTCTATGCGCCCGCCAAATGGCTCGAGACGGTCTCCCAGCGCCTGGGCCAGCGCAATGTGCGAGAGTCTGACGGCATAGGCGGTCAGGACGACAAAGAGCGGATCTTCCACCAATAGCTCTGCGACACCATCCAGCAGGCCGGGAAGGTCTTCCTCAAAGCGCCAGGTTTCATTCTTCGTGCCTCGTCCGAACTTCGGGGGATCGAGGATGATCGCGTCGTACCGGTTGCCGCGGCGCTGCTCACGCGCGACGAATTTCATTGCATCATCCGCAATCCAGCGGATTGTGCGGTCATCCAGACCGGACATGGTCTGCGCATCCTTGCCGAACCCATTGGATTTTGGACTGGCGTCCAGGTGAACCACTTCGGCGCCTGCCTGCGCGCAGGCCAGCGACATCAGCCCGGTGTAGCCAAAAAGGTTCAGCACTTTGGCCGGACGGCCGGCTTTCCTGAGCTGATCCTTCGCGAAAGCCCAGTGTACCGAGTGTTCCTGGAAGACGCCCATGTGCCGGAAAGGCGTGCGCCGGGCTTCGAATTTAAGACCCTCCCATGTCATAGGCCAGGTGTCCGGCGCCTTGGGATTGAGCCGTCGCCACTGGCCGCGTTCATCGTCCCCGGCCTTGGCATCGAACCAGGCATCCGCCTTCCATGTATCGACCGGCTGGCGCGGGCGCCAGAAGGCCTGCGGGTCCGGGCGGATGACGGTCTGGCTGGCGAAACGTTCGCGCTTGAGCCCATCGCCGCTGTCGAGCAGGGCGTAGTCGTCCCAGTTGTCAGCAAGAAAGAGGGTCTGTTCGTACTTCATGCGAAATCTCTTATTTGAAGTCTCTCTGGCGCCAGGCTTCATAGGTCATGACGGCCGTCGCCTGAGCGAGGTTGAGACTGTCGGCACCGCCGCGCATCGGGATCAGGCAGAGCGTGTCGCATTTGGCCTCGACAGCATCCGGCAGACCGGCCTGTTCATTGCCCATCAGGATGACGCTCGGTCCTGACATGTCGGCATCGGTGTGGCGGACCGTGCCGTTCACGCTGGCGGCAAGAACAGAGAGGCCGGCGCCTGTGCGCCAGGTGTTGAACGCATCGAAGCTCGCGCGGGCGAAAGGAATATCGAAGATCGATCCCATCGAGGCGCGGACGGCTTCGACGCTATAGGGATCGCAGCACTGGCCGATCAGGAGCACGCCCGACAGCCCGGCGCAGTCGGCAGTGCGCAGGATAGTGCCAAGATTGCCGGGATCGCGGACCTCATAAAGAGCGATCCAGAGCGAGGTCTCCGGAACGGTGAGGTCTTCGAGGGCAGGGTGAGTCTGGCGAAAGGCGCCAATCACGGCCTGCGGATTGTCCTTACGGGCGATCTGACCGGCCAGCCTGTCCGTCACCTGCACGGTGCGGGCGCCTGAACGGGCGGCCTTGTCGACAAGGTCGCGCACGAAGGCCCGCTCTGCGCTGGAGGCGGAGACGACCAGACTGTCGAGCGACCAGCCCGCAGAGAGGCCCTGTTCAACAAGGCGCGCGCCCTCAGCCAGAAAGAGACCGGTTTCGTTCCGGCCCTTCTTGCGCTCCAGGCTGCGCAGCATCTTGACCAGCGGATTACCCGTGCTGGAGATTGTTTCGAGGTTCGATGACATGGGCGCGCTTTAGCACAGACTTCGCGCAAGACAATTGACGCGCGCGCCATGGTTCGGTCTGCTGGCAGAATCAAGACAAGACCGCTGCTCAACCTCGCCCGTGCCGAAGCCGCGCATGAGCTGAGGTGAGTGGAAATTCGGCGCGGTGAAAATCCGGCCCGCATGGAGAGCCGATCTGATGGCCCTGGTTCATGAATATGTATGGTATGTGCTTGCTGGCGCATTGCTGCTTGGTTTTGGGCTGGCGTGGATCCTTCGGGGCCTGAAGAAGTCGCCCGAGGAGCAGCGGGCCATTGTGGACCGGGATATTGCACTTCTGGAACTGCAACAGACCAAGGATGAGCTCGACAGCCTGTTTGCCGCGCAGCGTAAATGGAAGGCGCAGACCAAGGCTGCCGTCGCCGAAGGGGCCGACCCGGCACTGAAGGCTGAGGTCGAACGCCTCCAGGCAGAGCTTGCCGCGCTCCGGGAAGCGGGAGCCGAGCGTCCCAAGACTGAGGCAGAGGCGGGTGCGCCGGCGTCGTCTACCAGCCGCGCGGGGGAAGAGGCATCGCTGCGTAATGCGCTCATCGCTCGCAATGAGTATCTGGAAGAGCGGATTCACGATGTGGAGCTGCGACTCCATCATATGGCGAAGGAAAAGGCTGACGCTGAGACGCTCCAGCCTGCAGAAACTGGCCCGAGCGAAAGTACCCTCAGCAAGGAGGCGTATCTGACACGCTATCTGGTCATGCGGGCCGAGGCGCTGCAGGCCAGGCTGCAGGCAGTCCGGTCCGCTGCGCCGGAGGAGGCAGACTCTTCGATGGCGGCGCGTCCAGATGCCCCAGATGAAAGCGAACCGAGCAAGCGTGATGAAGAAGTTGCCCGTTTGCGCTGGCGTAACCGGTATCTGGAAAGCCGGCTCGCCTATCTGGACCAGCCTTCCGAAGGCGCGGTGCAGGTTAGAAGGGCGGAAGTTACCGACCAATCTGCGGCCCCTGCAAGCAACTCTCCTGAGCCTGTTCGCGCGTCTGAACCCGCGCGCCCATCGCCGCGGCCTGCGCAGCCAAATTCTGCTCAGGTGGCGAACGCTGGACCGGACCGGTTCGCCGTCCGAGGCCCCCGCTTCACCAGTCCGATGTCCGCGCTGGCCTCTGCGGGCGCGGCGCAGCAACCGGCTGCAGCGCAGCAGACGAAGGAAGAAAAGCCTCTCCGCCCCCCGTCGCGGCCAGCTCCTGAAGGGGCGGCCGACGACCTCACCCGGCTCTCCGGCCTCAGCTCTTCAATCGAGCTCAAGCTCAATGAAATCGGGGTCTGGCATTTTTCCCAGATTGCTGAATGGACGCCCGCAAACCTCGCTTGGGTGGATGAGGCTTTCGACCTCGACGGACAGGCGAGGCGGGAGGGCTGGATCAGCCAGGCGCGCCAGCTGGTGGGCTAGATATTTTCGTGTTGATCGCCGGTGAACGAAGTCTTCATTTGAGAGTTAGGCCATGCAGGTTACATATAACGCCATTCATGACATCGCATGACACTGGAAAGGGACGGGTCAATGACAACAGCCAAACCGCAACGGGCAGGTTCATTCGAGCGACGGACATTCGCAGGGCTCGCCGCCTCGCTCGCGTTTGCAGCCACAGCGTGCAGCGTGAACCCCTATACTGGCGAACAGCAATTTGCCGCTTATGACGACGCACAGCTTTCTCAGGCTTCCGCGCAGGCCTGGCAGCAGCTTCGCGCCCAGACGCCGACACTGAATTCGGGCCCGCAATATCAGCGCGTTCAGCGTGTCTGGAGCCGGATTGCCGCCGCATCGCCGAAAGCCGGTGAACAGTGGGATGTCCAGGTTTTCAATTCGGATGACGTGAATGCGTTCGTGATGCCGGGCAATCGGGTCGGCGTATATACCGGCCTGCTCGATGTGGTCGAAAATGACGACCAGCTCGCAGCGGTTCTCGGCCATGAGGTCGCGCACGCCATCTATCGCCACGCCAATCAGCGCGCGACCCGTCAGGCCGCCGCTTCGGCCGCCGTTCAGGTTGGTGCGGCCGCCGCGGGCAATAGCGGTCTTGGCGTCAGCGCAAATCAGGTGAACGCGCTCGGCAGTGTGGCCGCTAATCTGGGCGTTGTCCTGCCGTACAGCCGCAATGCCGAGCTGGAAGCCGACCTCGCCGGCGTCGATTATATGGTGCGTGCGGGCTATGATCCACGCGCTGCGATCCGCCTGTGGGAAGTGATGCAGCAGAATAACAGCCAGCGTACCGCCGACTTCCTGTCGACACACCCCAATCCAGATATCCGCCAGCAGCGCATCCGCGAATACATCCAGCAGAAGGGCTACTAGGCGCTTTTGATCAGGTGCCAGAGCTGACCCGGCGGGCTTGACCTGCCGGGTCTTTTCGTGTGTACCGCGCGCTTCGCCCCTCGCCGGGCGAGATACCTTGTGGGAAGTGCCGGTGGGAAAGACCATCACCGGGCTGGACCACGGGGCCTCAAACCAGGCGGCCGGATCGAAAGACCACCGGCCACGTAACAAGCCAGAGAGGATGACATGGCTAAGAAATTGCTGGGGCAGCTCAAGCTCCAGATCCCGGCCGGTTCGGCCAACCCGTCTCCGCCAGTTGGTCCTGCGCTCGGTCAGCGCGGCATCAATATCATGGAGTTCTGTAAGGCCTTCAATGCGAAGACCGAGAACATGGAGAAGGGCCTGCCGATCCCCGTCGTGATCGACTACTATCAGGACAAGTCCTTTACCTTCACCACGAAGACGCCGCCTGCGAGCGTTCTTCTGAAGAAAGCTGCAGGCCTGAAGATCGGCAAGCCGAACTCAGGTGCCAAGCAGCCGGGCAAGGACGTCGCCGGCAAGGTGACGATCGCCCAGTGCCGCGAGATCGCCGAAGCGAAAATGGTCGATCTCAATGCAACGGACCTCGACGCCGCAACAGAGATCATCAAGGGCTCTGCGAAGTCGATGGGCCTCGATGTGGTGAACTAAGAACATGGCTAAGCACGGAAAAAGATATCGCGCCGCTTACAGTGCGGTGGATGCCGAGAAGATCTATGGCGTTTCTGAAGCCATCTCTCTCGTGAAATCGAATGCGACCTCCAAGTTCGACGAGACGATTGAAGTCGCCGTCAGCCTGGGCGTGGATCCGAAATATGCCGACCAGATGGTCCGTGGCATGGTCTCTATGCCTTCCGGCACCGGTAAGGACGTCCGCGTGGCGGTCTTTGCACGCGATGCCAAGGCTGAAGAGGCCAAGGAAGCCGGCGCCGATTTCGTTGGCGCCGAGGACCTCATGGAGCAGATCCAGGGCGGCATGATGGATTTCGACCGGGTCATCGCGACCCCGGACATGATGGCTGTCGTCGGTCGTCTGGGTAAGGTTCTTGGCCCGCGCGGCCTGATGCCGAACCCGAAGGTCGGCACGGTTACCCCGAATGTCGCAAAGGCCGTTGCCGACGCGAAGGGTGGCTCTGTCGAGTTCCGCGTCGAGAAGCGCGGCATCGTCCATGCCGGCATCGGCAAGGCAAGCTTCAGCGAAGATGCGCTCGAGCAGAACTTCAAGGCGTTTGTCGATGCCCTGATGAAGGCCAAGCCATCGGGCGCCAAGGGCACCTATATGAAGAAGATCGCGCTGTCTTCCACGATGGGCCCGGGCATCACGGTCGACGCCAATGAGGCGATCGCCGCCGCCTAGAGCGCAAATAAAGCGACTGAAAATCGAGCGCCCGGACCTCTCGCAGGTCCGGGCGTTTGCGTTTCGGGCTGCGGCGCGATATCTTCTCTGGAGCTGAGGAGAGCGTGTCCCGGGCATGAGAAATTGTGCGTGCCGGGGGTTGCGACCCTGTGTATTCCGCGTTAACAGACCCCTCTTGACGGGAGATCACCGACCAAATCGGGGGCCTCCCGTTTTCCTGTCCAAGACCATGGGTCGCGTCCTTAGGGCACAGAAATCCCATGATAGACGGGGTGAGGCGAGTATTAGAGGCTGTCGGAATTCAGGTTTCGGCCAGTCTGGTATCGCCAGGCCCTGGGCAGGCGCTGGAAGCGGAGCAATCCGACGAAGGCGAATTCCCGGGCGCCCGGATGGGCCGGACGCCTTAACTGGAGAACCGTAATGGATAAAGCTGGAAAGCAGGCGGCGCTGGCGGAGCTCGAAACAGTTTTCGAGAATTCCGGTGCAGTTGTCGTCACGCATTATACCGGTTTGAGCGTTGCGGAACTGACGAAGCTGCGCACCACGCTCAGAGAGCAGGGTGGGCGGCTTAAAGTGGTCAAGAACCGGATTGCCAAGATTGCCCTCAAGGGCAAGGGCGGCGATGCGGCTCAGGATCTCTTCTCTGGCCAGGTGGCTATCGCCTATGCAGAAGACCCGACGGTCCCTGCAAAGGCAACCGCCGAGTTTGCCAAAGACAATGAAAAGCTGAAGCTCATCGGTGGCGTCATGGGCGCCGAAGTGATGGACAGCGCGGGCGTCGAAGCCCTCGCGAAGATGCCATCGCGCGAAGAGATGATCGCAACCATTGTTGCCCGCCTGACCGGTCAGGCCAGCCAGATTGTCCAGCGCGTCAATGCGCCGGGCCAGGGTCTTGCTGGAGCGATCAAGGTCATTGGCGAGCAGGCAGCGGCATAGCGTCAGATAAGCCAACGCGAAACCAGAACACCTCTAAACCTGAACAAGAAAGTCGATCAGACAAATGGCAGATATTGCAAAACTTGGTGACGAACTTCTCGGCCTCACCATTCTCGAAGCAAAAGAGCTCAACGATTATCTCGAAGAGCGCGGCATCAAAGCAGCAGCAGCCGTGGCTATGGCTGGCCCGGCAGCCGGTGGCGACGCCGGCGGCGCAGCCGCTGAAGAAAAAGACGAATTCGACGTCATCCTCGTGGACGGCGGCGACAAGAAGATCAACGTCATCAAGGTCGTGCGCGAAGTCGTGTCCGGTCTTGGCCTGAAAGAAGCCAAGGAGCTCGTCGAAAGCGCTCCGAAGCCGATCAAGGAAGGCGTCAACAAGGACGAAGCCGAAGAACTCAAGAAGAAGTTCGAAGAGGCCGGTGCCAAGGTTGAAATCAAGTAAGCCGGTCCCGGCTTGCATATGAAGAGGCAGCGTCTGCGCGAGGCGCTGTTTCGGTAGAGTAAATAGCGCGGCGGATCCCGTTGAGGGTCCGCCGCGTGCTCGCGTTTCAGGTGGCAAGCCGCCACCGTGTCCGCATGCTGCGGGCCGGAGTTGGCGGCAAGAAACGGAACAGAAGATGGCTCTTTCTTTCACGGAAAAAAAACGTATCCGCAAATCCTTCGGTCGTATTCCCGAAGCCATCGACATGCCAAACCTCATCGAAGTGCAGCGCTCCTCCTATGAGCAGTTTCTGCAGATGCATACGGCGCTCACCGAGCGCACCGATGATGGTCTTGGCGGTGTCTTCAAAAGCGTTTTCCCGATCATCGACTTCAATGAGCGCGCAACACTTGAATACGTTTCGTACGAATTCGAGCCGCCGAAGTTCGATGTGCAGGAGTGTATGCAGCGTGACCTGACCTACGCAGCGCCGCTCAAGGTGCGGCTGCAGCTGGTTGTCTTCGATATTGACGAGGACACGGGCGCGAAATCGATCAAAGAGGTCAAGGAGCAAGAGGTCTATCTCGGCGATATTCCGCTGATGACCGACAAGGGTACGTTCATCGTGAACGGCACCGAGCGTGTGATTGTGTCCCAGATGCACCGCTCGCCGGGCGTCTTCTTCGACCATGATCGCGGCAAGACCCATTCGTCCGGCAAGCTTCTCTTCGCGGCCCGGATCATTCCATATCGCGGGTCCTGGCTCGACTTCGAGTTTGACGCCAAGGACATTCTGAACATCCGCATCGACCGCAAGCGCAAACTGCCTGCGACGACGATGCTGTATGCGCTCGGCTATGACACAGACGAGATCATCGACCTCTTCTACACCCGTTCGGTCTACCGGCTGGACAAGAGCGGCTGGATCATGGGCTTCCGCCCGGAAGCGTGGAAGGGACAGAAGCCAAGCTATGATCTTGTTGACGCGAAGACCGGCAAGGTTGTGGCGCCTGCGGATCGCAAGATCACAGCGCTCGCTGCCAAGCGGATCGTTGAGGGCGGTACGGACGAGCTTCTCGTTCCATCCACGGCTCTCGAGGGTAAGTTCCTCGGCCGCGATATCGTCAACCGCGAAACCGGCGAGATTTTTGGTGAAGCTGGCGACGTCCTGACTGAGGAGCTCGTTGCAGAGCTTCGCGAGCAGGGGCAGAAGTCGGTCGAAATCCTCAACATCGACGGCGCCGACCGTGGCCCGTGGCTGCGCAACACGCTGAAGGCGGACAAGAACGAGACGCGTTTCGAGGCGCTGTCCGACATCTACCGCGTCATGCGGCCGGGCGAGCCGCCGACGCAGGAAGCGGCTGACGCACTGTTCAACCAGCTCTTCTTCGATGGCGAACGCTACGACCTTTCCGCGGTTGGCCGTGTGAAGATGAACATGCGCCTGAATATGGCGCTCGGCGACTATGAGCCGGCTGAAGACAGCATGCGCACCCTGCGCCGCGAGGACATTGTCGGCGTCATGAAGGTCATCCTCGACCTCAAGGACGGCAAGGGCGAAGTCGACGATATCGACAACCTCGGCAACCGCCGCGTCCGCTCTGTCGGTGAGCTGATGGAGAACAACTATCGCATCGGTCTGGTGCGCATGGAGCGCGCCATCAAGGAGCGCATGTCCTCTGTCGATATCGACACGGTCATGCCGCACGACCTGATCAATGCGAAGCCGGTTGTGGCTTCGGTGCGTGAATTCTTTGGCTCTTCGCAGCTGTCGCAGTTCATGGACCAGACCAACCCGCTGTCGGAAATCACCCATAAGCGCCGTCTTTCGGCACTTGGCCCGGGCGGTCTCACCCGTGAGCGCGCAGGCTTCGAGGTTCGCGACGTTCACCCGACACACTATGGCCGTATCTGCCCGATTGAGACGCCGGAAGGCCCGAATATCGGCCTGATCAACTCGCTCGCCACCCATGCGCGCGTGAACAAGTATGGCTTCATCGAAAGCCCGTACCGTAAGGTCGAGAAGGGCAAGCTGACCGATGAGGTGGTGTATCTCTCCGCCATGGAAGAGCACCGCTTCGCGATCGCGCAGGCCAACGCCACGGTCAACGACAATGGCGAGCTGGACAATGAGTTCGTCAACGCCCGCGTGAACGGCGAAGCGACGCTCGTCCCGCGGGAGGAAGTCGAATATATGGACGTGTCGCCGAAACAGGTCGTTTCGGTCGCTGCAGCCCTCATTCCCTTCCTTGAAAATGACGACGCCAACCGCGCCCTGATGGGCTCGAACATGCAGCGTCAGGCTGTGCCGCTGGTCAAATCGGAAGCGCCTTTTGTCGGTACCGGCATGGAAGCGGTGGTTGCCCGTGACAGCCGCGCGGCGGTCGTCGCGCGCCGTGCGGGTGTGATCGAGCAGGTTGATGCGACGCGTATCGTTGTTCGTGCGACCGAGGATATCGATTCTGCCAAGTCCGGCGTTGATATCTACCGCCTGGCGAAGTTCCGCCGGTCCAACCAGAACTCCTGCATCAACCAGCGCCCGATTGTGCGCGTGGGCGACGAGGTGCAGGCTGGCGACATTATTGCGGACGGCCCGTCTACCGATCTTGGTGAACTGGCGCTCGGCCGCAACGTGCTCGTCGCGTTCATGCCGTGGAATGGCTACAACTTCGAGGACTCGATCCTCATCTCAGAGCGGATCGTGAAAGACGACGTCTTCACGTCAATCCACCTGGAAGAGTATGAGATCGCCGCTCGCGACACCAAGCTCGGCCCGGAAGAGATCACCCGCGACATCCCGAATGTCGGCGAGGAAGCCCTGCGCAACCTCGATGAGGCCGGGATCGTGGCTGTCGGTGCTGAAGTGAAAGCCGGCGACATTCTCGTCGGCAAGGTCACGCCGAAGGGCGAAAGCCCGATGACGCCGGAAGAAAAGCTCCTGCGCGCCATCTTCGGTGAGAAGGCATCCGACGTTCGCGATACCTCGCTGCGTGTGCCGCCGGGTGGTTCCGGTACGGTCGTTGAAGTGCGTGTGTTTAACCGCCACGGCATCGACAAGGACCAGCGTGCCCTGCAAATTGAGCGCGAGCAGATCGAGCAGCTGCAGGAAGACAAGGAAGACGAACAGAACATTCTGGAGCGCAACACCTATGCGCGCCTGCGTGAACTTCTTGTCGGCAAGGACGCTGCGGCCGGCCCGAAAGGCTTCAAGACCGGCAAGATCACCGATGAGGCCCTCGACGAGCTTCGCGAGAGCCAGTGGTGGGAAATTGCGCTGAAGTCTGAAAAGGCACAGGGCGAACTTGATCAGCTCCAGAGCCGCTTCGACGACTCCCTGCGCGAGCTTGAAGCGCGTTTCAATGACAAGGTCGACAAGGTCCAGTCGGGCGACGACCTGCCGCCGGGCGTGATGAAGGTCGTGAAGGTCTTCCTCGCCGTGAAGCGCAAGCTTCAGCCGGGCGACAAGATGGCCGGCCGTCACGGCAACAAGGGTGTGATCTCCAAGATCAACCCGGCCGAGGACATGCCTTTCACCGAAGACGGGACGCCGGTCGATATCGTGCTCAACCCGCTCGGCGTGCCGTCGCGGATGAATGTCGGGCAGATCCTGGAAACGCATATGGGCTGGGCTTCGAATGGTCTTGGCCGCATCGTCCAGAATGCGCTCGATGAGTGGAATGAGAACCATGACAACAAGGCGCTGCGCGACACCGTGCAGCGGGTCTATGGTGAAGGTGACGAGCTGCCGGAAACCGACGAGGAAATCGTCGAGCTGGCTTCCAATCTCGGTAATGGCGTGCCGATTGCGACACCGGTCTTTGACGGTGCGCGCGAAGCCGACATCGTCGAGATGCTGGAGCGGGCAGGGCTGGATGCATCCGGTCAGGTGACGCTGTTCGACGGCCGGACCGGCGAAGCGTTCAAGCGCAAGGTCACGGTGGGCTACAAATATCTTCTCAAGCTGCACCATCTGGTGGACGAGAAGATCCACGCCCGTTCGACTGGCCCATACTCGCTCGTTACCCAGCAGCCGCTGGGCGGCAAGGCGCAGTTCGGTGGCCAGCGCTTCGGTGAGATGGAGGTCTGGGCACTTGAGGCGTATGGCGCTGCCTACACGCTTCAGGAAATGCTGACCGTGAAGTCTGACGACACGGCCGGCCGTGCCAAGGTCTATGAGGCGATCGTCCGCGGCGATGACACATTCGAGGCCGGTATTCCGGAATCGTTCAACGTGCTCATCAAGGAAATGCGTTCGCTGGGTCTCAACGTTGAGCTGATCGAGGCCAATGAGGATGACGATGATGAATCGCCGGTGGCAGCTGAATAGGCTGCCGCATGGCAATCGTGTCTCTTAGAGACTAGGATTTATTCAGGCCGGATATCAGGTCCGGCCAACCCCCTCCCGAGGAGCGGAAAATATGCGCCAAGACGTCACAAACCCCTTCAATAACGCCAACGCCCCGGCCCCGAGCTTCGAGGCCATCAAGATTTCCATCGCCAGCCCGGAGAAGATCCGGTCCTGGTCTTCGGGCGAGATCAAGAAGCCGGAAACGATCAACTACCGGACCTTCAAGCCTGAGCGCGAAGGCCTGTTCTGTGCCCGTATCTTCGGTCCGATCAAGGACTATGAGTGCCTTTGCGGCAAATATAAGCGCATCAAGTATCGCGGCATTGTCTGTGAGAAATGCGGTGTGGAAGTTACCCTCGCCAAGGTTCGCCGCGAGCGCATGGGTCACATCGATCTTGCTGCGCCGGTCGCGCACATCTGGTTCCTGAAATCACTTCCTTCGCGCATCTCGACGTTGCTCGACATGGCGCTGAAGGATGTCGAGCGGGTTCTTTACTTCGAGAGCTATGTCGTCATCGAGCCGGGCCTCACCCCGCTCGAGCCGAACCAGCTGCTCACCGAAGAAGAATACATGGAAGCCCAGGACGAGCATGGTGAGGATGCCTTCACCGCCATGATCGGCGCCGAGGCCATCCGTGAGCTGCTTCGTGCCCTCGATCTTGAATCGCTCGCCGACCAGCTTCGCGACGATCTCGCCGAGTCGACCAGTGAACTGAAGACGAAGAAATTCTCCAAGCGCCTCAAGGTCGTGGAGTCTTTCCTTGCATCCGGTGCGAAGCCTGAGTGGATGATCATGACGATCGTTCCGGTTATCCCGCCGGATCTTCGCCCGCTGGTCCCGCTGGACGGCGGCCGCTT
>NVWP01000067.1 GCA_002733705.1 Henriciella sp. | reverse complement strand
GGACAGCCTGCGCAGCACTGATTACCCCACATGACGCCGACCACATGGCAGGGGCGTTACACCCCACCCGCAGCACCGGTCACCTTCGCACTCCACTCAGCCCGCATCATTGCTGATGCAGGCGAGCCCTCCCGCCTCTACCGCGCCTGCCGGGGTCTGTACCGGCACGCGGGGCTTTGACGAGAACCATCTCCACCCGGTCGGTCCGGACCGCCCTGTCTGGTGATGGGAGGCGTGTAGTATGGGAGTGGTTTGAGAGGGTGGGGATGGATTTGTTTGGTCCTACAGCCCCCCTCCGCCCTTAACGGATCGGGCCGAGGAAGATCACGGCCGCTCCGCTGGCGATCAGGGTAAAACCGAGGAGATGGTTCCAGTTGAGGGATTCCTTGAGGTAGAGGACAGAAAATCCCGCAAAGACAATCAGTGTAATGACTTCCTGCATGGTCTTCAGTTCGGCCACGCTGAAGACCTGATGCCCGATCCGGTTGGCGGGAACGGCGATCAGATACTCAAAAAGCGCGACGCCCCAGCTGAGAAAGATCACCAGCCAGAGCGCCCGGCCAGGAAATTTGAGATGCCCGTACCAGGCAAACGTCATGAAGATATTCGATGCGAACAGCATCAGCACGGGCAGAATGGCTGCGGCAGGCGCTGGAAGAGACATGGGTCCTGAAGCTCCGGAAAAATGACGCCCCAGCCCTAGCAGATCGTGTGTTCTCCCGTCAGACCATGTCCAACTCGGGCAGCCCGTCCAGTATCTTGTCCAGCGTGGCGGGATAGTCATAGACGCGCACGCCGGTCGCATTGAAGATGGCGTTGGTGATCGCCGCGCCTGCGCCGCAAAGACCAAGCTCGCCCAGGCCCTTTGCCTGTATGGGGCTCGCCCAGTCATCGCGTTCTTCCAGCAGGACAACGTCCAGCTGGGGCACGTCGAGATTGACCGGGATGTGGTATTCGGCGAGGTCGTTGTTGACGACGTGACCATCACGCATGTCGAACTCCATCGCTTCATGCAGTGCCATGCCGATCCCCCACGTCATGCCGCCATAGCATTGCGATGTGGCGGTCTTGCGGTTGAGGATAC
Source organism: Henriciella sp. (assembly GCA_002733705.1). Taxonomy (GTDB): domain Bacteria; phylum Pseudomonadota; class Alphaproteobacteria; order Caulobacterales; family Hyphomonadaceae; genus Henriciella. The sequence continues at coordinate 21,280 of NVWP01000067.1, read as the reverse complement.
GCCCTGCCCCGAACACGCCGAGCATGCGGCGCACACGCGTTTCTCCCGTGACGGCGTTGACGGCGACTTCGGCAAAGTATGAGCCATAGGTCGCCTGCTTGACCTTTTCCTTCGTCTCACCGGGCTCGATATGGCCTTCGGCTTCAATCGCCTCGCCCGCCAGAAGGCCGGTCAGTGAGCCGCTCTTGCTGCCGCCCCTGGCCTGCCCGCTATCGAGCTGAAGCTCGCTTTCCTCGCAGCCCAGCCGGCGAGCGAGTTCCGCGCGGATATCGAGACAGGCAAGGTAGACGGACGAGCCTGATGAGGCGGCGCCAAACGAGCCGCCCGAACCGGATGCTTTCGGGAAATTACTGTCGCCAAGGCGGGTCTCTATGTTTTCCGGCTCAAGGCCGAGCATGTCGGCGCAGACCTGCGTGAGAATGGCATAGGTGCCGGTGCCGATATCGGTCATGTCGGTTTCGACGATGGCCTTGCCGTCTTCCTTCAGGATCACACGAGCCTTCGATTCCATCAGGATGTTGACGCGGGCGGCAGCCGCCATGCCCATCCCGATCAGCCATTCGCCTTCGCGCTGCTGGCCGGGCTTTGGATTGCGCTTGTTCCAGCCAAAGCGCTTTGCGCCTTCATCAAGGGCTTCTGCGAAAGGACGCGAGCTGTAGGGGGTGCCCTCTTCAGGATGAGCGTCGGGGATATTGCGTTTGCGCAGCTCAACCGGGTCTATGCCGGAAGTATGGGCCAGTTCGTCCATCGCGTTTTCCAGCACCTGCATGCCGATGGCTTCGCCAGGTGCACGGACCGAGCCCGCACACATCCGGTTGAGGCGGGCGACCTCCATGCCGAGGCGGCGGTTGTCGCCGCCATAGATGAAGTGGGTCGCCTGCAGGACCGGCTCGTGGAAACTCTCGCCCGGCAGGTTTGAAACGCGGCATTCATGGCCGAGGCCGGTCAGCTTTCCATCCTTGTCGGCCGCAAGCCGCAGACGCTGGCGCGACTCCGAGCGCCGCATGACATTCTCGAACACCTGCTGGCGGGTAAGGGTCACACAGACGGGCCGGCCAAGCTCTTTCGCGGCAATGGCCGCCGAAACCGCTTCAGGGGCGATGCCCAGCTTGGAGCCGAAGCCGCCGCCAACATAGGGCGAGACAATGCGGACCTTTTCCGGTTCGATGCCGACGGAGTCGGCCAGCTCGTTCACATTGAACTTGATCATCTGATAGCTTGCATACAGCGTCAGCTGATCGCCTTCCCAGCTGGCGATGGCGCAATGGGGCTCCATGGCCGCACTGTTGTGGCTGGGCGTGCGATAGGTGGAATCGACGGTGTAGGCGGCCTCGGCCATGGCCTTGTCGAGGTCACCCTGATCGAGCTGGTCATCCTCCGGCTTTTCGGGCGCGATATTGTTCGCCTCCGGGTCGAAGACGCCGTCGCTGGCGGCCTCGCAGACAAGTTCGAGCCGGTGGGCGCCATGGCGGGCCTGCTCGAAGGTTTCTGCAACAACGAGCGCAATCGGCTGACCGAAATAGGAAATTTCGCTGACGCCCTGTTCCGGGGCTTCGTTTGCCATCCCCTGGGCCGGGTTACGCAGGAAGCGCTCCTCGCTGAAGACGCCGAGAACTCCGGGAAGGTTCTCGATCGCGGACTTGTCGATGCGGACCAGCTTGCCCTTTGAGACAGGCGCACGGGCGAGCACACCGAAGACCTTGCCATCCAGCTGCCATTCATGGGCATAGGTCGCCGTGCCGGAGACCTTGAGCGGGCCGTCCGGGCGGTCCATCGGTGCGCCTGTGAGACGGCTGGGCAGCTTGTCCAGCAGCCGGTTGGTCGCCGGTTCGTCCATTTTAAGGTGGCGTGTCATGAGCGCTCTCCTGTCGCTTCGCGCAGCACGGCTTTCAGCGTGCGCCGGGCAAGCGGTATCTTGAAGTCATTCTGGCCCTGCCCTTTCGCATCGGCGAGCAGGATGTCGGCAGCCTTGTCGAACAGGGCCTCGGACGGGGCTTCTCCTGTGAGGAGGTCTTCAATCGCAGGATCGTGCCAGGGTTTGTGGGCGAGCCCGCCGAAAGCCAGAGAGGCCGAGGCAATTCTGCCGGCATCCATTTCCACAATCGCGGCGACCGAAACGAGCGCAAAGGCATAGGAGGCGCGGTCGCGGACCTTTCGGTAGATGTGGCGACCTTTCGCGGGCGCCGGAAGGGTCACATGGGTGATCAGCTCGCCGGGCTCGAGGATATTGTCCTGATCCGGCCGGTCGCCCGGCAGGCGGTGGAAGTCGCGAACGGGGATGGTGCGGGTCTCGCCGCCCTCGCCTTCAATCACGACCTCAGCGTCCAGCGCGGACATGGCGACGGCCATGTCGCCCGGATAGGTCGCGATACATTCATCGCTGGCGCCGAGGATAGCGTGAATACGGTTCGCGCCGCCTATGGCCGAGCAGCCGGAGCCGGGCTTCCTTTTGTTGCAGGCCATGTCAGGGTCATAGAAATAATAGCAGCGCGTGCGCTGGCAGAGATTGCCGCCCGTGGTGGCCTTGTTGCGGAGCTGTCCGCTGGCGCCCGCAAGGATGGCGCGGGAAAGGACTTCATAGTCTTTCCGGATACGAGCGTCGGCGGCGCAATCGCTGTTTGTCACGAGCGCGCCGATGGAGAGGCCGCCCTCCTCGGTTTGCGTGACGTCGTTGAGGCCGATCCGGTTGATGTCGACCAGGCGGCTGGGCGTCATCAGGTCGAGCTTCATGAGGTCGAGAAGGTTGGTGCCGCCCGCGATGAAGAGCGCGCCGTCACCGGCGGCGGCCTTTACTGCGTCGCCGGCATTCTCTGAGCGGTGATAGTCGAACGGCCTCATGAGCTGGCCTCCGCGGCTTCGCGGATGGCGTTGACGATATTGGGATAGGCCGCGCACCGGCAGAGATTGCCGCTCATGCGTTCGGATATCTCTTCTGGCGTAAGTTCGGCTTCGCCGGTCAGACTTTCGGACACATTGCTCGGCCAGTTATCCTTCACCTCCTGAAGCATGGCGGTCGCCGAGCAGATCTGGCCGGGCGTGCAATAACCGCACTGGAAGCCATCATGTTTGACGAAAGCGGCCTGAAGCGGGGAGAGATTACCGGGCTGGCCGAGGCCTTCGACGGTGGTGATCTCATCGCCATCATGCATGCAGGCGAGCGTCAGGCAGCTATTGATGCGCCGGCCATTCACCATGACCGTGCAGGCGCCGCACTGGCCGTGGTCGCAGCCTTTTTTAGACCCGGTCAGGCCAAGATGATTTCGGAGCGCGTCGAGAAGCGTGGTGCGCGTATCGGCGGAAAGCTTTCGCTCTTCGCCATTGATGCGCAGCGTCGTGTCTTTCATGGGGAAGTCCTTGCATGCCGTTAAGCATGAACGCGGCACTTCCTGATCGGTTGCTCGTATAGGTTGCGAAAACACAAAACGCCGCCCGTATGGGCGGCGCTTGCTTCTTTGCTCTATCACAAGGGTAGGTCAGGCCGACTCTTCGGCAATCTTTTCGTGCAGCCATGCCGCGTGGCGCGGCGCTTTCTTGGTGCGCGACCACTCATCCAGCATGTCATAGGCGACCGATTTGAGTTCGCTCATCTGCTCGGGCGTGCCGATATCGCAGGCGAGTTCGAGCCGGTGGCCGTTCGGGTCGAAGAAATAGATCGACTTGAAGATGCCGTGATGGGTCGGGCCGACAACGTCGAGGCCCATTTCCTCGGCGCGCGCCTTGGCGTTCATCAGGTCGTCCATCGTCTCGACCTTGAAGGCGATGTGCTGAACCCATTCAGGCGTATTGCGGTCGCGGTCCATGTCCGGCTTGGTCGGCAGCTCGAAGAAGGCCAGGACGTTGCCATTCCCGGCGTCTAGGAAGACGTGCATGTAGGGGTCTGGCGCGCCGGTCGAGGGAACCTTGTCCTCTGCAATGGCGAGCTGGAAATCCATGCCGAGCAGCTTGTTGTAGAACTCGACCGTCTCTTTCGCATCCTTGCAGCGATAGGCGACGTGGTGGACGCCGCCGAGTTTGGGGGCAGCGGTGGCCATTATGCGTCCTCCTTCTCATCGACCTTCAGCGCGCCGCGCTTGATTTGGTCGCGTTCCATGCTTTCGAACAGGGCCTTGAAGTTGCCCTCACCGAAGCCTTGCTTGTAGTCACCCTTACGCTGGATGAATTCAAAGAAGACCGGACCGATCTGCGGTTCTGCGAAGATCTGGAAAAGGAGGCGCGGTTCGCCACCTTCGGTCGTCCCGTCAAGCAGGAGACCGCGTGTGCGCAGCGCGTTTTCGTCCTCGCCATGGCCCGGCAGGCGTTCGCCCAGCATTTCGTAATAGGTGTCCGGTGGAGGCGTCATCATCGGCACGCCGCGTTCTTTCAAACGGTCATAGGCCTCAACGAGATCGTCGCAAATGAGCGCGATATGCTGGATGCCTTCGCCATTATACTCGCGCAGGAACTCCTCGATCTGGCCCTTGCCCCCCTCGGCTTCCTCATTGAGCGGAATGCGGATCTTGCCATCGGGGGCGGTCAGCGCCTGCGAAGTAAGACCGGTATATTCGCCCTTGATGTCGAAATAGCGGATTTCCTGGAAGTTGAAGAGCTTCTCATAGAAGTCCGCCCAGTACTTCATCCGGCCTTTGTAGACATTGTGGGTGAGGTGATCGATGAGCTTGAAGCCTGCGCCCTCGGGATACTTCTCCACGCCCGGCAGATATTCGAAATCGATGTCATAGATCGAAAGCCCCTCATCGCCTTCGTCCGCATAGCGGTCGATCAGATAGATCAGCGAGTGGCCAATGCCGCGAATGGCGGGTAGCTTCAGCTCCATCGGACCTGTGGGCACATCGCACGGCTCTGCATCATTGGCGATGAGATGATCATAGGCCGCCTTGGCATCGCGGACCCGGAACCCCATGCCGCAGGCGCTCGGCCCGTGTTCCTTGGCGAAATAATAGGCCGGCGAGCCTTTTTCGTAATTGGTGATGAGGTTAATGCCGCCCTGGCGCCAGAGCTCAACATCCTTGGAGCGGTGTTTTGCAACCTTCGTGAAGCCCATGACTTCGAAAACAGGCTCAAGCTGGCCTTTCTCAGGTGCGGAAAACTCGATGAATTCAAAGCCGTTGAGGCCAGCCGGATTTTCAAACAGGTCTGCCATGTGCTTAACCTCCAGATTGTTGCGTTTGAGACTGATAATAGTTTCATTTGCAACTAAATCAAGTTAACTCTCGCAAAGGTGGGACCTCGCACGATCATGAATGACGCTGCCGGCGATACGCTTCGCCTCGACACTTTCCTCCCCTTCAGGCTTTCGGTGCTGTCCAATGCGGTCTCCCGCAAGATCGCGGACATGTATGAGCGCGAATTCGACATCTCGATCTGGCAGTGGCGCATCCTGGCGGTGCTGGGGGAGAATGACGGGCTGACCTCCACCGAGGTCGCCGGCCGGACACTGATGGACAAGCCGGCGGTGAGCCGTGCAACGGCCAGCCTGATCGAGCGGGGCCTGGTCACGCGGACCTCCGACAGCGTGGACCGGCGCAAGTCGGCCCTCAGGCTGTCTGACGCCGGCCGCGAGGTCTATGATGCAGTCATACCGCGCGCCCTCGCCTATGAGGCAGAGCTCATGGCTGCGCTCAGCGATGAAGAAGGCCACGCGCTTCATGCTTTGCTTACCCGGCTGGCGGAGATTGCCTCGCCGGATCGTGATCTCTGGTCGCACCGGGAAGACTGAGACGAGCGCCTCTGGGGGACGGGGATGACTACAGACATCACACTTGAAGACCGGTTTGCGCGCCTTTCGCCACCGCGTCCCGAGCATGAAGGCGCAGCCCTTCTCTGGCGCGACAAGCTGCACCCGCGTCTGGAAGAGATGGAAGCCGCGCGCAAATCCATTATCCGGCGCGCGACGCTGCACACACTTGCGGTAGGCGTCTTCATTGCCGCGCTCACAGCGGCGGCCTTCATCGCGTTTGGATTTGAGACCGTCTTCCCTTTCGGCATTTTCGCAGCGGTCGTGGCCACGTTCATCGCATGCTCGGCCGTCTGGATGCCTGTCTTCACGATGAAGTCGCAGACCAAGGAGCTGGTCGTCGGCGCGGCGTGTGAGCCGTTCGGCTTTCGCTATCAGACGCTGCATATGGACATGTCGGGCGTGAGCGGGCTGCGTAGCCTTGGCACATGGATCAGCACCAACAGGAGAAGCGTCTTTTCAAGCGAGAACGCGCCGCCAACCCCTGCTTTCGACCGCCTCAAGGCCGTCGGCCTGCTGCCCAGTTACGACACCCGCAAATTCGAGGATCTGATCGAAGGCCAGCGCGCAAATGCAGATTTCACGCTGGTGGAGTGCAAGCTCACCGAACAGCGGGGGTCCGGCAAGAACCGCCGCACGGTCACAACATTTCAGGGCCTGCTCCTGAATATCGACTATCCGGACCGTTTCCTGGGCCGCACACTGATTGCGCGCGATGGCTGGTGGAGCTGGGGGCGCAAGAACGGCATGCAGCAAGTCGATCTGGTTTCCAAAGAACTCGAAGACGCGTTCACCGTCTACTCAACCGATCAGGTCGAAGCGCGCACCCTCCTTACGCCGGACCGCATGGAAAGGCTGATCGCGCTGGAACGCCACTTCAAGGGCGGCAAGCTGCGCGGTGTTTTCGAGGAAGGCCATCTCACGCTTGCGCTGGAGGCTGACAATCAGTTCGAGGCCGGTTCGATCTTCAAACCGCTGGCCGACCCTGATCGCTATGTCGAGACGCTGACAGAGATTGGCCTCGTGTGCGATCTAATTGACGGCTTTCTGACGCGGGAATGGTATAAGGATAAGATATAGCGTCAAAATCAGGGAGGAATAACAAACCATGGATTGCGCAATCAGGAACTGCTGGCAAAGAGCGTTTCGGCTGTTTTGCCTGAAATTTCATGTATCGGGAAAAGCTCGTCTTGACCCTGTTCTGGCAGATATGCCGAAGAGTTGAACGAGACCGAGGCGATGGCCGAAGGATTCCCCCATGTGGCCCCCGCGGCCAATAGCAAGCGGCCGAAACGCGGACCGCAGCTTGTCGCACGGGCGCCGAGCGCGCTGGCTGACCTGTCTGCGGGTGCAGAGCGAATCCAGAAGCGCAAGCATCCGGTGAGCCGCAATTTCCTGCGCGCGCTTCTGAGGCTATCAGATTTTCTGGCGGCGGCCTTTATTGCCTGGTTCGTCCTGGACCTCTCCGGTCACAGCCTGCTCCATTCCAGTGTCAGCGTCGTCATACCTTTTGTGGCCCTGCCCGTCAGTGTCCGCCTGGGGCTCAAGGCCAGCGAATCCTATAGCCTCTCCTATGCCCGGCCTGTCACCGAACACATGATCCGCGCGGCGATTGGCGCCGGCTACGGCCTTGCCTCGCTCTGTGTCCTGACCGCGCTCTTCTATGGTGAAACGCAGACGCGCTGGGTCATCGGGGCAAGCTATCTTGCTTTCTGTCTGGTTCTGGCCGTGCACGCCCATTTCATTGTCCTCTTCAAGATCCTGACGCGCCGCGGTGTTCTATCGGAGAATGTTGTACTTGTGGGGGCGACCCCGAACGCGCAGCGTCTCCTGTCGCGCAATGACGAGACCCGCGAGCTGAACGTGGTCGGCGTGTTCGACGACCGGCTGTCGCGGGCGCCAAAATCGATGGCGGGGGTGCCTGTCCTCGGACGGCTCGACGATCTCATGAACTGGGAGCGTCTTCCTGACATCGACCGGATCATCGTCACCGTCACCTCGGATGCCCGCCACCGGGTGCGCGAGCTGATCGACCGGCTTCGAGTCCTGCCCCAGAGGGTGGTCCTGCTGCTCGACCTTGAAGGCTTTGACCCGGAAACCGAAACACTGGCCGAAATCGCCCGCTCGCCAGCCGCCTATGTCTCGGGCTCACCGGACGATACGCGCCGCACGACGATCAAGCGCGTCTCCGACATCGTCTTTGCGTCGCTGCTTCTGGTTGCATTCAGCCCGGTTCTGCTTCTGACAGCGATTGCCGTGAAGCTCGACAGTCCGGGCCCGGTCTTCTTCCGCCAGCGCCGGCAGGGCTTCAACAACCAGATCATCCGGGTCTGGAAGTTCCGCTCGATGCGCGACAACCCGGAGGCGGAAGAACAGATGGCCCGCCAGACTGTTGCCGACGATACCCGCGTCACACGGGTCGGACGGTTCATTCGCGCCTTCTCGATCGACGAACTGCCGCAGCTCATAAATGTGCTGCGCGGAGAAATGTCGATTGTCGGGCCGCGCCCGCACGCCATTGGCATGACGGCAGAAGATGCCGAGGTGCAGGCGATTGTCAGCGACTACGCCCACCGCCACCGGGTCAAGCCGGGGATTACGGGCTGGGCGCAGGTGAATGGCTCGCGCGGGCCGGTCCACACCCGGGAAGAAGTGCGCGCGCGGGTCCGCCTGGACATGGAATATGTGAACCGCGCCTCGTTCTGGTTTGACCTGTTTATCATGATTATCACCGCGCCCTGCCTTCTTGGCGACTATAAGCGCCAGCGCTAGGAGACCGGATGCCCCCCACCCTCGTTTCGTCCACACCGCCAGCCAGAAGGACGCCGCCTCGTGCTGGCGCGGGTGAGGACGTGTGGGCGAATAAGACCGTAGGCGCGTCCATCATAACGGTTTGCGTGCCAGCCTATCACGACGATGCGGCCCTCCTGATCGACAGCCTCCGGACGATGCAGGACGCTGACCAGATCGACCTTCTCATTCTCGATGATGGAAGCGATGACAAGGCGCTGACCGCGCGCCTGAAGTCCCAGCTGGAAGAGGCACCGTTCGCGGCCCGGCTGATCACTGCCCATAAGAACCGGGGCCGCTCGGATGCCCGGAACCGTCTTGCGGAGCTTGCAGACTGTGACTGGCTTCTCTTCCTCGATGCAGACATGCAGCCCGATGATGAGCGCTTCCTGTCGCGCTATCTGGAGGCGATGAAAAAGACCCTCGGCCCGGCCCTGATCGCGGGTGGGTTCAGCCTGAAACAGGTGAAATCGACGCGCGAAACAGCGCTCCATGAGGCCCAGTCCCAGACCTCCGAATGCCTTGACGCCGCCACCCGAAACCGGGCTCCGGGCCGCTATGTCTTTTCCTCCAACATCCTGGTCCACCGGGACGTTCTGGATGCCGTGCCTTTCGATCCTGGCTATCAGGGCTGGGGCTGGGAGGATATCGACTGGGGGCTCAGCATTGCCGCCCGCTACCCGGTGCTCCATATCGATAATCCGGCCACCCATCTTGGGCTGGTCGATACCGACACGCTGCTGGAGAAGTTTGGCGGGTCGGGGCGCAATTTCGCGCATCTGGCCAGGCGCCATCCCGAAGCGGTGCAACAGATGCCGCTTTATCGCATGGCCCGCCGGTTTCGCCACCTGCCGGCGAAAGGCGCGCTACAGGCGCTCACCCGCTGGGGCGCACGGAATTCCCGCCTGCCAGATGGCCTGCGGCTTGTATGCCTGAAAACGTTCAGAGCGATTGCCTATTCGAAGGATCTGACATGAATGCTGCAGCTCTATCGGCCTACCAGCCCTCTGACTCGCTTCTTGCGAAGCTGCGCCGGCGGACCGCGCGCTGGCATGTGGCCCGCCCGCTCGACGCCGCCCCGCGCCGCACACGCATCTGTTTCACCTTCGATGACTTTCCGAAATCGGCCGCCGACACGGGCGCGGACATTCTGGACAGTGTCGGGGCCAAGGGCTGCTATTACGCCTGTACCGGCATGGTCGGCACCGAGAACCATCTGGGTGAGATGTTCGACGAAGGTGACCTTAAAACGCTGACGGCCTCCGGCCATGAAATCGGTGCCCATACCCAGACCCATCTCGACTGCAGCCAGGCCCCCGCCGACATTGTTCTGGCCGATATCGATGCCAATCTGCGCAACCTTGTCGCCATGGGTCATGACGAAATCGTGCGCCAGTTCGCCTGGCCTTATGGCGAGACCCGCCGGGACCTCAAACCCCGCCTTGCCACGCGCTTTGACGCGGTGCGCGGCATCCATCCCGGCGTCAATGGCAGGCGCGCCGACCTGATGCAGCTGTTTGCGCTGGAGCTGAATGCCGACGAGTCCACTATCGAGCGGGCTGCCCATATGATCGAGCAATCGACGGGCGCACCGGCCTGGATATTCGTCTTCACGCATGACGTCCGCCAGAAGCATAGTAAATGGGGCACGACCCCGGCGCATTTCCGGCGCCTGGTGAACCTTGCACACGACACAGGCGCGATCCTGCAGACACCCTCCAGCGCACTCGACGCCATCATGCAAGCTGAACGCGCATGACGCCGAGGCACCTCACCGTTGTCATTCCCACCTATAACCGCCCCGACAGCCTCTACCGCGCGGTAGAGAGCCTGTTCCGGCAAGGGGTGGCCGATGAGGGTTTCTGCGTGCTTGTGGCCGACAATTCCGCAGACGCCACAGCCCGCGAGACGTTTGAGATGCTGAAAGCCCGCGCGCCTGAGACGCTGGAGCTGATCTATCTGCACGTGCCAGAAGCCGGGGTCGCGAATGCTCGCAACGGCGCGGTGGAGCGTGTCACAACGCCGCTTATTGCCTTTCTGGACGACGACCAGTCTGCGCCCCGCCACTGGCTGGAAGGGTTGCTGGACACCTATGAAACCTTTCGCGCCGCCGTGACCTTCGGGCCGGTAGAGACCGTTCTGCCTGAGGATGTGACCCGGCACAGGGCCTATTTCGAAGCCTTCTTTGCGCGCAAGCCGGGCTTTGAGTCCGGCTATATCGCCAAGCCTTTCGGATGCGGCAACTGCCTTATCGACACAAGCCAGGTTACGATGAAGAAGCCCTGGTTCGATGTGCGGATGAACGATAGCGGCGGTGAGGACGATATCCTGTTCGAACGTATCCGCAGCGCCGGCGGCAGGTTTGCCTGGGCCGCGACGGCCCCGGTCCATGAGCACCCGCTTCGCCAGCGTATCGCCCTGTCCTACACGCTGCGCCGGGCCTTTGCCTATGGTCAGGGGCCGAGCACACTGGCGCGCCGGAAACAGCCGGCCCGATACGACCTCCTTGTCATGTGGATGATCATCGGGGCAGGAAAACTGGGCCTGCACGGGCTTGTCTGGCTTGGCATGCGCCTTGCCGGCCATCCCCGGCGGGCCTTTCAGCTGGACAAGGCTGTACGCGGGCTCGGCAAGATCCTTTTCTGGAAACAGCTTCGCTTCTACGGCACAGCGACTGTCAGCCAGCCCCTCCCGGCCCCTTCAGTGGACACGCATGGGGCGGACACCGCTCACCCGGCGCCGCTGGAGCTCAGCTGCAGCGGGGAATGGGCGCGGCGCTGAACCGGTCGGAGCGTGGACTGGCTGCCTGAGGCTGAGCGCCGTCTTCGCCGCTACCGCAACATAGGTCACCCAGACAATCGTGTTCTGCTGCAGCGCGATACTCTCTGACAGGCTGAAGAGCAGGAACTGCGCCGTCACGCCAAGCGCGAAGACGCCCAGCCAGTTGTGAATGGCAAGCCATGCGGCCCTTGCGACGAACAGGATGAAGCTGGCCAGAAGAAGGCAAAGCCCGACAAGACCTACCGCGAGCGCTGTCTCAAGCCAGCCATTATGCGCGGTTGGCACAAGCCATTCGGTGGCGGCACGCACACGGTAGGCCGGCATGGAATCCAGCTGCCAGAACGCACCGTACCCATAACCCAGGAGCGGCCTGTCGCCTATCGCGTCGATCAACGCGGCCCAGATGTCTGTGCGCCCCGTCAGAGTCGCGTCCCGGCCCAGCAGGCCGAAAACCAGTTCGGGCGCGAACACCAGGAGGGCAGCAAACCCCGATATCAGCATGACGCCGACCCAGAGACCGGACAGGGTTGTTACAACACCGCGCCGGCTCCACGCCCCTGCGACAAGCACCCCGAAACCAACGAGCAGGCCGAGTAATGCCGTTTTGGAGCTCGAGAGCAGGACGAGGGCGGTACATAGAAGCACCGCCACGCCCCATATCAGCCGCCACGGCCTGTCAAGGACCAGCAGGAAGGCGCAAAGGAAACCCGCCCGCGCCATGTGTCCGCCCAGCGAGTTCTTTTCCCACCAGAGGCCTCGCCAGGCGCCGGGGTGCACTTCGGTCATGATCGCAAAACCAGGCGCCACCAGACCGGCAACGAGGGACACAATCGCCATGAAAAGCCAGACGGCCCCAAGCAGACGAAGAAGCGTTCTCCAGTCATAGCGCGCGGCGAGATAGAGCCCCGCCAGCGTGGTTGCGATCACGGCCACCGCCCGGCGTTCTGTCACGGCCGGGTCAAGCGACCAGGTAAAGGACGCCGCGGCCAGGGCGAGCAGAGCGATCAGAAAGGGCAGCCGGACAGCTGCGGCAAACAAGGTGACGATCCTGGAGGCACACCCGGCAAGGACAAGGACGTAGACGGGCAGCCAGAGCAGCCGGAGGAAGGCGCTGCTTTCGGGATCATGTTCATGCGCAAAAAGGCGCGGCAGAAGACCTTCGCTAAAGAGGACAAGACAGACGAAAGCAAGGCCAAGCTCAATCGCCAGCACGCCCTGCTCGACCAGCGACCTTTCCTGTCTATCCTGCAAGCCGGTCTGCGAATCTGGCATCCGCTCCGATCCTGTTCATGACCACGCCGGCAATCACGCCGCCATGCGCCTCTATCTCATCGCGAAGGGCCATCACCTCATCGACGCCCGTCGAATCCGCCTGTAGCACAATGAAGATGCCGTCCATCTGCGAGGCCATGGCCAGACCGGCCTGCGAACGCGATAGCGAGGGGGCATCGACAATGACGGTGCTGGCCGCGCGGCGCACCTGCTGCCACCATTCCGGCCGTGTACGAAGCTGTACGCGCTGGCCTTTTTTCAGCGCTTCATTGCGAAAGCGCGTGACCAGAAGACGGCTGCCTTCAATCTGATGCACGGCGAGAAGACGCTGCGTCTTCGGCGGATCGGATTTCACCCCAGCCTCGGCGCCCACAGAATAGAATGGAAGTGTACGAAGCGATCCATCAAAGGCCCGCCCCGGTTTCCCGACCTTTTTCGCAAAGCCTTTCTGGAAACCCCGATACTGATCATTGCGCCGCAGCCCAAGATCCACCAGCCAGACCGGGCGATGGGATTTCTGGGCGGCGAGCAGGGCAACAGAGGCGGCAACACTGCTCGTGCCCTCGCCGTCGCGCGCAGACATGAACATGATGCAGCGCGCACCTTGCTCCGGGGCCAGCCGCGCGGCTGCCCGGCAGACCGGCTCCATCCTGTCGCGCAAATCTTTCATCAGGCCCGTTCCTTTACCGGCTCAGCCCTAACATGCGGTTGGTTAACCGTTTTCTTAACATGCCGTCATGGGAGTCTGGCTGTTTACGCGGCCTTCAGAGTGCCCACGACTTTCAGACCTGTGGTCCGCTCGACCGAAGCCGCCGTGGGAAAGCCCGGGCGGGTAAGCGCGCGAAGCAGGCCCGCAATGAGCGCGGTAAAGCCGGCAAAGAGAAAGGCGAGCGCCGCAACGGGCAGACGCAGACTCTTGCCCTCGATCGGCACGCGCGCCGGCTCCAGGACGCGCACACTATCGGCCGTCTCATCGGAGAGCTCGGACAGCGCCCTTTCCTCGACCTCGCGCACCGAGAAATTCTCCACATTCCGTTCCATAAGCGCCTTGCGCCGCTGCAGCTCGCGCCATTCCGGCTCAAGTTCATTGAGGCGCGCGACCCGCGCTTCAATGCTGTCGAGCTGGCGCTGGAGTTCGGCTTCCTGAAGCGCAAGCGACTGGGCCTCTGCCTTGAGCGTCGAGGCTGACTGCTCGACAGTCTGATAGACAGGGTTCGGCCCCCGCCGGGTCGTGCCCGACAGGCCGTCACGCGAGGAAAGATAGTTTTCGACCTGTTTGATGCGCCGGTCGATGGCCTGAACGCGCTGGGACTGTTCGGTATAACGCGAGAGAAGGTCCTCACGCTCGATCCGCAATTCCATCAGCGTCTGGGCAGAGCTGTCCTCCACATAGAGGTCCTGCTGGGGCTCCAGCGTGGCAAGCTGCTGGTTGTAGATGTCGAGCTGACCGTCAACAGCGCTTGCCCGCGACTGGGTCGTGAGCAATTCCGACGAGATGGTCGAAAAGAGCTGCTGGACCGTGGCCCGCTCACTTTCGAAGTCACCGATATTATTGGCCCGCAGAAAGTCGCGGATATCTTCTTCGACAGCAAGCAGCTGTTGCTCGAATTTGAGGCGCTGCTCCTGCAGGCTGTCGGAGCCATTGCTGGAGAAAACCTCGCTGCGATAGTCGAGATAGGTATCGATCCAAGAATTGAGCAGTTCAGCCGACAGACCCGCATTCTTGTGCTCAAGCGAGGTCGATATCACCGGTGTTCTGGGCGCCGTGCCGGATTTGAAAGCCTTGCGGAGCGTGGCCACGCCGGCCTGGAAGCTCTGTTCTTCAATGGACGCATGCTGCGAGGGCGGTGAGGCGGCGATTTTCTCGTCACGGGCGTCGACCAGTTTGGGATAGACGCGGGCAAGATCGAACTGCTCCAGTACCCGTTCTGCTATGACCGGGCTGCGCAGGACTTCCAGTTCGGCCTGGACGAGCAATTCTTCCTCCGGCGCAACGCTCTGCAGTTCGGTGCCAACGCGGGGGCGATAGATATTCTCGTCCCCGATCCTGACATAGAGACGCGAATGGGCCTCATAGGCTTTGGGCATCTGGAAAGCGACAAGCAGGCCGATCAGAAAGATCGGAATAAAGATGGCGATCATCAGCCACTTGGCGCGCCAGAGCTGCAGGATAAATTCAGCCGGGCCGATACGCGGGCGCGAACGGACAGGCCGGGGCTGGCCTTGCCCCGCGCCGCGTGCTCCCCAATCGGCTGAATCTGACATACGCGAATGTCCCGCTCTGTGTTCGGCTGACCCTCTGATGGATCACTCTCCCCGTTCTTCGGGCATGCCGCTTGATAATTCCTTAAACATTAACACCGAGCTTCAGGGCCTCGACAGCCGGTAAAGACAGCGTCAGCGATCCGCCATGCGAAGCCTACTTCTCACCTCCGCGCTCATACTGGGCGCCTGCCAGAATGTGGACCCCGTCTCTTCGGCGTATTTCCCGGTGTCCGAATGGCGCCATGAGGATGGGCAGGACCAGCCCTATCTGCTGGCGCCGGGCGACACCGTTTCGGTTGTCTTCCAGACCGTGCCGGAGCTTAACCGCGACATCCGCATCGCGCCGGACGGGTCGATCACCCTGCCCTATGTCGGCACGGTCCAGGCTTCTGCACGCACGCCAAATGAGGTCCAGGCCGATCTCGTGCAGGCCTATTCCGGAGAGCTCAAAAACCCTCTGGTCGAAGTTATCCCCATCGCTTTCGACAGTCAGAAGATATTTGTCGGGGGAGAGGTCCAGACGCCCGGTATGGTGGAGCTGCCAGGGCAGATCGATCCGCTTCAGGCGGTCATCATGGCCGGTGGCTTTACCGACCGCGCCCAGCCAAAACAGGTCGCCCTGATGCGGCGCATGCCGGGCGGCGAAGTCATGACGGCTGTCATTGACGTCAATTCAGGTATCAATGATCCGCGGCTGGCCGACTTCACGCCGCTTCGCCGGTTCGATGTGGTCTATGTGCCGCGCTCGGCGATCGCGCATGAAAACCTGATCATGGAGCAGTGGTTCCGTTCCGCGCTTCCGATCGATTTTTCACTCTATTACGACCTGTCGGGCGACTCCCGGCGCTAAGCCGTTCGCGCCCGGTAGGGTCAGTTCATCAGGCTCAGCCAGGCACGGGCAGATTTCAGGGCCTGTTTGATCTCTTCGCTGGACATCATTTCGGCCATCTGGTGGCGGTATTCCTTGGCCTCTTCCGATCCCTTGAGGACGGCAAGATTGAACCATTTGTGCGCGGCGACCATGTCGGCATCGACGCCAACGCCGGTTGAATAGGCAAGGCCCACCTTGCACAGTTCGTCACCCGTGGCGTGTTCGCTGAGACCGGTTTCGGGGGCGACATCCATCGCCATGTCTGAATACGGCATTGTCTTCTTCCTTTAACCCAGTGCCCCCGATCTGCGGCCTTGTCTGGCGGCCGCTTTGCCGGAAGCGTTTGTCCATCTGTCACGTCCTGTGACCGGGTTGAGGTTGCGCCCAGGATTTTGCCACATGGTTAACAGGATCGGCGCCTGAGCCCGTCTGTGTTAATGAAAAGGGCGGGCCTGTTTACCAAGGGCGGGCTTGGGCTGCAGAGCGGCTGCTGCCCCGCCTTTGCCCCGCAGGCCCGCGCGGCTATTGGCAAGTCTGGCGCATTGGCGCGGCAGCCTGGCCGCGCTAGCCTCCCGCAGGGAACAGACAAGGCGGACACCTGGAATGAGCGACCTTTTTGAACCGATTTCCTACACGCTCTGGAAAAGCGACAAGGCAGCCTTTGCCGATGCCATTGGCAGATCCTTCCGCGAGACAGGCTTTGCCGTGATTACCGATCACCCTGTCGATGACGAGGTAATTGCGCACGCCAATAAGGCCGCCAAGGATTTCTTCGCCCTGCCGGAAGAGGCGAAGGAAAAATACCATGACGCAGAGGGTGGACGGCAGCGCGGCTATACCCCGTTTGGCACGGAGAACGCCAAGGGCCAGAAAGCCGCCGACCTGAAAGAGTTCTGGCACACCGGGCGCAAGCTGCCGGAAGGGTCGAGATACCGCGCCACGATGAAGGACACGCCGGTTGTCGATGAAGTCCCTGAGTTCGATGAGGCGACCTATGCCTTCTATCAGGAGATGGACGAATTTGGCCGCGACCTGCTTGGCGCAATCGCCCTGCACCTCGGTCTTCCGGAAGACTGGTTCGAGGACAAGGTGGAAACCGGAAATTCCATACTGCGGCTGCTTCACTATCCCCCGCAGAAGAATCCGCCGCCCAAGGGCACGGTCCGGGCCGCCGCGCATGAAGACATTAATGTCATCACACTCCTGCTGGGCGCCGAGGAGGCCGGCCTTGAAGTGCTGCACCGTTCTGGCGAGTGGCTGTCTGTAAATCCGCCGGCTGGCTCGCTCGTCATCAATTGCGGCGACATGCTGCAGCGCCTGACAGGCGGTGTCCTGCCCTCCACCACGCACCGCGTAGTCAATCCGGAGCCGGAACGCGCGAAGTTCCCGCGCTATTCGACGCCCTTCTTCCTGCACTTCAATCAGGACTTCCTGATCGAACAGCTGCCGCAATGCCTCGAAGAAGGCGGTGAACCTCAGCCGCCGATTACCGCGCAGGATTACCTCATGGAGCGCCTGCGTGAGATCGGACTGGTAAAAGCGCAGTAGACCTGCCGCCGGGTCGGGCTTGCCAGCCGGCCTCTTTCTGCCTGAAGTAGACCGACAGCCCGAAAAGAGGCTGGGGCACTTCAGGGGAGGACACAGATGTTCGACAATAATGACTGGCTGAACCGCCAGCGCGAGGAGGTAATCGACCGGGACCGGGAGATTGTCGATCCACACCACCATCTCTGGCCGAAGACCCATCCGGTCATCATCTACGACCTTGAAGACCTCTGGGGCGATACCGGTGACGGGCACAATGTGACCCAGACCATTTTCATGGAATGTGGCGCAGCCTATCGCGAGGACGGGCCAGACCACCTGAAACCCGTCGGCGAAAGCGAATATATCGCAGAGGCCGCCCGAAAATCGAGATCGTCATGCGGACAGGCAACGATTGCCGCGATGGTGGCCCATGCGGACCTTCGTTTGCCCCTGAAGACGCTGGACGAGGTGCTGGACGCCCATATCGAGGCCTCCGAAGGCCTGTTCAGGGGCATCCGGCATGCCGGCCCATACGATCCGGCCAGTGCGGACTTCCTCATTTCGCCGCGGGGACCCGAAGGCCTTTATCACGACCCTGATTTCCGGCGCGGCGTCGCGCATCTTGGCGCGCGCGGCTTCACCTATGACACCTGGAACTATCATCACCAGATCCTGGAGTTCCGCGACCTCGCGGCCGCCGTGCCAGAGACCACGATGATCCTCGACCATTTCGGCACGCCGCTGGGCGTCGGCCCCTATGCGGGAAAGCGCGAGGACAATTTCGAGAAGTGGAAGGACGACATCGCCGCTGTCGCAGAGCAGAAGAACGTCTTCGCCAAGCTGGGCGGCCTTGCCATGCCGGACAATGGGTTTGGCTGGCATGAGCGCGACAGGCCGCCTTCCTCGGATGAGTTCGTTGATGCGCAGGCGAAATACTACCACCACACCATCGCCTGCTTTGGCGCCGAGCGCTGTATGCTGGAAAGCAATTTCCCGGTCGACCGGCTCTCCATCTCGTTCCGCACGCTATGGAACGGGTTGAAGAAGATCACCGCCGACTATTCCGAGGAGGAGAAATCGGCCCTTTTCGCGGGGACCGCACGCAAGGTCTACAGCGTCGCGCCGCCCGTTTGACGCCCGGCGCCCTAGTCCTGTTCACGCAGAAAGGCTTCCACATCCTCGCGCCATGGCAGGCTTGGCTGTGCGCCCGCCTTCGTCACGGCGAGGGCCGAGGCGGCCGAGGCAAAGCACAGCGCCTCGCCCTCCTCACGCCCTTCGGCAAGAGCGAGGACAAGCGCCGCGCAGAACGTATCGCCTGCCCCGGTCGTATCTATCACCGGGACGGCAAAAGCCGCAGCGCGCGCCACTTCCTTGCCCGCGCGGTAGAGAACGGCCCCCTCTGCGCCCAGCGTCAGGGCCACCATACCACCGCCGCGGTGAAGACCCTCACCATAAAACGCGGCTTCGCCCTCATTCACGATGAGCAGGTCTGCCGCTTCAAGAAGCTCAATCGGGACGGGGCCGGCCGGCGCAAGGTTCACGGCAAACAGGCCGCTCCCGGCACGCAGGGCCGCCATGACGCAGGCTGTCGGGACTTCAAGCTGACAGAGGATTGCGTCGGGGTGGCCTTCGATGTTCACGTCTTCCGGTGACAGGGTGGCATTCGCTCCGCTCGCCACGACGATCTGGTTCTCACCTGCCTTGTCCACCGCGATCAGCGCCACGCCGGTCTGCTCATCTGGACACGCCACGACCCCGGAGAGGTCGACACCATCCTGTCTGAGCAGGGCAAGCGCGGCATCGCGGTTTGGCCCCTCGCCGGTGCGCGCGATCATGGAGACCTCTGCCCCGAGGCGGCGGGCGGCGAGGGCCTGGTTTGCGCCTTTCCCGCCAGGATGCTGCGCGAACGTCGCGCCGGTGACCGTCTCACCCGCCACCGGCAGTTTTTCGGCAGAGGCGACGAGATCCAGATTGACCGAACCGATTATGGTAAGGGCTGGCGTACTCATAGCGGATACCGCCCGAGCTGTCCGAGAAGCTCTGCAAAGACAGCCTCCTTATCAACATCTGTGCACCACTCGACATGCCCGTCGTGACGATAATCCGGGAGCGTCTTGCCGAACCGTTCGCCCTCTTCCATCACGACCGAGACCCGGGCCTTGCGGCCTTCGAACAGGTCGGGCCGCAAGAGAGCAAGCAGGGTGGACGGGTCATGCAGCGGGGCGTGGCGCGCCTTGACGGATTCCTCAAGCCTGTTCGATGCGGCGAGGAGGTCCGCCGCGATGATCGCCTGAGGAGACCCCAGAGCCCGCACCCGCTCGACCATCGTGTCATCCGTCAGCAATTGATGCGTCACATCCAGGCTGAGCACACGCATCGCAATGCCTGACTGGAAGACCGTCTGCGCGGCATGCGGGTCGGCGAAGATGTTGAATTCGGCGTGCGGTGTGATGTTGCCGCCCTCCCTGTCGGCGCCGCCCATCACGACGATCTCGGACAGGCCCTCGGCAATATCCGGCGCCATGGTCAGCGCCAGGGCGACATTGGTCATCGGCCCGGTGACGACCAGGGTCGCTGGAAAGCCCTTGGTGGCACGCAGGGTCTTTATCAGAAAGTTCACAGCATGCTGGCGCGAGGCGCGGCCTTTCGGCTTGGGCAAGTCCAGACCGCCAAGTCCGGTCGTGCCGTGAAAATCCTCTGCCGTCACCGGATCGCGAACCAGAGGGCGCGGCGCGCCTGCGCAAACCGGTACGTTTCGATCAAGACCCGCAACATCGCGAATGATGCGCGCATTCCGGAATGTCAGACCGCCGCGCACATTGCCAGCGACGGTCGTTATACCCAGAACATCGAGCCTGTCGGTTGCCGCAAAGGCAAGCAGGAGCGCAACCGCATCATCGAGCCCTGGATCGCAATCTATTATGATCTGGCGTTTCCTCATCTGGCCTATTTGGGTCTGTTCCGATCTTCCCGGCAAGGTCTAGCTATCACTCGCAGAAACCCTAAGTGTGGCTGGGACACGTCACACAGGAAGGAATCTACTCATGGCCGTTTCGACCAAATCCCTCGACTATGAACAGGCTGGACAGACATATGAGGGCTTTCTGGCCATGCCGGAAAGCACGCCCAAGGCGGTCGTTCTCGTCTCGCACGCCTGGGGCGGGCAAAACGAGTTCGATCATGAAAAGGCAAAGATGCTGGCCGAATGGGGCTATGCCGGTTTCGCGCTGGATGTGTATGGCAAAGGCAAGCGCGGCTCGACCAAGGAAGAGAGCCAGGCCCTGATGGAGCCGCTCGCCTCTAACCGCGACGAGCTTCAGAACCGCCTGAAATACAGCCTGGAAATCGCCAAGAAGGAATCGGGTTGCGACAAGGCCGCCGCCATCGGTTTCTGTTTCGGTGGTCTCTGTGTCCTCGACATGGCTCGCGCAGGCATGGATGTTGACGGCGTGGCTTCCTTCCACGGCATCCTCGGCGCGCCCGGCAATACGGACGGTCACAAGACCAAGTCGAAAATCCTCGCCCTCCATGGCTGGGACGACCCGATGGCACAGCCCGAAGACGTGATGGCCTTCTCAAAGGAAATGACCGAAGCAGGCGCCGACTGGCAGCTTCACGCCTTCGGCGGCACCATGCACGCCTTCACCAACCCGGAAGCGAACGACCCCGACTTCGGCACGGTCTATAACCCGACCGCCGAACGCCGCAGCTTTGCGATCCTGAAGGATTTCCTCGAAGAACTTTTCGGCTAGCCGGTCTGGCTTTCCGAGAGACCTCAGCAGGTTTCCAAGTGACGGCGCGCTCTATCCGGGCGCGCCGTTATTTTATGTCCGCAGATAATGGCCGGACGCTTCAGAGCGTGGTGGCAAGCCCCGCCGCGAGATAACCGATCACGGCCAGAAGCCCGGCGGCCACCGCATAGGGCAGCTGCGTGCGCACATGGTCGAGGTGGTCGCATTCGGCTGCGAGGCTCGCGATGATAGAGGTGTCTGAGATGGGCGAGCAGTGGTCGCCGAAAACACCGCCGCCGAGGACGGCCG
>NVWP01000066.1 GCA_002733705.1 Henriciella sp. | reverse complement strand
CAGGGTCAGGATGAACCGCCGCTTGCCTGTTTCAAGATAGTAGTTGGAGTTCTCGACCCCTTCGGCAATACCCTTGAAACTTCGTGGACGGCCAATGTCATAGCCGTCCAGAAAAGTCTCAAGTGCTTCGTCGGAAACCTGGGTGTAGACCGCCATGCGCTCTGGCTAGTGTTCTTTCGCCATCATGTCACGCATCAGGGTCTTGCCAGCCAGCAGATAGTGAAGCGCGGCCCAGGCATAGAGCGAGCAGAAGCCGATGATCGACCAGCGCAGGCCTTCGCTGTCGGCGCGGGCACAGGTCGCGGCTGCTTCAGCGGACAGATCTGAAACGACCTTGCAGGTTTCCAGCGTCATGCCGAGATCATTTCCCGCAAGAAAGGCACTTTTCAGCATGGTGGAGACGATGCCGATAAGCGGCGGGCCCAGGCCGTAGCCGAGCAGGTTCACGAGGAACAGCGTGATCGCAACCGACGTGGCGCGCATCCGGCTGTCCACAACGCCGCCGACAATCGCGTACATTGGGCCGAGATAGAAATAATGGAGCGTTGCAGCCGCCATGAGAGGCGGCAAGGCCAGCCAGACCGTCGGAGCCAGATAGCCCATCGCGTAAAGCGGAACAGAAAGACCCATACCGAGTGCCGGCATCCAGCAGAGTGCGCGCGGGTGGCGGGTCGCAAACCTGTCGGCCAGATAGCCTGAGAGGAACACACCAATCGCCGCCATAAGGCCAATGATGACGCCGAACAGGATCGCAGCGGTTTCAATGCTAAGCCCGTGCGTACGCACCAGGAAGGAGGTTGTGAACTGGGCCACCCCATAACCCACAAAGGAGGCTACCGTGGCACCCGCGACGATGTGCCAGAAGGTCGGCTTTTCGGCCAGAATCTTGAAGACGTCCTTCATGCTGGCTTTTTCCAGGGCCTGGACGTTTGGCGGATCGGTATAGCCGCGCGGCGGCTCCTTGATGGTCAGCTTCACCACGAGAGCCAGGATGACGCCCGGAACACCCACAAGGATAAAGGCGACCCGCCAGCCTTCTACGGACTGCCAATCCATAAGACCAAGCGCCCAGTCCCAGCCCCAGGCGGTAAACATCGCGGCCAGTGAGGGGCCATCGAGATTTCCGACGATAAAGCCCGCGAAGACCGCTGCGAACATGCCCCCGAGCGGGACACCCAGCGCATAGATGGACACCGCGGTCGCCCGGCTCTTGGGCACGAAATAGTCGGCGATCAGCGACTGGGCAGGCGGTGTACAACCTGCCTCGCCGACGCTCACGCCGACGCGGAACAGAAACAGGACGATGAAGGACGTTGCGACACCGCACAGCGCGGTCATCAGGCTCCAGATGAAGACTGCAATGGCGATGATCCAGACCCGGTGAAACCGTTCTGCGAACCGGGCAATTGGGATCCCGAGCATGGTGTAGAGAATCGCGAAGGCCGGGCCGCCAAGCAGGCCCATCTGCCAGTCCTCGACACCGAATGAGGCCTTTATCGGCTCTGTCAGGATGTTGATGATCGAGCGGTCGATGAAGTTGAAGATGTAGACCAGGAGCAGGGAACTGAGAACAAAGGCGCGATAGCCTTTGGTTCCGAAACCCGAAAGTGGCGCACTGGGTGAATCTGCGGTTTGACCGACTGTCGACGTCATACTTCTTCTCCCTCCTCGTCAAATCTGCCCCTGACGAATCTGGAGCAGTCCGACTTCATATCTCAGGTCAGAGAAGCAAATTGGGTCCGCGGTTTCCAGAAAATTCGGTCGAGCGGCTGAAGAAAGTTCACATGTGAAGTTTCGGGCTGGCCAATCTGGATAGAACTGGCCAGCCCGCTGACGTCAAACTCCGTCAGGCGATTTTGCCCGGGGCCGGCGCTGCCGGGTTATAACGGTCGCGTGCGAAATACCGCGCGGCGAGGATATAGCAGATGCCGGCGAGGATCAGGAAACAGGCCGTGGCCGCCATCGAATGGCGGAGCCCGTCCGCATAGGCCTGGCAAAGCTCTGGCCCGTTGGCACCGATAGCATCAGGATCGGTCGCGCAGAGGCGCGGATTGAAGTCTGCCGCAAGCTCCGTCAGCCCGGCGCCGGCGATTTCCGCATTCATGAAGAAGTCGCTCATCACGCCGGTGAAGAGGGGACCAATACCGTTGCCGATCAGGCTGACGATAAGCAGCAGGACAGAGATCGTCGTCGCGCGCGATTTGGGACTGACGATGCCGGTCCCCACCGTGTACTGGGCGCCGAGATAGGAATAGTGGCAGATCGCCGCAAAAACCCAGAGGATGAAGGCCAGCGACAGGCTGGGGGCAAAGAAGGCGCCGACATAGGCCGGCACCGACAGGATCAGGCCTACGCCAGGGAGCCAGGCAGCCACCGTCGGGAAGCGGCCTTCCAGTTTCTCTGAGAGGAAACCGCCAAGGAAAGTGCCACCGGCAGCCACAGCAGCGAGCGGGGCGCCATAAAGGATGGCGGCGTCGCGAACGCCAATGCCGTGTACCCGCTGCAGGAAGGGGGCCTGGAAGCTGATCAGGCCATAGCCCACAAAGGCGACAACAGCCGCGCCCATCGAAAGCCACCAGAAAGTCGGCTTTGGCGAGAATTCCCTGAACGCATCGAAGAAGCCGACTTTCTTTGTCGTATCGGTTTCCAGCGGCGGATCAGAATAGCCGCGGGGCGGTTCCTTGATCGTGAAGAAAAGCACCAGCGCGATGATTATGCCCGGCACACCGACCACGACAAATGCGATGCGCCAGCCACCCACAGTGGACCAGTCAACGCCGGAAAAGAGACCGCCAAGACCGAGTGAGCCGAGCCAGGCCCCGAAATCCTCACCCGAAATACCGGCGATCGTCCCGCCGAAAAGCTGGGCCAGCACCCCGCCAATGGTCACGCCCATGGAATAGATGCCAAGCGCGCCTGCGCGGCTGCGCGGCGGGTAATAGTCGGTGATGATGGAGTTGGCAGGTGGCGTGCAGCCTGCCTCACCCACAGCTACACCAACGCGGAAGATAAGCAGCCAGATAAAGCCTGACGCCACACCGCAAAGGGCTGTCATGAGCGACCAGATAATGATGCAGAGCGTAATGATGACGACGCGATTGGCCCGGTCGGCCCACATCGCAATCGGAATGCCCATCAGCGCATAGAAGAGCGCAAAGGGTGGTCCGGCGAGGAGGCCCCACTGCGTGTCTGAGAGTTGGAACTCATTGATGATCGGCTGTGCGACAACCGTAATGAGTGTGCGGTCGATGAAATTCAGCGTGTAGACCAGCATCAGGGCGATCAGGACGTAAGACCTGTACCCCTTCGTGCCGAAACCGGTGATGTGGCCCTGACCGGCAGTCGCCGTCGTATCGCTCATATTCGCCTCCCTCAGTCGTCTCTGGCCGAACGACTCGCAGCTCTTGTCGTTCAGTTCAGGATCGCATGCAAGCCCGGCCGAGCCATGAAGCAGGATCATGGCTCCAGCCGCCCGGCCAGCATCCGGTCATGGTCTAGCGCACAGCGACCGGATTGATCATGGCCTGCACCGTGCCGTTGAGGCGCGGAATGCCGAGCGAGAAGAAGAATTCCGCCACGCCATCGGCATAAAGTTCATCGGTCACGATATTCTCGAGAATATAGACGCCGCGTTTTGCCAGAAGTGTCTGGTGCACTTCGAACGGTCGGGCCTCATTCTCGAAGGGGATGGCTTCGAGCGCGGGGGTGTCCGCGCCAATGGCCACCACGCCGAGATCGGCGAGATAGTTCGCGCCTTCGACACCGAGACCAGGATGGGTCGCCATCAGCTCTGTCGAATCGCCATGCGCGGCCATGGCGCCGGTATGAAAGAGGACGACATCGCCTTTCTCGATCTCGAGGCCGGCCTGTTCGGCGGCTTTATCGATCTCAGCCCGGTTGAAGGCGGCGCCGTCTGGAACGGGGCTTTCGCCAAACACCTCTGTCATGTCGAGCAGCACGCCGCGGGTCACAATCGGCGGAATATCCTGCGTCCCAAGCTGTGTCAGCCCGGAGGGGGTCACGAAGTCTGAAACATGCACTCCGTTATAATAGTGGTGATCGACGCCCATATGGCCGAGCCCGTCGATATGGGTCCCGATGCCGACAAAGGTCTGGACCAGATCGTCATTGCCGACAGCCTTGTTTTCGCCCAGCGGCGTGCCGGAGCCATCTGAAGGCTGCAGGATATAGACGTCATAGCGGCGCGGCGCGTAGGCGGGCGTCTCGCGGCTGGTGACCTGCGCCAGACCATAGGTTTTCCCCGTCGTTATGAGTTCTGCGGCGCTGGCCGTTTTCTCGGGTCTGAGATTTGCCACTGCGCCAAGCCGGTCGTCCGCGCCATATTCTGACGGGTACCAGTCGGCAGCTGCATCTTCGTCCTGCGCCAGGGCAGGCGCGCCTGTCAGAAGCGTGGTGGCGGTGAGGGCCAGGATCCAATGTTTCACGAGTTCCTCCGGGGTTTTTATCTTGTTGGGCAAGTCTGGGAGCGGGCCGGCCAAAGGTCCAGCGCTTCCCGTGCGACAGGTTTACTGCATCATCGCTTGTAGGGCCGTGCCAAACCCTCTAGGGATGAGGTTCGAATTTGGCCGGACGATCAGGCACAACTTCCGCTTCGGCGGTCAGACGCTCAGAATTTTCCCAAAGAAGACGAACTCCGGATGCACAATGTCGTGCGCCCGGCGATAATCTGTGCATTGAAAGGAAATTCTGATGAATTCTGGCACTGTGAAATTTTATAACGACCAAAAAGGCTTCGGCTTTATCGCACCTGATGATGGCGGCACCGACGTGTTCGTCCACGCAACCGCTCTTGAGCGTTGCGGCATCTCCGGTCTCGGCGAAGGTCAGAAAGTGTCTTTCGACACGGCAAAAGACCAGCGCAGCGGCAAGATGGCGGTCAACACGATCGAGCTCGCCTAGCGCTGAGGGCCTTCTGGCCCGCTGAAATGAAAAAGGCTGCCTTCTGAAGGCAGCCTTTTTTTGTGTCTGGTATGCAGGTTTAGCCGCGTCCGTGCGGCTTCTCCCAGTCAATATCCGGTCCAGCAGGCACGATGCGGGTCGGGTTCACCATGTCATGGCTCTCATAATAGTGGCGCTGGGCATGCATCGGGTTCACCGTCTCGGCAATGCCCGGCCACTGATAGAGGTCGCGCGCATAGGGCCAGAGATTGGGATAATCGACAATGCGTCGGATATTGCACTTGAAGTGGCCGTGATAGACCAGATCGAAGCGATAGAGCGTCGTCCAGAGCCGCCAGTCCGCCTCGGTGGGTGTGTCCCCGGTCAGGAAACGCGACTTGCCGAGCTTTTCGTCCAGCCAGTCGAGCGACTCAAATAGCGGGAAGACGGCTTCTTCATAGGCGTCCTGAGCGGTGGCGAAGCCGGCCTTGTAAACGCCATTGTTTACAGTGTGATAGACGCGTTCGTTAATCTCGTCGATTTCCGCCCGTTTGCCTTCTGGATAATAGTCGCCCTCAGCTGCACCTACCTCGTCAAAAGCCGTGTTGAACATACGGATGAGATCGGCCGACTCATTGCTGACAATCGTGTTCTGCTGCTTGTCCCAGAGCGTGGGTACTGTGACCCGGCCGGTATAGTGCGGGTCCGCCTTGATATAGAGCTCATACATGAAGTCGGACCCAAAGAGCTTGTCGCCGACGATGCCGTCCGGGTCCTTTTTAAAGGTCCAGCCATTTTCGCCCATGAACCAGTGCGTGTAGGAGACGTCGATCATGTCCTCCAGGCCCTTGAGTTTGCGGAAGATCAGCGCGCGATGGGCCCAGGGGCAGGCATAGGACACATAGAGGTGGTAACGGCCAGCTTCAGCCTTGAAGCCCGGCTGTCCATCGGGGCCGTCGGAGCCATCCGACGTGATCCAGTTGCGAAACTGGCTCTCATGGCGCTTAAAGCGCCCGCCCGTACTGTCGGTGTCGTACCATTTGTCTTGCCAGATGCCGTTATTCAGCAGGCCCATAAGTCGCTCCTGTCATCGATATGGCGCGCCTTTTTGCGCATACCTTCACGAAGGTATGAGAGAGCGGGCTAATTTCCAGCGCGCCGTCAGGTCTTGCTGCTTTCGAGAGTGCGGATGTCGGCGTCGAGACCGAAGAGCCACGCACTGACCTGCCAGAGGATGGCGAACACGGCGCCCGCCGCCAGCACATCCCACGGCCAGCTCGCGCTATTCTGGCCCCAGCCGAGAAACAGTGCGGCGGCAGTAACAAACACAAAGGCGAGGGCCAACACGCTCAGCAGACGCGACAGCCAGTTCGATCGGAACCGCATGATAACGGCGCCCACGCAGGCCGCTCCAAGGGCGGCAAGGTAGAGCATGTTGGCGTCATTTGTGGATGCGCCAACAAGGCCGACGGCGCCGGTCACGATCACGAGCAACACGCTGGTCACGATGAACAGAAACAAGCCGGCACGATAAGCGCGGCTGCGCTTCAGGCGAAAGAGCAGGAAGACCGCAACACCAAGGGCGCCCAGAAGAACGCCTGCGAAAACAAAGTCGAAGAGTGTCCAGTCCATAGGCGCGGTCCTGAGTGTGTCGATGGCGGAGAGGACCCGCCATCCCGATTTTTGACACGGAATCAGGGCCCGATCCAGCTCTCAGGCAGATCACCCAGCCTAGTCGTGTTTGGGCTTGCGCCGCTTGGGGGGCTTGTCCGCAGACGGGTCGAACCGGCGGGGCTTCGGTTTGCCGGCTTTCTTTGGTTTCGCGCGCTCTGCAGGCCGGTCCTCAAGTTGTGACGGCGGCACCGGACGCGGCTTGCGGGCTGGCTTGCCCTCGGCACCTGGTTTTCCTTCGGTGCGCGGCTTTCCAGCGAACTTGCCGGGGCGCTTGTCAGAGCGTGGGCCGGATGGCGGGCCAGAACGCTTCTTCGCTGGGCGGTCTGAATCGCGGTCATCACGGCGCTCCCGGCGGGCAGGCGCAGAGCCTTCCGTCCAGCCGGCTGGTTTCTCGCCCTCGCGCCAGGCAGAGATCGATTTCTCAAGCCGGCCATCAGGCCCGACACGTTCCAGGAAGCCCGGCGCGCTTTCAGCTTTCAGCTCAACGCGTGTATGGGCGTCCTCGATACGGATTGCGCCCACATCCGTGCGGTGGAGACCGCCAGCCTTGCACAGCATTGGCAATAGCCAGCGCGGATCGGCGCCTGACTTGCGGCCGACCGACAGATTGATCCAGACGCTGTCTTCAAAGTCGTTCCGCTCGGCGCGCGGCTCACGGCGTTCCGTGCGCTCGCGCCGCGGTCCGTCTCCGCGCGGCGGGCGCTCGCGCTTGTCGGCCGGGCGGTATTCAGGAACGTCCATCAGCTCTTCCGGGGCAGAACGGCGCGCGCGGTGCAGCGCCACGAAAGCAGCTGCCACCTGCTCAGCGCCATGAATGTCGATCAGCATTCGCGCCATCTCATGATCGCTGTCGCTGGCGGGTTCGCTCAGGGAAGGGTGGTTGAGCAGCCTTTCATCGTCGCGCTTGCGGATATCGTCTGCGCCGGGCGCGTCGGTCCAGCTGGCGTCGACGCGCGCGTCCTGTAGCAGCCGCTCAATCCGGCGGCGCGCCTTGAAAGGCACAATGAGGACGCTGACGCCTTTGCGGCCAGCCCGGCCGGTGCGGCCGGAGCGGTGCAGCAGGGCTTCGCGATTGGTTGGAAGGTCCGCGTGGATCACAAGGTCGAGATCCGGCAGATCCAGTCCGCGCGCGGCCACATCGGTTGCCACACATACATTCGCCCGTCCGTCCCGCAGGGCCTGCAGGGCGTGGGTCCGCTCGCTCTGGCTAAGCTCACCTGACAGGGCCACGACGCTAAGGCCGCGATTATGAAAACGGGCGAGAAGATGGTTCACATTCGCGCGCGTCTTGCAGAAGACCAGCGCATTCTTGGCTTCGTGGAAGCGCAGCACATTGATGATGGCATTTTCCACATCGGCAGGGGCGATGGCGTGTGCGCGGTAATCGATGTCGGCGTGCGGGTCGGTGTCCGAGATCGTGTTGATGCGAACCGCGTCGCGCTGAAATGTTTCGGCCAGACGGGCGATGGGCTTCGACACGGTGGCTGAGAAGAGCAGGGTGCGGCGCGTCTCAGGGGCAGCGCTCAGCAGGGTTTCCAGCTCTTCGCGGAAACCAAGATCAAGCATCTCGTCGGCTTCATCCATGGCGACGACGCGGATCTCGTCGAGGACAAGGCTGCCGCGGTTGAGGTGATCCACCAGGCGCCCCGGCGTGCCGACGACGATATGGGCGCCTTTCGACAGCTCAGCGCGTTCCTCGCGCGGGTCCATGCCGCCGACACAGGCGACGACGCGCGCGCCGGCTTCCGCGTATAGCCAGTCCAGTTCGCGGTGAACCTGAACTGCAAGCTCACGCGTGGGGGCGACGACCAGGGCCAGCGGTGCGCCGGGCCGTCCCAGACGTTCAGCGCCCATCAGTAGCGAGGGCGCCATGGCGATCCCGAACGCGACCGTCTTGCCTGATCCGGTCTGCGCCGACACCAGAAGGTCTGCCGTCTCGATCTCTGGGTCGAGCATGGCGGACTGCACGGGTGTTAGGCTGTCATAGCCACGCGCAGCAAGGGCCTGGCCCAGGGCGGGCACAATGGCGGATTGGTCGGTCATGGAAGGGCTTTCAGTCTATGATCTCGGCCGCAACCAAATCGCGGCCCGGCCCCGGGCAGGTGCATAGATGGTGCACCGGTCGGGCCGATGCGCCGCTCATAGCCGGTTTTGGGCGTGTCAGCTATCTATTCCAGCAGCGCGGCATGCGCGTCCCTAGATGAGCCCCTGTGCGCGGAAACTGGTGACGCCGGATCGCGCCGCGATGAGGTGGTCATGCACAGTGATCTCGAGCGCATCGAGCGCGTCCATGACCGCCCGGGTCATATCGATATCGGCGCGCGACGGGGTCGGGTCACCGGAAGGGTGATTGTGGACGAGGATGATGCTGGAGGCCTGTAATTCCAGCGATCTGCGGGCAATCTCACGAGGATAGACGGGGGCGTGATCGACCGTGCCGTGGCCCATGGTCTCATCGGCGATGAGCTGGTTCTTGCGGTCGAGGAAAAGCACGCGAAACTGTTCGCGGCCCTCATGTTGAAGCTCCCGCTTCACATAGTCGGTAAGGGCGGACCAGCTGGAAATGACGGTGCGGGATCTGAGTGTCTCCCGCGTCGCGCGTGCACCGATTTCCGCAGTGGCTTTCAGATAGGCGGCGACCGTTTCGCCCACGCCCGCGACCTTGATGAGGTCGGCCGGGCGGGCGGCCAGAACACCGCTCAATGAACCAAAGCGGGCAAGCAGCGCTTTCGAAATGGGTTTGACATCGCGACGGGGGATAAAGGCGAAGAGAAGCGTTTCCAGAAGCTCATAATCCTCAAGCGCGTTTGCACCCCGCTCAATCAACTTTGTGCGCAGCCTGTCGCGATGGCCCTGCCAGTGCGGCTTGGCGGCCAGGGGCGGCCGGGGCTGGCGATCCAGACCGAATAATGGGGCTTCTTCCACTATGCGCATGAACACTCCGCCGGTTGCAGATGTTCATTTAATGTTCTCTCTGCGGGCCTGATTGTCAAGCAGAGATTGGGCAGATTGCTAGATGTCGACCGTATGCGGGGTGTGCCAGCCCTTTGGCGAGGTGGTAAAGATTTCCACGCCGTCTTCAGTGACACCAACCGAGTGCTCGAACTGGGCAGACAGCTGGCGGTCGCGGGTTACGGCGGTCCAGCCATCGGGGAGGATGGCAGCGTCCTTGCGGCCGATATTGAGCATCGGCTCAATCGTGAAGAACATGCCGGGCTTCAGCTCGGGGCCAGTTCCGGCGCGGGCGGAATGGACGACATTAGGCTCATCGTGGAAGAGCTGGCCGAGGCCGTGGCCGCAGAAGTCCTCAACAACGGAGAGACGGTTCTTGGCGGCAACCTCGGATATAGCTGCGCCGATATCGCCAAAACGATTGCCGGGCTTCACCGCAGCGATGCCAGCCATCAGCGATTCATAGGTCACATCCATCAGGCGCTCGGCTTTGCGCTTGGGGGTGCCGGCGGAATACATGCGCGAATGGTCGCCATGCCATCCATCGACGATGACCGTCACGTCGATATTGGCGATATCGCCGTCCTTGAGCGGGCGGTCGCCGGGGATGCCGTGACAGATCACATGATTGAGGGAAACGCAGGAGGCGTGACGATAGCCGCGATAGCCGATCGTCGCCGACTGGGCGCCATGATCATAGACGAATTCGCGGATCAGATCGTCGAGATGCGCTGTGGTGACGCCAGGTTTCACTTCCGGAACCAGCATGTCCAGGCATTCTGCGACCAGCCGCCCGGCCTTGCGCATGCCTTCAAAACCCGCTTCGTCATGAATGCGGATTTCCCCGTTTCGAACAGGCATGATGAGGTCGGCGTCAGACATGTTATCGAAGCTCCAGCTTGGCTTTCAGGCAATATGGCAGCACCGCACGCAGACTTCCACCTCTGCGGCGGCGCGCGGTGCAGCTGACCCCTTCAAGTCCTGCGGGTGTCGTTTTCGGCCTGTTCGGCTTTTGCCGCGAGCTTGTCCTTGTCTTTCTCGAATTGCTGAGGGTTTTCATACTCTTCACGGGCGGCCTCCTCGCGGATCGCGCGGGCCTTTGGCGATTTCAGGCGCGAGCGCATGACGGCCCAGACAAGCACGCCAAAAAGGATGACCGCGCCAATGAAATAGAAGATTTCGATGCCCATAGTACTGTCTCCGTGGCTTATTAAGAATCAATGCTTTAAGGCGTGCTCCTGTTCCGGTTGATGGCCTCCGCGCAAAACAAAAGCGGGACCGTTTTGCGGCCCCGCTTCCATCATCTTGAAGTGGCTTGCCCGGCTCAGGCGAGCTTGGCGTCCAGGGTAACTTCAATAGCGCCAAGAGCCTTGGAAAGCGGGCACTCTTCCTTGGCCTTATTAGCGAGTTCCTTGAACTTTGCCTCATCGATGCCGGGGACCTTGCCCGTCAGGGTGAGGGCTGACGACTTCACTTCAAAGCCGCCGTCGACCTCTTCGACGGTTACGACAGCCTTGGCTTCGAGGTCTTCGGCGGGGGTGTCGTTCATGGCGAGGAAGGCCGAAAGCTGCATGGCGAAACAGCCGGCATGGGCCGCGCCGAGCAGTTCTTCCGGGTTCGTGCCGGCCTTGCCGCTTTCGTCTTCGAAGCGGGCCTTGAAGGAATAGCCGTGGCTGGATAGGGCGCCGCTCTGGGTGTCGATGGTGCCTTTGCCGTCCTTGAGGGGGCCTGACCAGTGGGCTGTGGCGTGGCGTTTCATGGGGAGTCCTTTCAATGCTGCGACTGTTTTGTGTACCGGACCTTTACTGGTCTGGTGGCACTTCACCTTCAGAAACGCGGGGGTTGAAGAGGAGGTTGCTTCAGTGTGGAAAATGGCGCTTGGTGCAGTCGAAAAATGTAAGTTAGGAAACGGTCATGAAGCGCAATTTCACGGTGTCTGGACGGTGCATGGGCGGTGCACTGGCGGTGTTTCTGGCGAGCGCTTTCAGCAATGTCGCAGAGAGCGAGCCGCAGGCCCAACTTTTCCCAGAGACGTCAGCCGAAAGCGCGGGGTTCAGCGAACAGGGCCTTGCGGCACTCGATGAGCGGCTGGCTGGCTATGTTGAAGCCGGCCAGGTCGCAGGGATTGAGGCGATGCTGGTGAAGAACGGTGAGCTCGTCTATTCTTCGGCCCACGGTCTGCGCGATGTGGAAGAGCAGGTTCCGCTGGGTGAGGACACAATCTACCGCATCTACTCCATGACCAAGCCGATTACCGGCGTCGCGTTGATGCAGCTTTATGAGCAGGGCAAGTTTCACCTGAGCGACCCCATCACAACGTACATCCCGGAATTCGAGAACCTGATGGTTCTGGACGGTACGAATGAGGACGGCTCGCCGAAACTTGTGGAGATGAAAGGCTCTCCCACCATGCGTGACCTGATGAGCCATACGGCAGGTTTCGCGTATGGGCTTGGCGGCCAGGACTACGCGAATGAGCAGTTTCGCGAGAAGCAGGTCCTGCGTTCGCCGGACATGCAGACGATGATCGACAAGGTGGCCGAGATTCCACTCCTCTTCCAGCCGGGTGAGCGCTGGTCCTATTCGGTGGCCGTGGATATTCAGGGCTACCTGGTCGAGCAGTTCTCGGGGATGAGTCTTGGCGACTATCTCGAAAGCAACGTCTTCGCGCCGCTTAACATGGACGATACCGGCTTTTACGTCGCTGAGGCCGACTATGACCGGCTTGCCGACATCATGTACTATTCCGACGAGGCAGGCCGCTTCATTCCTATAGATAGCGAGACTGTGCAGTTCAGGAAGGACACGGTTCCTTTCGAGTCGGGTGGCGGTGGTCTGGTCTCCACGATCGATGACTATGCGCGCTTCTGTCAGATGATGCTGAACAAGGGTACGCTCAATGGACACCGGATCCTGCGACCCGAGTCGGTCGATCTCATGACACTAGACCAGCTTCCCTCTGGAATGGGTATCAGCTTCGATGGGACGAAGCGCGCTCCGGAGGAGGGCGAGCCGCATAAGTTCGGTTTCAATTTCGGTCTGATCACCGATCCGGAAGCAATGAACAGCCCTGCGGGCACCGGCACCTATTACTGGGGCGGGGCCGCTGGCACCTGGTTCTGGATCGATCCGGAGAACGACCTGTTCTTTATCGGCATGATCCAGCGCTTTGGCGCAGATCCGGAGGTGTCATTCGAACCGCGGGCGGACTCCATGCGTCTGGTCTATGAAGCGCTGCAGCCCTGAAGAGAGATTTCATGACGACACCCAACGCCGCAATCTGCCTTATCGGCGATGAGCTTCTTTCCGGGCGCACGCGCGACATCAATGTGCAGCAGATCGCCGGATTCCTGCGCCCCTTTGGTATTCCGATTGAAGAGGTACGTATCGTACCGGATATACATTCGCGTATCGTCGAAGCCGTGAACGCGCTGCGCGAAGGATACACCTATGTCTTCACAACGGGCGGGATCGGGCCGACGCATGATGACATCACGGCCGATGCCATCGCAGCAGCGTTCGGCGTCGGCATCGACAAGCATCCAGAGGTCATGGCGATGCTTCAGGCGCGCTATGACGAGATGGGCACGGAATTCACCGAAGCGCGCCAGCGTATGGCCCGGATTCCGGATGGCGCGAGCCTCATCGAGAACCCGGTTTCAGGCGCGCCGGGCTTCCAGACCGGAAATGTCTTCACCCTGGCGGGTGTCCCATCCATCGTTCAGGGCATGCTGCAGGACGTCGGCCACCGGCTGGAGCATGGCCGGGTCGTCAACGCAAAGACCGTGCGCGTGCCGGGCCTGCGCGAAGGCGATATTGCCGAGACGTTGAGCGCTCTGGACAAGGATTTCGACGAGGTGAGCTTTGGGTCCTATCCCTGGTTCCGGTCCGTCAGCGATCATGGGGTCTCGCTGATCGCGCGCTCTGCCGATGACGATGCTCTTGCACAGGCGGCTGACCGTCTGATCGAACTGGCGAAGTCTGCAGGCGGTGAAGGCGAGCTTATTGAGGGGGAGGCCGGTTGAGCCGCCCCTTTCTTGCCCGCCTGCCGGTCATTGCGATCGCTGGCATCGCCATGCTTGCGGCCGGGGCCTGTTTCGGCCTCACGGCCCCTGCCATCGATGGCACGCTGCTCGATCTGATCTGGACCGGCCCGGCAGCTGAGGCGCGCCTTGCGGAAATGGATCAGGCCAGCCGGACGGCACATTTCTGGACAACGCTGATCATCGACACGGCCTATCCGCTTGCCTATGGGGCTTTCCTGGCGGGGCTCGCGGCCCGTTTTGCGCCGGCGCGGTTTGCCCGGCTTGCCATGGTGCCGGCGGCTCTTGTGGTCCTGCTAGACCTTGTGGAGAACACCGCGCAGATGATGGCGCTCAAGGGGGCAGGGGATGTGCTCTGGCTGAAGACCTTTGTGACCCCGGCGAAGTTCGGCATGTTCGCCGCCGCCGCCCTGCTGGCTGGCATATTGGGACTGTTGGCGCTGGCGCGGTTTGCGCTCAGGAATCGCTAGTTCCAGAGGTCTCGCCGAGCGCGCGGTGAATGTCGCTCACCACGACCGAGCCTTCACCGACGCTGGAGGCGACACGTTTGACTGAGCCGATGCGCACATCACCCACGGCATAGACGCGCGGCCAAGAGGTCTCATACCGCGTCGGCATCCGGTCCAGCGTCCAGCCCGCGCGGACAAGGTCCAGATTGGAGAGGTCCGGGCCCGTCTTCACGAAGCCCTTCTCATCGCAGCTCATATGTTCCGGCAGCCAGTCGGTGAAGGGCTGGGCGCCGATAAACAGGAACACAAATGGAATGTCGCGCTCGCGTCTCTCGCCCGATTTGCGGTTGTGAAAGGTAGCGCGCGTCAGGCGGTCCGTAAGTGCGTCGTCTGACCCTGTGCCATGCAGTGCCTCTATCTCGGTTTCGGGATGGAGATGGATGTTCGCCGTCTCCTCTAGGCGCCGGACGAGATATTCCGACATCGTTTCCCTGATATCGGGGCGCCTGTAGAGCACGTGAACATTGCGCGCCGACTGGCTGAGGAAGACGGCGCCCTGACCGGCCGAATTACCTGCGCCGACGATACAGACATCCTGCCCGCCGCAAAGCTGCGCTTCCATCGGCGTTGCGCCATAATAGATGCCGCGCCCCTCAAAGCGTTCGAGGTTCTCGATCGGCAGGCGCCGGTACTGCGCGCCGGTCGCGATGACCACGGCGCGCGATTTGAGTTTGCGGCCATCCTTGAGCGAGAGGCAATAATCATTGCCCTCGCGCGAAAGGTCTATGGCGGTGGCGGGCGAGGCGATACGTGCGCCGAATTTCTGGGCCTGGATCGCGGCGCGGCTGGCAAGCTCACGCCCTGACACGCCCATGGGAAAGCCGAGATAGTTTTCGATCTTCGACGAGGTCCCGGCCTGACCGCCCGGCCCGTCGGTGTCGAGGGTGACGACGCTGAGGCCTTCGGAGGCGGCATAGACAGAGGCGGCAAGGCCCGCAGGGCCTGCGCCCACCACGACGACGTCGACGCAGCTATTGTCCGGGACAAGATCGAGGCCAAAAGCGTCGGAAAGCTCTCCGACATCGGGGCGTGACATGATCTTCGAGCGTCCGCGGATGACGACCGGCAGGTCGGCCGGGTCAATATCGCGCGCCTCGATGATGCGCCTGGCCAGCGGGTCGGTTTCCGGATCGAGCCAGCGATGGGCGATCATATGTTTCGACAATGTATCACGGGCGACGAAGACATCGCGGTCATGGGCATCCCCGATCACGATGACCGCGCCATGGGAGGAGTCATGCGCAAAGACGCGCCGGGCCGTCATTGTGCGAACGAAAATGTCTGAAAAATGAGAGTTTTCAACAAGAAGGCGCTGGAAGTTGCTGTGCGAGATGTGAAGCACTTCGCCGGCCTCGCCCATCTCGACCCGTGACAGCGAGGCCTGGCCGCTCAGCACGGAGATGTCACCGGCAAACTGTCCGCGCTCCATCCAGCCGACCCGTTTTTCGCCCATCGGGGTTTCGACCAGAATATTGGTATGGCCCGACAGGGTGATAAGGCAGTCGCCCGCCGCATCGCCTTCATCGATCAGCTGCTCACCCGCCTCATGGAAACGGACCTCACCGAAAGCCATGAGACTTTTCAGTTCAGCATCCGAGAAGGTGAAATTCACGTCGGCGGGTGGCTTACCCATGGTCTGGCCTTGGCGTTTGGATGTCGTGCGGTTTAAGTCCTAGCCGCGAAACAGAACAAACGCCATGGAGAGGAATTCCAGATGTCCGAGAATATCGTCCGCGTCGAAAAAGACGGCCCCGTAGCCATTGTCACGCTGAACCGCCCCGACGCGCTGAACGCGCTAAGCCGCGCGATGCGCAGCGAGATCGTCAAGGCGTTCACAGAGCTGTCGAAGGATGACAGCGTGCGGGCGGCGGTCCTGACAGGCGAGGGACGGGCGTTCACCGCTGGCATCGACCTCAAGGAGGCCGGTCAGACCGGTTTCGCGCTTGGCGCCGATGGCGGCGACATCGATCTTGCCAAGGGCCTCGCCGCGTTTCCGTGGCCGATCATCGGCGCGATCAATGGCTTTGCCATCACTGGCGGGTTCGAACTGGCGCTGATGTGCGATGTGCTGCTGGCGTCGGAGAATGCAAAATTTGCCGATACGCATGCGCGCGTCGGTATCGTGCCGGGCTGGGGCCTCAGCCAGAAACTGCCGCGTATGATCGGCACCAGCCGGGCCAAGGAACTGTCTTTCACCGGCAACTTCCTCGACGCCGACACGGCGGAACGCTGGGGGCTGGTCAACCGGGTCTACAAGGCCGATGAGCTGGTGCCGGCGGCGGTGAAGATGGCCCATGACATGGCAAGCTGCGACCCGGTCCTTCTGCGCAAGTACAAGGCGCTGATCGATGACGGGTTTGCCACGACGTTTGGCGATGCGATGAAGATGGAAGTCAAACGCTCTGCCGAACATGCCCAGAGCGTGACCGCCGACAGTGTCGAGCAGGCCCGCAAGGCGGTGACCGAGCGCGGACGCGGCCAGAACAGCTAGGACAAGGCCGGCGCAGATTGGCAGGCGGCATCTTGGAAACTGTGAAAGACACTCCAATTTGGAAGGACACACCTGTCCTGGAGAATCCAATGTCCCATCGTTTCGTGCTCGCCTGCCTGGCGCCCTTCGCACTTGCTGTTCCGGCAGGTGCCCAGATTGCTACGAGTAATGAAAACGGGGCGACCGGCGCCTATAGCGATGAGATCGACTCCTCCTTCACCTCTGAAGGCCGCTTCGGCCCGCGCACGGCGCTGGACGATCTGCGCGCCGATGTCGACCGTGACCGCGAGGCGATGGAGCGCCTGCGGCAACGCCAGCAGAAACTGCGCGATGCCGTTAACGCTGACGACCGCGAGACGCTGATCGACAATGGTCTGCCGGTCCCGATCACCGAGGGTGACCTCGCCATTGCAGAGGACGAGGAATAGGCGGGAACCGGATGGCGCTGGCCGGTGTTGATCGGCCATGCCAGACAGTACACGCCGCATCGCCCGTCTTTCCATCCTCGCCAGTGCTGCCAGCCTTTGTGTGCTGACCGCAGCCGCCCAGTCAGCTGGCACCTATGTCGCCAATGGAAGCTATTCCAGCGACTATGAAGTCAGCAGCTGGAGCACGGCCGACCGGGCGCGTGGCGGCGACTATCTGCAGCAGGCTTACCGGGCGTCCGACGAACTGCTTGGCGGGCCGGTCGCCCAGCCGGGCGAACCTGTCTTTGCCGCTGAGCAATATGTGCTCAATGACGATTTGCGCCGGGCGAGCTATACGGGCGGGGCAAGCGCCACCCGCGGACAGTCTGAGACTTCGCGGCCCCGCGCGGGTATGCGGGTTGAGACCATGTCCGGCCTGGAGCTTGGATCTGTGGCCGTGGTCCAGGCTGGCGCGAATGGCGAAATCGAGGCGGTGTGGGTGAGAACGCTGTCCCAGGGCGCGCCAAATCTCGTTCAGATAGAGAGTGACCGTATCGAGGTGAGCGGCGAGCGTCTTCGCGTGATGGGCTGATCCAGCGCACCTCAATTAAGCGATCCCGGGTTGCATGCCGCCGCCAGATTGGCTGTATGGCACTCTAAATCCCGGGAGGAATCAAAAATGAGAGACGTCGTTATCTGTTCGCCGCTGCGCCTGCCTGTGGGCGGCTTTGGTGGGAGCCTGAAATCAGAGCAGGCCCATGACATGGCGTCCTTCATTGTCGCGGAGCTGATGAAGCGGACCGGCGTGCCGGCCGAAGCGGTCGAGGACTGCGTTTTCGCGCAATGCTATCCGTCCATGGAAGCCCCGGCGCTTGGCCGCGTGGTGGCGCTGGATGCAGGTCTGACCACGGGCACGGGCGGCATCCAGATCGACCGCCGCTGCGGCTCCGGCCTGCAGGGCGTGATCTACGCCATTATGCAGATTGCGACAGGCGCCAGCGATGTGATGATTGCGGGTGGCGCGGAAAGCATGTCGAACGCGCCCTTCTTCTCCACCCATATGCGCTGGCAGATCAAGGGCGACGGCCTGATGCTGCATGACGGCCTCACGCGCGGGCGCTATACGGCCGGCGGCAAGTATCATCCGGTCGAGGGCGGCATGATCGAGACGGCGGAGAATCTGCGGCGCGACTATGACATCTCGCGCGAGGCGCAGGACGAGTTTGCCTATAATTCGCACATGAAGGCGGCGGCCGCGCAGAAATCCGGCAAGTTCGCCAATGAAATCGTTCCCTATACTGTGAAGGGCCGCAAGGGCGACACGGTCGTCGAGAGCGATGAACATGTGCGCCCGGACTCCTCTGTGGAGAAGCTGTCCACGCTGCGCGCCCTTCGCGGCAAGGTTGACCCGGGTGCGACGGTCACGGCGGGCAATGCCTCGGGCCAGAATGATGGCGCCGCGGCCTGTATCGTCTGTACGCGCGAGGCGGCCGAGAAATACGGCCTGAAGCCGCTGGCGCGGCTTGTGTCCTGGTCGGTGGCCGGTGTCGGCCCGGAAGTCATGGGCATTGGCCCGGTGCCGTCGAGCCAGAAGGCGATGGACCGTGCGGGCCTTAAACTCTCCGACATTGATGTCATCGAGCTCAATGAGGCGTTCGCCTCGCAGGTGCTCGCCTGCACCAAGGCGCTTGGCTTCAAGGATGAGGATTATGAGCGGCTGAACCCGAATGGCTCTGGCATCTCGCTTGGCCACCCTGTGGGCGCGACGGGCGTTCGGATCCTGACGACGATGCTGTATGAGATGGAACGCCGCGAAGCGCGCTATGGCCTGGAGACGATGTGTATCGGCGGCGGGCAGGGGCTTGCGGCAATTTTCGAGCGCGTGGCAGACTAGGCCGGTCGTTCAGGGGCAGGGCTGCCGGGCAGCTCTCCCGACAGTGCGGGCGTGGCGAAATTGGTAAACGCAAGGGACTTAAAATCCCTCGGCCGTATGGCCTTGCCGGTTCAAGCCCGGCCGCCCGCACCAAGTCTCCGGTCTATATTCAGGAAATGGCGGTGGTCTGCGCAGGCTCCGCGCCCAGCACGGAGCCGGTCAGCTGCGCCTGGCATTCGGGCAGAGTCTCAAGCGTATCGCTGTCGAGAATGATGGCTGAATTTGGCTGGCCGGACCGCTCGGAAAAGAGAGGGAGGGCGTACTGGCCCGTCTCTGTGCCAAAATCGCTGCGGACCGGGATGAGCGGTGTGCCCGCGCGGCAGGCTTCGCCGGCCTGCTCGATCTGCGTGGCGGTCAGGTGCAGCTCACCGGCCGAAGCTGGCGCAGCGAAAATCGCGGCGGCGGCGGCGGCAAGCGAAGCGGACAGAAAGATACGAGCGGTCATCGGTCAGACAAGGTTGAATTGACGTTGAAGAAAGAACGCCGGTTCGCGAGGCCGGTTCCGCCATTTGTGCGCCGTTTAACCAAGTCTCCACTCTTTGTCCGGCCCGGCTGATTCGCTGTCTCAGGCGGTCCGGACCAGGATGAAGACAAATACCGAGTACAGGCCTGAAAGAACGGCGAATTTTGCCACCGCTGCCAGGACGAAGGGGCGCAGGTCGTGCCAGCTTGTCTGGCGGGCAATGGCAGAGACTTCCTCTGCGATCTCCCGCGTCATGTCATCCATCTTGTGGCCCGAAAGCGACAGGATGATGCGGGTGGTGCGGCCGGTCTCGAACGCTTCGGCTTCGGCGAGGACCTGTTCGAAGACGAGGGCGGCGACGGTTTCACCGACGGCCTTGCGGGGGCGCCAGCCATATTCGCGCAGTTTGGTGAAAACCAGCTTCGCGGTGGGAAAGGTTACGATCATGTCGCGCAGGATGAAGCTGGCCAGCAGGGGAACGGTGATGACGGACAGCACCTTGTGCGGATAGAGTCCCACACGGAAACCAAGCCAGACCAGGATCAGAAGCAGGGCCTTGATGAAGACCGACTGGACGAAGCCGGTAAGGCTTGCGCGCAGATACTCATCGGCGTGGCCGCGAATACGCTCGCGCGCATCGATCGCGGCCTGATGAAT
Organism: Henriciella sp.; assembly: GCA_002733705.1. GTDB lineage: Bacteria > Pseudomonadota > Alphaproteobacteria > Caulobacterales > Hyphomonadaceae > Henriciella. The sequence goes on along the minus strand of NVWP01000066.1, from coordinate 3,158 downwards.
GATCTTCTGTTTCCGGCGATTTACGGCACTCGTGATCGCCTTGCGCCCGAGGGAGACCCCGGTCGTCAGTGCGGACACAACAAGAAAGGCCGTCCTCAACATGGGGCGGCCCTTCCGGCGATTGTCCGGCGTGTCGAATGCGGAAAAAAGCGGGCCATTGGCCCGTTAGATCAATTCATCGATCAGCTTTTGCAAGCCTTTCGATGCCTGTGCCGGGTTCGATACAACGAAATAACCAGCGGCCAGTGCAATCGATGCTGCCGCAAGCGGGCGCTTCTCAACAAGGGACTGGATCATGTCGAAAGGGAGTTCCGCCAGCATGTCGGCTGTGGCGCTTTCGAACTGGTCCAGCTCCTCTTCCGTCGATTTTCCCGGCTTGAGAAAAACCAGCGTGCAGATGCAGGCGACGAACAGAAAAAGGCTCGCCACGCAGACGGTCGCCCATAGAAGCCCGATAACGGGAATGAGGGCGATCACGGCAGCGATGGTCAACGTGGTGACGCCGGCGAAGCCAAAAAAGACCGCGCCAGCGCCAGCGATTATTCTGAGTTTTGCGATGTCCATTACAGGAAGGACTTATTTACGCTTCAGGGCAGCGAGAAGGACACCCGTCCCGAATGCGATCCCTATCGAGGCGAGCGGGTTCTCGCGGACCTTGGTTTCGAGGTAATCGCGCGCATTATCAGCTTCCGCACGAGCTTTTGTCGCATACTTTTTCGACTGCTCGACACCGCGGTCATACTCCTGGCTGGAGCGCTCCTTGATGTACTTGCCAGAATTTGTGGCAAGAGACTGGAGATCGTTGCGGAGCTGCGCGATGTCCTCCTTGAGGGAGTCGTAATCGGATGCGGCTGCTTTTGCTGCGGTTTCTGTTGTGCCATTTGTTTTCGTTGAAGTTCTTGTAGCCATTGATAACTCCCAGCGTGAATTCTAATACAGTTCAAGAACGCCAGCGGCTTGCAATCGTTCCTCATCCTGGTGGAATATCGGCATCCGGGCTTTCCCGAGGGATTTTGCGGCACGGGGGTGCACAGGACAGATGAGTGTCTTCAAGAGACGGCTTGGACAATATGTCAGCATCCATGACGAGGCGTGGATAATCTTCGATGAGCTGGAACGCCAGGAGCAGGTCTATCTGCCCGGCGATGAACTGATCACGGCCGGTGACGAGACACGCCGTGTCTTCATTCTGAATGAGGGCTGGGCGATCCGGTACCGGCTTCTGGAGGACGGCCGCCGGCAGATCGTCAACTTCATGCTGCCTGGCGATGTTTTTGATCTGCAGTCACTTGCCGATCTCAAGGCTGATCACTCCGTCACCGCGATTACGCATTGCAACGTCTCTGTGATTCCTTCGGGGATTTTTGTCGACATGCTCAAGGATTCGTCGCGGCTGGCCTCAGCCTTCTGGTGGTCGGCCGTTCAGGAAGAATCCATCCTGCGCGAGCAGATTGTGCGGATCGGGCGGCGCTCGGCGCGCGAGCGGATAGGTCACCTTCTGCTGGAGCTTCACCGGCGCTATATCGGTGCGACGGGACTGGAGGTCGAAAAGCTCACGGTTCCGCTGACGCGGGCCGATATTGCGGATGCGCTGGGACTGACACCTGTCCATGTTTCGCGCACCATGTCGGCAATGCGCCGGTCGGGTCTGATCTCCGAGGGCAGGGGCGGAGAGATCACCATTGTCGACCGCGAGCGGCTTGCGCGCCTGTCGCTTTTCGACATGGATTATCTGCACCTGAAGAAGCTGAACCTTCTGCGCAAGGACGGCAAGAATGGTATTCAGGAAATATCCAGCGGTGTTAATGCAGATTAATGCGGGGCTCCGAAGAGGGGGCTAAGTTTTCGGAAGCTTAGGCCGGAAACAAAAGTGCAAACCACATCGATATCGGACCCGGGACATGTGTCCTTGCTGCAGAGACTGCGGCGGATGGGGCTCGTTCTCATTGGCAACCAGAAGACCGCAGATGCCATTCTGCGGGACGCTTTTAACATGGCTGCGGAAGCGTTTGGTCCACCGGACGGAGCAAGTGAAAGCGACATTTTCAGGCTGGGCTTCGACGCCTTTGACAATGCGGTGCACAGACGTGGCAAACTTGTCCTGCTTGGACGGCCCATGGAAAAGGATGGAAACCTGGCGAGCGGTGTCCACAATCTCACCTATGTCGAACGCCTCTCGATCTCCCTGCTTCTGGTGGAAGAGATGACACCGCGCGAGGCTGCCGTCATGTCTGGACGCCCACCGCAGGTCCTGGAAAAGGCGCTGGTAGATGCTATCAACAAGCTGGACGCTGAAGGATTCTAGACCATGGGTGAGGTCAGCAAACGTGCATCGCGCCTCAAGGGGGCTTTTGGAAAGATCAGACTGGCTGAACCAGACAAGGGACTGGTTCAGGCGTTCCGGAAACTGACAGGGCGTGCCTCAGCCGGCACCTCACGCGCCGATATAAGCGGAAAAACGAAAACGTCCGACTAGGCTTCGAACAGTCCCTGGCCAAGGGCGATGGCGTTGAGGTCGCGAAGAGCACAGAGCAGGGCGGCCTTACGCCAGTCACCTTCACATTCTTCCACGCTGGCGGCGGCCGAGCCAGCCGCCGAGGTCAGGCGATCCCGCCACATGGACTCTATATCGCCGAGCTTGTCGGACCCGCCCTTGCAGAAGCTCAGCCATTCCAGATAGGAGGCCGCGACCCCGCCTGAATTGAAGAGGATGTCCGGACCTACAAGGATGTCTTTTTCGGCGAGCCTGGCATCGGCAGATGGAGTGATTGCCGCGTTGGCGATTTCCAGAACCATCCGGCAATTGAGCTGATCTACATTGTCTTCGGTAATGACATCCGAGATGGCCGCCAGGCAGAGAATATCGGCCCCGACCCCAAACAGGGCATCGGACTCGTCATCATAGTCCAGTTCGCCGTCTTTCTTCTGGCGCGCGACCTTGTCGACATCGAGACCGCTGTCGGAGCGCACCATGCCCTTGCTGTCGGAGATCGCAACCAGTGTGGCGCCTTCTGCGCAGACCTGGCGGGCAAATTCCAGCCCCGCCTTGCCCATCCCCTGAACGGCGACCCGGCAATCTGTCAGATCGAGACCAAGATCGTCCTGTAATTGTTTGAGAATGAAAACCGCGCCGCGCCCTGTAGCGCCCTGGCGGATCT
>NVWP01000065.1 GCA_002733705.1 Henriciella sp. | reverse complement strand
TCGATTTTGTCGCTCTGCCCTCGACGTCGGTGGCGCCGCAGGACCGGTCCATGGGGGGCGATATCCTGCTGGAAATGCTGTTTCACGCCTCCTCGGAGGACCGTGAATTCTGTGCCCAGCGCCTGCAGCTCAATAAGGAAGCGCCGCGCCGGCTGATGCGCTATCTCGCCATGTCCGACCTGGAGGTGGCGCGCCCGATTCTGGAGGCCAATGAGGGGTTTGATTCGGCAGATCTTGCGAACATCGCCGATCAGACGACGCTCGATCACAGACTTTTGATCGCAAAGCGCAAACGCATCGATCCAACCGTTGCAGAAGCGCTCTGCAAGCGCGAGGAGGGCGCGGTCCTGAAAGCCCTCGTCACCAATAAAGGCGCGACAATCTCCGAGGCGGGCATGGATTTTCTTGTCCAGCATTCGCGCCGGATCGAGGGGCTGCCAGCGCTGCTGATCAAGCGTCTTGAGCTTATCCCGAGCCAGGCCATGGCGATGTTCTGGTGGTCTGACGGGCCGACGCGGCGGTTCATCCTGCAGCGCCAGGCGGCAGACCGCATAGAGCTGGTGGACCTTTGCTCCGATGTCTTTGCCGTGGCCGCCGAAGAGAACTGGGCCGACCCCGTGGCCCGCAAGACGCTCCAGCTTATCGAACGCCGCCAGCGCAATCGCGCGGCGATCGAGAAGAGCCCGTTCGACAGCCTGGAACACGCCATTGAAGTCGCGGCCGACCGGGGCCTCGACCCGGAACTGGCGCAGGAGATCGGCTTTCTTTCAGGCGTAAAGCCCGTCACAATTGCCAAGATACTGAGCGATCCCGGCGGCGAGGGGCTTGCGGTTCTCTGCAAGGCGACCGGCCTCAAACGGGATTATCTCAGCCATCTCTGGCGCTCCCTTCGACGGCCGATGGCGCTGGATGATGGCAGCGTGCATCCACAATTTGCTTATATGTCAGAGACCTATGAGATGCTGGCTGTCGCGAAGGCGCAGACGACCTTGCGCTACTGGAACTGGTCGCTCTCTTCCTCTTTCTCGCCGCAGGGCGGAGCCTTGGCTGACCCGGATGCGACAGATTCGCCCAATGAATCGCGTTTTTCTGCCTCACGCCGGACCGCTCATCTTGTTTTCGGCGACTAGACTGGAAGAGGGTCTGGTCAAACCTTTATCGAACGAGTAACAGCGACGCTCACACGTCATTGATCGAAGAGCGGAGCGGGTATCTCGTGGGTTATTTTCTGGGGCTGATCTTTGTGCTGAGTGCACTCTGGCTTGGCCTGTCGGGAATTTACGAGCCGTTGCTGCTGACCCTCGGCGGTATTTCAGTAGTGATTGCGATTCTCCTTGCCGCGCGCCTCGAAACGGTGGACCGGGAAGGTTCGCCCTATGGCCGGACGATTCCGATTCTGGCCTACTGGTGCTGGCTGCTGGTGGAAATCTTCAAGGCGAACTGGCCTGTCATCAAGGCCTGTCTCGGCGCCGATCTGAAGATCAACCCGGCGCTCGTGAAGGTGAAGACCCGGTGTGAGAGCAATCTGGCAAAGACGATCTTTGCAAATTCGATCACGCTTACGCCGGGCACGGTCACGGTAGAGGTCGAAGGCGACATGATGCTGATCCACGCTCTCTTTGAAGAGGCTGCGACGCCGGAATCCTTTGAAGAGATGGACCTTCGCTCCTATCGCGCTGCCGATGGCAAGCGTAAGGAGGAGCTGGCCGCATGATTGAGACTGCAGCTGTCGCCATAGTCATTGCGATCGCGCTGACGCTCATCCGGGCGCTGCTGGGGCCGACGCTTTATGACCGCGTGCTCGCGGTCAATTCGCTCGGCACCAAGGTCGTGATCTTTATCGGTTTCCTCGGTTTCGTTCTTGGCCGTCCGGACTGGCTCGATATCGCTGTCCTCTATGCGCTGATCAATTTCGTCTCGACGATCGCCATCCTGAAATTCTTCCGCTACCGCTCCTTCCAGGTGCCGCTCCACCGGCGCCCCGTCCCGAAGGTCACGGCCGGGCAGGGGGGCGACGATGTCTGAGCTCATCGATATTTTCATGATCGTGAAGCCCTGGATCGGCGGCATACTCAGCCTCGCCGGCGCGCTGCTCTGCCTGATCGGGTCTGTCGGTGTGCTGCGCTTTCCGGACTTCTTTACCCGCCTTCATGCCGCCAGTATCACCGATACGGGCGGGGTCACGCTTGCCCTGGTGGGCATGGCGTTCCTCGCGCCAACCTGGCTCATCGTGTTCAAACTGGCGGCCATCTGGCTATTCATCTTCCTGACCAGCCCGACTGGCTCACACGCGCTCGCCAATGCGGCCCACACCGCCGGGCTTCAGCCTGTCATTGGGCGCGATCTTAAACGTGCAGACACTACAGAGGAGGAGGCATGATCGGTTACGCCGGCGCAGATCTCGCCATCGCCCTCATCAACGTTCTTTTGCTCGGCCTTCTCTTCGTGGTCGGTGTTGCGATTGCGCGCATGCGCAGCCTGTTCGCCATCGTCATGCTGTCGGGCATCTACTCCCTGATTTCCGCAACCTGGTTTGTCGCTCTGGATGCGGTCGATGTGGCCTTCACCGAAGCGGCTGTGGGCGCGGGTATTTCCACAGCGCTGCTGCTTGGTGCCATGCTGCTGACGGCGCGCACAGCCAAGCCGGAAACGCGCGCCATGCGGATCGTGCCGATCCTCGTCGTGATCGCGACCGGTGCCATGCTGGTCTACGCGACGATTGACCTCCCCGCCTTTGGCGATCCTGACAGCCCGGCGAACACCTATGTCGGCACGGACTATCTGGAGCGCACGCCGGAAGAGATTGCCGTCCCGAATATCGTGACCGCCGTCCTCGCCAGCTACCGGGGTTTCGATACGCTAGGGGAAACGGGCGTGGTGTTTACCGCAGCCCTCGCTGTCATCCTGCTGCTTGGCTTCGGAGAGCGCTCGCTCGCGGCGACCTTCAATCGCAAGAAGGACAAGAACTGATGGCCGGACCGCGTACAGACCACCATGTTGTCCTGCGCATTGTCGCAAAGCCGCTGATTCCGATCATCGCGCTCTTTGCGCTCTATGTGCATTTTCATGGCGACTACAGCCCCGGCGGCGGCTTCCAGGCTGGCGTCATCATCGTCGTTGCCATCGTGCTTTACGCGCTGATTTTCGGTATTACGCCTGCCATGCGCGCCGTGCCGCCGGTTTTTGCCCGGTCTCTCGCCGGGCTTGGCTTCATCATCTATGCGAGTGTCGGCGTCTGGTCGCTGATCATGGGCGGCAATTTCCTCGACTATGACGTTCTCTTCAATGAAGAGCCGGGCGGCCATATGGGCCAGCACTATGGCATCCTCATGGTTGAGCTTGGCGTCCTGTTCGCGGTCGCAGGCTCCATGCTGTCCATCTTCTACGCCTTTGCGGGCCGGGTGACAGAGATCAAGGACGAGGACTGGTAATGCTCGATTTCGTCCTCGAACGCGGCAATTACTGGGCGATCATCGGCCTGATGATGATCGGCCTCTACACGCTGTTTGCTGCCACCAACCTGATCAAGAAGCTGGTCGGCCTGTCGATCTTCCAGACATCGATCATCCTTTTCTACATCTCGCTCAGCCGTATCGATGGCGGCACCGCGCCCATTCTCTATGGCAAGGATGCCGGCGGACATGGCGGCGGGCATGACGAAGCCTCCGGCGCGCACGGCGCGGCCAGCGAGGCGGCGCACAGCGCTGCGGATGCCGCTCATGGCGCCAGCGACGCGGCGCACGCCGCCGCCAGCGCGCACGGGCTGGAGAATATCTACTCCAATCCGCTGCCACACGTGCTCATGCTCACGGCTATTGTTGTGGGCGTCGCGACGCTCGCTGTGGGCCTCGCCCTCGTTGTGCGTATCCGCGAAGCCTATGGCACCATTGAGAGCGATGAGATCCGCGAGACCGACCTTGAGGTCGCCCGCGCCGAATTCGCCGTCGACAAATCTGATGAGGCCAGCGCAGCATGATGGACTGGATCCTGCAGATCGCGCCAGCCTGGGCTGAAGCGCACGCGCCGGCTCTGCTGATACTTCTGCCCATGCTGGCAGGCCCGCTTTCGGCTTTCCTGCCGGGTGGCGGACGCCTGGCATGGCTCCTAACCGTGGTCGTCACCACGTTGTGTACGCTGCTCTCCATCATCCTGCTCGCTCAGGTCCAGTCGGTCGAGGGCGGGGCGATCATCTCCTATGCCATGGGTGGCTGGGCGCCGCCTCATGGTATCGAGTTCCGCATCGATGCGCTGAACGTGCTCGTCCTGCTGCTTGTCAGCTCGATTGCCCTTCTGACCAGCATCTTTAGTTGGCCGACCATCAAGGCAGAGATTGCCGATGGAAAGCGCGCCATGTTCTTCGGCGCCTTCCAGGTCTGCTTTATGGGCCTTCTCGGCGTGGCGGCGACCGGCGACGCCTTCAACCTTTTCGTCTTCCTCGAGCTCTCCTCCATCGCGACCTATGTGCTCGTCGCGCTCGGGTCGGGCCGGGACCGGCGCGCGCTACCAGCGGCGATCAACTACCTCCTCATGGGCACGATTGGCGCCAGCTTCTATGTGGTGGGTGTCGGCTTCCTCTACGCCGCGACGGGCACGCTCAACATGGCCGACCTTGCCGTCCAGCTTCAGGATGTCGGCGGCAATCGCGCGGTCCAGGTCGGCTTTGCCTTCATCCTGGTCGGGCTTGGCCTGAAAGCGGCAATGTTCCCGCTGCATCAGTGGCTGCCCAATGCCTATGCCTACAGCCCGAGCTTTGTGACCGCGTTCCTCGCCGCGACAGCGACCAAGGTGGCGATCTACGCCATGGTACGCTTCCTGTTCAGCGTCTTCTCGCTCGACTTTGCCTTTGAGGGGATGAGCCTTGCCTTCATCTTGGCGCCCATGGGCATTGCGGCCATGCTCGCCTGTTCCTTCCAGGCGATCTTCCAGGCAGATATCCGCCGGACGCTCGCCTATTCCTCGGTAGCGCAGGTCGGCTACATGCTGCTCGGTATTTCGCTGGGCACGGCCGCGGGCGTTTCGGCCGGCATGTTCCACCTCGTCAATCACGCCCTGATGAAAGGCGCGCTCTTCATGGCCGTCGGCGGTGTCGTGCTGACCTATCAGGGGACCCGCATCCATGACTTTGCCGGCCTTGGCCGCAGCGCGCCCTGGACGATGACGGCATTCGCCATCGCAGGTCTGTCGCTCATCGGTGTGCCGCTGACAGCCGGTTTCCAGTCCAAGTTCGCGCTCGTCTCCGCCCTGCTTGAGAGCGGCTGGTGGTGGGCGGCCCTCATCGTGGTCTTCTCCAGCGTGCTGGCGGTCGTCTATATGGGCCGTATCCTTGAAGCGGTGTTCTTCAGGGCGCCCAACAATCCCCACAAGGAACACAAGGAGGCGCCGCTTCTCATCCTTGTGCCGCTCTGGATTCTGGCCATCGCCAATATCTGGGTCGGTGTCAGTGGGGGCTTTGTCTATGGCCTTGCCGATGACGCGGCATCGGCCCTGTTCATCGGGGGCGCGTCATGAGTGGTGAAACCCTGATCCTCGCAGCCCTGATCCTGCCGCTTCTGACGGCTGGCGGTATCTGGCTTGCCGGTAAGGTGCCGGACGTTCGCGAAGGCGTGACACTTGTGGGCGCCGCGCTGCTCTTCATCGTCGCCTGTCTGCTGGCGGGGACTGTTGCATCTGGCACGCCGGCGGAAGCGGATCTCGGCACCGTGGTGCCCGGCCTCGATTTCGCCTTCAAGCTGGAGCCGCTCGGCGCGATGTTCGCACTCGTCGCCAGCGGGCTCTGGATCGTCAACAGCTTCTATTCCATCGGCTATATGCGCGGTGCGAAGGAGCGCCACCAGACGCGCTTCTATATGTGCTTTGCCATCGCCCTGCTTGGCGCGATGGGCGTCGCCATGGCGGCCAACCTCTTCACACTCTTTGTTTTCTATGAAGTGTTGACCCTGTCGACCTTCCCGCTGGTTGCGCACAAGGGCGATGCCGCAGCGCTACGCGGGGGCCGTATCTATCTGATGACGCTTCTGGCGACCTCGATCGGTCTCTTCCTCGTGGCCATTATCTGGACTGCGACGCTGGCAGGCAGCATGGATTTTGTGCCGGGCGGTCTGCTGGCCGGGGTAGAGGGGGTGACGCCGGTTATCGCCAGCGCGCTTCTCATTCTCTTTGCCTTCGGTATCGGCAAAGCGGCGCTCATGCCGGTCCATTTCTGGCTGCCGAATGCGATGGTTGCCCCGACCCCTGTCTCGGCGCTGCTGCACGCGGTGGCTGTCGTGAAGGCGGGCGTGTTCACCATGGCGAAGGTGGGGCTCTATGTCTTCGGATATGATCTTCTGAAAGACACGCCGGCGCGCGACTTTGTGCTGTTTGTGGCCTGTTTCACCATTGTGGTGGCCTCGCTCATTGCGCTGACAAAGGACGACCTGAAGGCCCGGCTGGCCTATTCGACGGTCGGCCAGCTCGCCTATGTCACAGCCGGTGTCATGCTGGCCAATCAGGCGGGCATGATGGGCGGCGCGCTTCAGATCCCCGCGCACGCCTTTGGCAAGATGACCCTCTTCATGTGTGCGGGCGCGATCTATGTCGCGACCGGCAAGAAAGCCATTTCGGAAATGCGCGGGCTTGGCCGGCGTATGCCCTGGGTCTTCGGCGCCTTCCTTGTGGGCTCGCTCTCCATCATCGGCATTCCGCCCATGGTGGGCGGCTGGCCGAAAGTGCTCCTGATGCTCGGCGCAGCCGATAGCGGCGATTCTTATGTCGCCTGGGTGCTGGTCATCTCATCCCTGCTCAACATCGCCTATCTTCTGCCGATTGCGGTGCTGGGTCTCATGCCGCCGCGCGGCACGCCTGAGCCTGCGCCCTATAAGCGGCCGGAAGGCGCGCCGCCCTTTGCCGTGGCCGCGCCAGTCTTTACCGCCATCGGGACGGTGGTCCTGTTCTTCCTGATGGGTGAGATATACGATTTCCTTCTGCCTGCGATTGGAGGCCAGTCATGAGCGATCATGCAACCCCGCCTCATCTGAGCGACCATGGCGAGCACGCCGTTGACGAGAGCCAGACCACACCGGCGGCCCGCGCCCTCTTTGGCTGGACGACGAAGCCGTGGATCGGCAAGGCCGTGTTCTGGGGTCTTCTTGCCGTGTCGGTCTTCCTGATCGCGCTTGAGCCAATCATCGAAATGATGACGCCGGAGGGCGAGCATTTCCGCCACGCCTATTTCAGCATTGACGGGACAACCGGCTTTAATGGCCTGTGGGGCTTTGGCGCATTCACCCTTGTGGTGCTGGCGGGCTGGCCGCTTGGCCGTCTGCTGCGCCGGTCCGAGGACTATTACGACGACGAGGAAGAACCAGCCGGAACGGAGCCCCACCCATGAACGGGCTGATTGCATCGATCAATCCGGGCCTCGTGCTCATCCTGGCGGGCATGATTGCGGCCGTGACCCCAATCCAGCGCGCGCGCCAGCTGCTCGCCCTTATCGCGCCGGTCATCGCGATCGTGCTCCTGCTTCTGGCGCAGCGCGAGACGGATCTCGCAACCATGTCCATGATGGGCTTCGACATGGTGTTCTACCGCGTCGACTCGCTCTCTTTCATCTTCGGCCTTGCTTTCCTGATCGCGGCCTTCATCAATGCGATCTACGCCCTGCATCAGGACAGCCCGCTCGAGGATTCGATGGGGCTCGCCTATATGGGCGCCGCCGTCGCGGCCGCCTTCTGCGGCGACTTTATCAGCCTCTTTGTCTTCTGGGAGCTGACGGCGGTCACCTCGGTCTTCCTGATCTTCCAGTCCGGCACGCGCGCCGCCTACAAGGCCGGCATGCGCTATCTCGGCCTGCATGTCCTGTCGGGTGTGCTGCTGCTCTTCGGCGCCATGCAGATCTATTTCGATACCGGCGATATGAGCATCCGGGCGCTGGAGCTTGGTAATCCGGGCGTGCTTCTGGTTTTCCTCGCCTTCGGGATCAAGGCCGGTTTCCCCTTCCTGCACACCTGGCTGGCGGACGCCTATCCCAAAGCCACCGTTGTGGGCACGGTCATCCTGTCGGCCTTCACCACCAAGCTTGCCATCTATGCGCTGGCGCGCACCTTTGCCGGTGAGACCAGCCTTGTCTGGATCGGCGCCATCATGACCGTCTATCCGGTCTTCTTCGCGGTGGTGGAGAATGACCTGCGCAAGGTATTGTCCTTCTCGCTGAACAACCAGCTCGGCTTCATGGTCTGTGCCATCGGTATCGGTACGCCGCTCGCGCTCAATGGCGCCGCCGCGCACGCTTTCTGCCACATCATGTACAAGTCGCTTCTCTTCATGAGCATGGGCGCGGTCCTCTATCGTACCGGGACAGCCAAGGCGACAGAGCTTGGCGGCCTGTTCCGCACCATGCCGTGGACGACTGTTTTCTGTCTGATCGGCGCAGCCTCGATTTCGGCTTTCCCGCTCTTCTCCGGCTTTGTCTCCAAATCGCTGACGATGAGCGCCGTCGCCGGTGCAGGCTTCCTCATCCCGTGGCTGATGCTGCTCTTTGCGTCGGCCGGTGTGCTGGAGCATTCGGGCATCAAGATCCCGTATTTTGCCTTTTTCAGCCATGACAGCGGCAAGCGTCCCAAGGAAGCGCCGTTCAACATGCTGGTCGCGATGGGCCTTGCTGCCTTTATCTGTGTCGCTGTCGGTCTGCCAGCCTTCTTCCCCGGCTTTGGCTTCAACTGGCTCTATTCGATCCTGCCTTTCGCCAGCGATCCATATACGATGCGCTACGAGCCTTATACGGGCGACCATATCCTCACGCAGATGCAGCTTCTGATGCTGGCCGTCTTCGCCTTCGCCCTGCTGCAGCGTCTTGGCGCATACCCGCCGGAGAAGCGCGGTATCATCCTCGATACCGACATCCTCTACCGCAAGGTGGGCTACGGCTTTGCTGTCTGGGCCGGCAAGGTCTGGAGCAAGGTCGGCCCGGCCCTGGCCGGCGTGGTTGGCGGTATGGGCTCAAGGACGTTCTCGCGCCTTGAGGCAGCGTTCAGTCCGCGCGGGACGCTTGCCTCCGGTGGGCTCTATAACAGCATGGCCGTGTGGACAGTGGTTCTTCTCGGGCTCGCGCTTCTTGTGGCTTTCTTCATTCGCTAGGTGTCACAGCCTTCAAAGATGAAGAATAGCAGCTCGTTTAACCTCGATTACGTCTCGGAAAGGGTGTGTCCTATAGTTATTCCCTGTGCACATATTTGCGTGTACTGGGAACTCAACTCATCTAGATGAATTTGAATTGGTTGAGAAATATAGGAGATACGCGTGGAAACCGGCACCGAGAAGAATATCGCGGCAACTGACACCCTGGAACTCACGACAGAAATCGTGGCAGCCTATGTCAGCAACAATCCGGTTCAGAGCAGCGACCTTGCGGGTCTGATCCGCAACGTGCATGCGGCCCTGAACGGGTTGAGTGCCGAGGAAAAGCAGGCGCCCGAGGCAAAGCCGGCTATTCCGGTCAAGAAATCGGTCACTGACGACTATCTGATCTGTCTGGAGGACGGAAAGAAGTTCAAGTCGCTCAAACGTCACCTGCGCGCCAAATATGACATGACGCCGGACGAATACCGCGAAAAGTGGGGCCTGCCCTTTGACTATCCGATGGTCGCGCCGAGTTATGCGCGCAAGCGGTCTCAACTTGCCAAGAAGATGGGCCTCGGTACCGGCAAGAAATAGGGCGCTTTTCTAGGCCGGCGCCCCGAATACTGAAAACGCCAAACCATTACGTTGCCGAAATGAAATATTTCGGCAATCTTGGTTAATTTTTATTTGATTGACTCTTGCCGCGCGAATCGAATTGCGACACACCTGATTCTAACGAATCGCACAGGGTGGCTGACGATGAAGAGTCAAGCAGATGTTGTTCGCCTGATCGACGCTCAGAATGAGATTGTCGATTACTGGTTACAGATCAGGGGGATGCAGGCGGCCCCCACACGCAGCGATATCGATCCGGGTGCGCTCCGCGCGCATCTGGGCAGCCTGTCCATCCTCGAACTTGATAGCTCCGGTGAGCAGGCCACATTCCGCCTTGTCGGCACCCAGCTGCGGCATCTCATCGGCGCCGACATGCGCGGCCGAAATATTGATGAGCTGCCAGCCAGCCTGGCCGCGCTCTGGCGCACGGGCCTTGATCTCGGCGCCCAGTCCACAGGACCGCAGAAGGGCATCGCCGAGCTTGCCGACAGTTACCATGCCTGGCTGCGTCTGCCGCTGCGCGCCGACCCGGCTGAGTCCAGCCCCAGCCTGATGCTGTGCCACGACATTATCCGCCGCAAGAAGCCGCGTGCGTCACGCCCACTCTTCTGCCTGAATCCCCTGACGGGAAGGGCCGCAGCAGCCTGATCTCGCAGGAGATTGATTTCCCATACTAGGAATAATATCCTAATTATATACTTTACAAAGCAATCCGTTTTGGGCGATAAAAGCTCAACGGAGAAACGCAATGTCTATTTCGCTTACAGATCCAATCTTCACCGACGAAGACGCAGCGCGCGAACACCTTGAAGCGCAGCGCTGGCCGGACGGCGCCGTGTGCCCGCATTGCGGATGCGTAGGCGAAGATCACGTCACTCCGATTAAAGGTGCCCGTGCGCGTCCATCCAAAGCCCATCCAGAGGGCAAGGAGCGCAAGGGCCTCTATCAATGCAACGGCTGCCGCAAGCAGTTCACCGTCACCGTTAAAACCGTGTTCGAACGCTCTAAGGTGCCGCTGAACAAGTGGCTGGCCGCTACCTACCTTCTGGCGTCCTCAAAGAAGGGCATGTCTGCCCATCAACTGCACCGCATGCTTGGCGTCACCTACAAGACAGCTTGGTTCATGTTTCACCGCATCCGCGAAGCCATGAAAGAAGATAACTCCACGTCTGGCCCTCTCGGTGGCGAAGGCAAGATTGTCGAAGCCGACGAGACCTATATCGGCAAACGTGACGTGCCTTACGTCTCCCCGCGCCGCATCAAGGAAGGCCGTCCTTTCCTCAAGTCAGGCGGCAACCAGAAGCGCCCTGTCGTCTCCCTCGTTGAGCGCGGTGGACGCGTGCGTTCCTTCCATGTCCGCATCGCCAACAAGGCGCAGGTGCGTGACATTCTGGTCCGCAACGCAGACCGTAAGTCCAAGCTCTACACCGACGAATCCCGCCTCTACACGACGACTGGCCGCGAGTATGCCGATCACCAGACCGTCAATCACTCTGCTGGTGAGTATGCCCGCAAAGGCGTTCACACCAACACGATTGAGAATGTCTTTTCTGTCTTCAAGCGCGGCATGATTGGTGTGTATCAGCACTGCGGCGAAGCCCATCTTCACCGCTACCTCTCAGAGTTCGACTTCCGCTATAACCGCCGTCAGGCGCTCGGCGTGAACGATGAAGACCGTCACAACCAGCTTCTCAAAGCCGTGGCAGGCAAGCGCCTGACCTATCGGCGGACTGGTGAAGCCGCGCTCGCCTAAGCAGCTGGCGAGGGCCTTCAAGCGCTACAGGAAGCGCCGTCATCCCAAATGAATCGACTCTGAGACGGTCCACGATTAGTCTTTGCTTACCCACCCCGTCGGATGACGGGACAAGGGAAGCCTTTAGCGAGGCTAGTAGTCGGCGCGCTTAACGTCGGCGAAGGGATGCTGCGAAACCTGCCGATCGGGTCACTCAGGCGTCTCGTGAATTGATGGACGTGATGTGCACTTATCGCCATCGACCGCGTGGCAGCGCGGTATATAAATCCCGTCCGAGACCTTGGGTCACGGGCATGCCTGTGGCCGGAGGACAGATTATGGAACTCCGGTTCACTCTGTCATTGAAGGCTGACCGGCGGGCACTCATCCTGCTGGCACTGCTTCTTCTTTGACGCACTACGGGGGCGCGGGCTGTTGCTCGCGCCTCTTCTTTTAGTCTAACTTTTATATCGCCGATTTATAGGATCGATTGCCCCCATCTTGTGCCGTCGCTCGGACTCACGCTTAGATTTCGCCTCGTCTTTCACGTCCTCTTGTGGCTTTGGCTTGCTGTCCATCAGCCGCTTGAGGGTGTCGTTGAATTTTTGCGTGGCATCATTCATGAGCATTCTCCCTGATCCGCCAGATTTCAAATTGCCGGACATGACGCCGGGACTTAGCGTCTATAGCACGCCACCAACCGGACACACGACTGTCTCGAAAGATATAGCTACCGACATCGGCTCCTTTCTCTTGGCCTGGTCGGATTTCGAGCGCTCGATATCTCGACTGCTGGAAGCGGTCACAGACGAAAACGGCTCAAACAAAGACTGGCGCAGTTTCATATCGTACAGGAAGAAACATGGCCGCCTTAACGATGAGCTGGGGCTACTAAAACCGCGATTGCCGAAAACGGTCCGGATGCTGCGGCGCGTATTCAAGCCCACTCTAGATCTTCACATCGTGCGTAATGTGCTTGCTCATGGTAGCTGCCAAGTCAACTTTCGCGATGGCATGGATGCTGTGTGGGTACAGGGCGAGCTTAAGGGGGTCAGGTACGAGTACGCGATCACGTCGCCAGATTTCAGGGAACTTGAAAGAGGGCTAGCTATAGCGCGCTGCGTCCCCGAACTTGCCCTTATTGATCAGCGCTACGAGACCACATCGCCAGAAAAATCCGCCTTACAAGATTTTCAGCGTAAGCATCATCAGACTCTGACCATTCAGCCCATGCGCCCACTCCGGCCCTGATCATTTGATGGGTAATCTCAATTTCCTGTACCGGCCTGTCGCCGTCTTCTATATCCGAATCACACATGCTTTGTCACGTATATAATTAGGAATAATATCCTAATATTATACTTGACGTACCCAATTCGGGCTGTATCCTAATAACCATAGGAGTTTCAGCCATGTCTTACCTTTCTTCGCCCCACTTCCATGACGAGAAGGCCGCTTACAAATTTGTGGAAAGCCGCGTTTGGGCGGATGGCCGCGTGTGTCCACATTGCGGTGTGGTCGAAAACTCCGGCGCGCTGAAGGGCAAGTCCACCCGCATCGGCGTCTACAAGTGCTATGCGTGCCGTAAGCCTTTCACTGTTAAGGTCGGCACCATCTTTGAGGCATCGAAGGTTAAGATGCACCTCTGGCTCCAAGCCATTCACCTGATGGCGTCCAGCAAGAAGGGTGTCAGCTCTAACCAGCTTTCACGCATCCTTGGCGTGACCCTAAAAACCGCGTGGTTCATGTCGCATCGTATCCGCGAAGCCATGCGCTCCGGTGCGCTGGCTCCTATGGGCGGCGGCGGCAAGGTTGTTGAGGCTGACGAGACCTATTACGGCAAAGTCGAGAACCCGCTTAAGGAGCGCACCAGTGGCC
Source organism: Henriciella sp. (assembly GCA_002733705.1). Taxonomy (GTDB): domain Bacteria; phylum Pseudomonadota; class Alphaproteobacteria; order Caulobacterales; family Hyphomonadaceae; genus Henriciella. The sequence continues at coordinate 10,426 of NVWP01000065.1, read as the reverse complement.
GTAAGTTCAAAGGCTCTAAAGGTGGCCGCGGTCCCGCAAACAAGCGCGCTATCGTTTCTTTGGTCGAGCGTGGCGGTCAGGTTCGCAGCTTCCATGTCCCGCGCGCTGACAAGGTGACTGTGACCCAAATCGTGCGCGAGAACATCGACCGCGAAAGCCGCCTGCACACCGATGGCTCGCGCCTCTACAAAGGTAGCGACGAGCATTTCTCAACCCACGAAACCGTTGACCATGCCGCTGGCGAGTACGTTCGCGGCGACGTTCACAACAACAGCGCTGAGGGCTACTTCTCAGTGTTCAAGCGCGGCATGCGCGGCACCTATCAGCACTGCGCAGAGAAGCACCTGCACCGTTACCTTGCCGAGTTTGATTTCCGCCACAACAACCGCAAAAAGCTGGGCGTTGACGATATCGAGCGGGCTGACAATCTGTTGTGTGGTATCGTGGGCAAGAGGCTCACCTATCAAACAGCTCGTGCGTGAGGCCGATTGGTATGCCGAAAAAGAAAAAGCCAGACAAAGACGAGAAGCCGCAAAGCCAAAGATTTATCGACGCCGCTCGTGAGAGTGGTGCTGACAAATGTGGTGAGGAGTTTGAGCGGGCATTTAAGAGGATTGTAAGACCTAGCGCCCCGCCAAAACGTAAGGGCTAAATGTCTAGGCGTGCCTGAGATTCCTGCTGACCCTTGATGCCTGTATTGCAGAATGGATGGCTTATTTGCAGATTTTCAATGTGGGAATCTCCGCCCATTGAGCGGCTAACTTTGTGATCTACCGAAATTGACTGTTCGGGCACTAGTCCTCCGCAAATTTTGCAAGTCGGCGCGCTGGGAATTAGCTCCTGAATCAACGCGGCGGATTTTGAGTTAGTGTTATATTTGCCTGGCGATACTCCAGCGTAGGGGCTTTCAGACGGCTGAAGATATGTGAATTGCGGGTTTGCGGTAAGCGCCTCAATTACGGCGGAATCAGATTTCCCTCCAGCAAACTCCTCTATGATCGCATTGTAGTAATCCTTGATGTGCTTCTTTCCGGATTCTTTGGTGCCAAATTTTCTGACAATCTGATTAAGTAAGCTCCGGTTCCCCAATATGAAGCGCTCCAATTTTGACCTAACCGCGATAAACTTCGGCAAGGTTTTGTTGCGTCTATGCTCCATCATTAGCTCGGCAACGCTCAACAACAAAATCGGCTGATGCTTTCCGGTCCAGCTATAAAAGTAAATTGCCGGATGAAGCCCAAGTGAGGCCGGCTCATTGCTGCACAGAAGATCTGCCAGGCGACGAGTCACCTTTAGATGATCCAGGGTCAAATCACCGTCGAAGTCGCTATCGGCCGTCTCTGCCGGTGAGGACAGACCTATGAAGTCGTGAACCATTTTCAGGCTGGTCCCCGCATAAGCCGATCCGCCCATAGGCAGCCCGAGAGATTTAATAGGGTAGGTCAGCTCTGGACGGAAAAAGCGATCATGGATCACTCGCGAAACTTCCGAGATTTTTTCCTGATTAGCCACCGCAAAAGTAGCGCCCTGATGATGCAATAGGCCACGTTTGATGATTGCACGAGCTGCAATCACGTCAGGCTTGTGGCGACCCTCGATGAGCTTAAGTTCCTGAGGGGTAATTTTTGCGGCTTGCTGATTAATTCGAATAAAGGAGTTTTCAGCTTTTACGCTATCGCCAGTTACCCATTGCAGTGTGACAGCACGGCTACCCAATGCTCGCGCATTTTTTGACATCTCAGGGGCATAATCGTCAGGCGTCACCGCCGCATTCCGATAATCCTCGTAGGAGCCAACTTCGCGATGGACGCGCTTGCGCGTGGCTGCCGCATAATCCAGTTGCTCGCGCGCGATGGAGTCACCGTGAAACTTTTTTGACAGATCGCCATCGCCGTAATCGTCCTGGACCCAGGCGATCAAAGCGCTAAGCCTATGTGATCCATCTATAACGAATATATGTTCGCGGTGCTTCCACAATATGATGGACGGTATGAGGTCGCCCTCAATAAATGTCTTTATCAGCCCCGCCACTCGCGCAGCGTTCCACTCCGAGGTTTCACGCTGAAAATCAGGCTTTCTGAGTGCGAGATAAAAGAAAGCGTTACTCTCCAAATCTCTAACCGTCATAGTCTGTGCGCGGCTTTGGCCATCATCCTTTGCGTCTGTAGTCTCAAAATCCTCTCTTGGGATAAGAGCATCGAGATTGACGTAATTAGCCATTTTCTCACCCAGAACGAATCGAAATCTACTCCTCATTTAACATACCCTCCTGCGGCAGGGTACGCTTTGTATGATATTAGGAATAATATCCTACACCCTGTCTCCTCGCTCTAAGGTGGGAGAGTTCAGACAGAGGAGAGTAGGTTATGAACACGCAACAGCGACTACGCGACGAGCACAGCGTCCGCCTGGCGGTCGGCCTGACAGGCTACGCGCTCCAGATTCCGGCGGAGCTGATCCTGTCCTCGGCGGAGCGCGACCACCGCATCGTCCGAGCAAGGCAGGTGGCGATGTACCTGTCGCATATCGGTCTGGGGATGAGCCTGGCGCGCGTTGCCTCAGCGCTGGGGCGCGACCGGTCCACCGTGGCCCATGCCTGTCACAGGATAGAGGACATGCGCGATGATCCGGATGTCGACAACTGGCTCGACGAACTTGAAGCCCGGCTGAAAGGCGCCGCCAATATCGAGCAGCACCAGAGGGATCTGTCGCTCAGCCCGCGTCCGTTGCAGTCGCTGCAACTGAGTTGATCCGCTCCAGCATGGAGGCAAGTCCGTTGGAGCGCTGGGCTGACAGCGTCTCGCTGACGCCGATCTCTTCAAAGAAGGCGAGGGCATCGAAGCTTGCGATGTCGCTCGCCTTCGCGCCCGAATAGAGCCGGATGAGGATGGCGATGAGGCCCGATACGATCAGCGCATCGGACTCGGCGCGGATATCGAGACGCCCGTCCTCGCTTTCGGTGAGCACCATCCAGACCTGGGAGGCGCAGCCGCGCACCCGTGTCTCTTCGGTGCGCTCTTCGGGCGCCAGAGGCGAGTTGGCCTTGCCCATGTCGATGATGTGAGCGTAGCGCGTTTCCCAGTCGTCGAGAAACTCGAATTCGGCAGAAATATCGCTGGCACGTTCCTGAACGGTCATGTCGCCAATCTGGGTATCAAAAGCTCAAAAGAAAGCCCCGACCCCCAGTTGAGGGCGGGGCGAGAGATTGAATACGGGCAAGCCTAATTGCTGACCTTGGCGATGCAACTTCCAATCTCAGCGAGCGCATGTTCGCCAAGACAGAAAGGCACCTCAAAATGCTGGTGCGTGGCAGCGATACACTGTTGAAGGTTGAGCTGTGCCATATTCATACAGCCGCTCGTCTGGCCTTCGGTCATGGCGCTCTGAACCGGTGCAACGCCCGTGGCATCTTCGCTGCCAAGCACGCGGTAGACAGCCAGGGTCGCGATCTTGTCGGCGACCTGTTCGCTGCCGACAGAGACGCTGAGCGGGCTGTTGCTGGACGTGATATTGCTGACATTCACGACCTGCAGCCGGTCTGCACTGCCGCTGACGCTGTTCCAGACGGACGGGGCGCCGCTGCGGCCAGCTGTCGAGAGGACAGAGCCGATGTCCGGCGCATCGAGTGCGGTGGTCATGTTGGGGCGCGCGGTGCGTCCGATCATGGAATCGGCGCGCAGACGTGTCGCGAGGGCGCCCGAATCGCCGAGCTTGCCCTTGGCCCAGCCAAAGGCCTGGAGGCTATAGGCCTGTTCCTTGACGTATTCGGCTGTCGACTGAAGCCGCTGGGCGTCCGCCGCACCGGCATTGAGCGCCGCGCCGACGGCGGTGGTACCGCCATTGATCTTGCGCGCATACCGGCTGTCAGTCTGCAGACCACGAACAAGGAAGTCGCGGCCGTAATAGCCTTCGACATCGCGCACGGCGGCGCGGAATTCAGGGCTTTGCGAGGCGACGAGGGCGGAATAGGCAATCCAGCCGCGCGACAGCTGTTCGGCATTCTGGCTGCCAAGGTCTGTCAGCGCTTCCTGGATACCCTCAACATTCTCGAACTTGTGCTGCTCGATGTCGCTGACGTCGCTCTGATAGGTGGCATAGACAGCCGCTGCGGAAGAAAGGGGATCGGGCGCCGGAGTAATTGAAAAGGCGCTGATGGTCGGCGCTGCCGCACCTTCTGCGGAGGCGGCTTCAGCCCCCGTCTCTGGCGCAGTGGTGTCGCCGGCATCCTGGGCCGTTGCGGAAACAGCGAGGAAAACCCCGGCCGTCAGTGCTGCGTGAAATTTTCCGAGTGTCATTCTGTTTCCCTCTGGAAGAGCGCCGGCACATCCGTGCTCTATCATTCTCGCGCTACAAGCCGTAGTCTATGATCAGTCCACGGGCGACTCAACTTGTATTCTTCAGCGGCGAGAATGAGCGTTAATCCTAACTGATAGATGAACGAAGTGTTTAAAAGCGCAGTCCCCACCGCCGCTCTGATCTGGCTGGCAACCGCCCTGGCCGCCAGCCTTGCCGGCGGGGTGTCCGGTCTTCCGGAGGTGGCTGCCGCCGCTATTTTCGCTGGCGCCGCGCTGCCGGCGGTCTCGACGATTATCGTCGCCCTGAAAGGCAAGCGCTGGCCCGTGGGGCGCAAGGTTGCGCTTGCTGTCCTGCCATGGATCGCCTTGTCGGTCATCGCTGTCTCCCTGACGGGGGGAATTGCCTCGCCAGCCCTTTTGACGGCTGGGCTCGCGCCGCTTTTTGCGCTCGCCTTCGGCTGGCGGACCCGCGCACTTGAGGCTGCGTTCTTCTCACTGGTTGCGCTGGCGGCCAGCATCGCGGCGGCTGCCTTCCTCGAAACCAGCATCATGGACCCAGCGATTGGCCCTCCGAGCGGCCTGCTTGCCATCGGGGCGCTTGCGACCGGCGCGGTGCTTCTTGCCGCCAGTCTGAAATCGCCGGTCTCAAGGGGCGCGCGCAACCGGCGGGGAACAGATGCGCGCGTCAACGCGAGCGCCAGGGCAGAGGCCCGGCCAAACCCCGGCCCGGTAATGATTGTAGACGTCGCAGGCGACGGACGCGTGCGCATGGTCTCGGGCGAGCTCGCCGTCTCTCTGGCACCCCAGCACAAGCAGCCCTTCACAGATGCCTTTCCCGAAGAGCATGAGGACTGTCTGCGCGATGCCCTGTCCGCTGACGGGACCGCCCTGACGCTAGACATCGGTGAGACGCCGCTGGAGCTGATTTTCGACCCGCACGCAGCCGGGACCCGCGTCTTCATCACTGAGGCCAGCCAGGAAGACAGCCCGCAGACAGAGGCGGCTGAGACGATCGCCAGCGATGCCGAGCGACGGGCGCAGGCCGCCGAAGTGGCCCTGGAGGAGCGCACCGCCTTCTTTGCCAGTCTCGGTCATGAGCTGAAGACACCGCTCAACGCCATTCTCGGTTTCTCCGACCTCATGCGCAATGAATTGCGCGGTGAGCTTCCGCAGGCCTACAAGGAATATGTCCAGCTCATCCATGAGAGCGGACAGGACCTGCTTCTCACCGTTGAGGACATCCTGGATTATGCAAAGGCCGAGGCTGGCAGTACGCGGCTCGAGCTGGAGCCGGTGGACCTTGTGGCCAGCAGCGAGTCCGTCATTGCTCAGCTTTCTGGCTTTGCCGAACGGGCCGGTGTGAATATCCGCCAGCGGGCGACCGGCGAGGTGTGGGCCACTGGCGATGCGCGGGCGGTGCGCCAGATCTGGCAGAACCTTCTCTCCAACGCGATCAAATATTCTTCGCCGGGCTCAACCGTCAGTATCGACGCCCGGTCCGGCACGTCGACAGTCGCGCTGTCGGTGCGCGATACCGGGACCGGCATGACTGCGAGCGACCTGGAACTGGTGGCGCGTCCCTTCCAGCAGGGGTCGAATGCGCGGGGCAGGGCGGGCACGGGTCTAGGCCTGGCTGTGGTGAAGTCCTTTGCCGATCTGATGACCGGCAAGGTCATTATCGATACCGCCCCCGGGGAAGGCACGCGCGTGCGCGTCATCCTGCCCAAGGCGGTGGAGGAAGATACAGCAGACCCGGAATCGAAAGCGGACGAAGCCGTCGGCTGATAACAGGGGCAGGGCTAGTGGCGCTTGTTCCGCGCCGCGTTGCGCTCGATCCGCGATTCACGCAGCAGGAGCAGAAAGCCGCTGATCAGCAAAGCGCCGATCAGGACGATCAAGACTTGCAGCGGCAGGAGGCTCGACCCTGCAACATCCTGCGCGCGCGCCGCGATCACATCCTTGCCGCCCAGCGAGAGTGCGTTGACGCCGCCCCGGATTGGCTGTGAAGACATCTGCAGGAGCGAAGAGGCGGCGGTGAAGAGGCTGAACATGGTCGGGTCTGACTTCGCGCATTAGGATCGTGTTAAGGTGAACAGCGTGTTGCAAGCGGCATGCCGGAAAGCGAAAGGGCTCTGATCGATGGAAGACCGCCTGCCAAGCTGGCTCTGGGTAGATGCACTTGTGCGCCGCGTTCAAGTGGCGGGGGCAAGCTGTTTCATTGTCCAGAAAGGCGACAGGGAGCGCGGCGACGTCATCATCAAGGTGGCCGACCTTGCCGGCGGGGCGCGCGTCTATGTTCCGCGCACCAGTATGGAGGGCGAGCGTATCTTCTCTGACATCCGCCTGCAGGGCGTCGGGGAGAGCGAGGCGGAGGCCGATGCCTATGTCCGCCGCGCACGCGAGCGTGACAGCGACCTCTGGGTCATCGAGATTGAGGACAAGGAAGGGCGGACCTTCCTGACAGAAGATGTCGAAGCGCCCGAAGAATCGTCCTGATCTGGTTCGTCTGGGCAGAACGCCGTAGCATCAGGGGAGGATGTGCGTTTGGCGAAACTCTATTTCACCTATTCCGCCATGAATGCGGGAAAATCGACCATATTGCTGCAGTCGGCACACAATTACCGCGAGCGCGGCATGAAGGTGACCCTCTGGACCTCTCCGCACGTAGCAGCCGACCCTGACGGGGTCGCGATGATCTCCTCGCGTATCGGACTTTGCGCCGAGGCGCGCATGTTCGAAAGCCAGATCGATCTTTTCGCTGCGACCCAGGCCGTTCATGTCGAAACGCCGCTTGATGCGGTCCTGCTGGACGAGGCCCAGTTCCTGACGCGCGCTCAGGTCTGGCAGCTCTCACGCGTCGCAGATGCGCTTTCCATCCCGGTCCTCTGTTTCGGTCTGAGGACCGATTTCCGGGGCAAGCTGTTTGAGGGGGCGGCCGAGCTGCTGGGCATTGCCGACAGCCTGCGCGAGATCCGCACCATCTGCCATTGCGGCAAGAAGGCCACCATGACGGCCCGTTTCGGTGAAGATGGCAGGCCCCAGACCAAAGGCCAGCAGGTCGATATCGACAAGGAGCACTATGTCTCCCTCTGCCGGGCGCACTGGAAGGAAACGACGGGCCTTCATCGCGACTGAGGGGAACCTCCAGCCTGCTGGCCGGGTTGATCGGGCATGGAGCAGAACGCTCCAGCTGACAGCAGACAAAAAGGACCTGCCATGCCTACCCCTGACGGACATACCACAGCCATCCGCGCCTCACGCGTCATCGGCACCGACGTCTATTCGACCACCGGCGACAAGATCGGAGAGATCGAGGACGTCATGCTCAACAAGCTCGACAACAACATCATGTTTGCCGTTGTCGGCTTTGGCGGCTTTCTCGGTATCGGCGAGAAATTCCACGCCATTCCATGGGCCTCGCTCGACTATGAGAAGGACAAGGGCGGCTATGTCGTGCCCTTCTCGGAGAAACAGCTGAAGGATGCGCCCGCCCATTCGCTCAAGGAGCTGACCAAGGATGACGGCAAGGCCGCGCGCGACTCGGCTTTCGACTATTACAAGGTCGAACGCTACTGGGTGGTCGGCGCCGACTAGATCTTCCCGCGCCCATACATATCCGGGAGAAGGGCTGGCCGCGCGCCGGCCCTTTTTTCGTATCGATTGCATCCTTCATTTGCAAATGCGAGGCATTATCGATAGGGAATAAGGCGTATAGCCATCGGCTTTTAGTTCTTCTATTGCGTCCATGAACGCCCTTGTTTCCGGGGCGGGAACGGGTCAATTGCGAAACTGTCGAACGAATTGGGATGAGAGATGACGACTGCCAGCACTGAGACAGCCGCCCCGCGCGTCAATCCGAACGCGCCGACCGAAGAGACCGTGCTCGAGGTCCAGCACTATACAGACCGGCTGTTTTCCTTCCGGATTACCCGCCCGCAGAGCTTTCGCTTCCGCTCGGGCGAGTTTGTGATGATCGGCCTGCCGCGCGAGAATGGCAAACCGCTGCTGCGCGCCTATTCGGTCGCTTCGCCAAGCTGGGACGAGTCCCTGGAATTCTATTCGATCAAGGTGCCGGACGGGCCTCTGACCTCACGCCTGCAAAAGATCCAGCCGGGCGACAAGGTGCTTCTGGGCAAGAAGCCGACGGGCACGCTGGTGCTCGATGCGCTGACGCCGGGCAAGCGGCTTTACATGTTTTCCACCGGCACCGGCTTTGCGCCCTTTGCCAGCCTCGTGCGGGACCCGGAAACCTATGAGAAGTTCGAGGATGTGATCGTCACCCATACCTGCCGCCAGAATGGGGAGCTGCAATACTCCACCAAGCTGGTTGAGGATCTGGTGAATGACCCGCTCGTCGGCGAAATGGTGCACGGCAAGCTTAAACTCTTTACCTCCTGCACGCAGGAAGACTCTCCGCGCATGGGTCGGCCGACCGATCTCATCCGCTCGGGCGAACTGTTCAAACAGCTGGGCCTTCCGCCGCTCGACCCGTCGACTGACCGGGCCATGATCTGTGGCTCCATGCCCATGACGCTGGAGATGAAAGAACTGATGCAGGAGGCGGGCCTCACCGAAGGCTCCAACGCCGCCCCGGCCGAGTTCGTCATCGAGAAAGCATTTGTGGGGTAGGGACACCACCTGGGCCAAAATTTCAGTTGCGCTGGAAAATGCCAGATAGCTAAATAGGACTCTGTTCCACCTAGAGATTCCTATCGATGAAAGCTGTATATGTGGCTGCCGGGGCATGCGCCCTGATCCTGTCGGGCTGCGAAAGCACCTCTGATTATTACTATCCGGACCAGTCTCATACGAGCGACAGCTATTGTGACGATGGCGGCCGTGTCACGCGCCATTCCGGCGTTAGCGGCGGCCAAGGCTATGTCTATTTTGTCAATCATTCCAGCCAGAGCGTGACGGCCTTTGTCGACTATGCCGATGGCCGGTCTGATGGCAGCGACTTCATGGATTACTCAGACGGGGTAGAGCCAGGCAAAACTTCAAAGACCTGGTATCACGCGCCGAATGCCGACTATTCGACTCGCATGATCTGCTCGCAGGATCTCTGGAATGCGCTTGGGTCCTGAGCCTTCGCGCGCAGAAGCCGTGAGAGCCTAGCCCATCTGACCGCGATGGCGCAGCTTTGCGTCCGCCAGGACGCAGGCCATCATCGCTTCTGCGACCGGAACCGCCCGGATGCCGACACAGGGGTCATGACGGCCCTTTGTGCGCACATCGACTTCATCGCCGCCGCGTGTCACAGACCGGGTCTGCGTCAGGATGGATGAGGTCGGCTTGATCGCCACGCGCACGACAACGTCCTGACCCGTGCTGATGCCGCCTGCGACCCCGCCATTATTGTTCGACAGAAAGCGCACGCCCTCATTGCCCATGCGCATCTCGTCGGCATTTTCTTCGCCCGAATAGGCCGCTGCCGCAAAGCCTGCGCCGATCTCCACGCCCTTGGCGGCATTGATGCTCATCATGGCGCCGGCAAGTTCAGCATCGAGCTTGCCATAGATGGGCGCGCCCCAGCCGGCCGGCACGCCGGAAGCGTGAACCTCGACCACAGCGCCGGCGCTGGAGCCTGCCTTGCGGGTCTCGTCCAGGAAGTCTTCCCATTGGGCTGCCGTCTTCGCATCTGGGCACCAGAAGGGATTGTTGGATGTCTCGTTCCAGTCCCAGTTTTCGGGGTCGATCATGTGTGGGCCAATCTGGACCACCGCGCCGCGAATGGTGATGCCATCGCCCAGAACACGCCGCGCCACGGCGCCTGCCGCGACCCGCATCGCAGTCTCACGCGCTGAGCTGCGGCCGCCGCCGCGATAGTCGCGGACGCCGTATTTCTGGTCATAGGCATAGTCGGCATGTCCCGGCCGGTAGCGGTCGCGGATTTCCGAATAATCCTTGGAGCGCTGGTCGACATTCTCGATCATCATCGAGATCGGCGTGCCGGTCGTGACCTGCCCATCCGTGCGGTCATCTTCGAAGACACCGGACAGGATGCGGACCTCGTCCGGCTCCTTGCGCTGGGTCACGAAGCGGCTGGTGCCGGGCTTTCTCTTGTCCAGAAAGCCCTGCACGAAGGCCTCATCCAGCGGCAGGTTTGGCGGGCAGCCATCCACCACGCATCC
>NVWP01000064.1 GCA_002733705.1 Henriciella sp. | reverse complement strand
TGTCGGGGACAATCAGGCCGCCAGTGAGATCATGACGGGCGACGCCCCGCCGCTCTTCTTCTTCCAGATCCTGCCTGTTGTCATCGTGGTTGCGGCGCTGTCCGCCATCCTCTGGCACTGGCATATCCTGCGCTGGGTGACGAAAGGCTTCGCTTTTGTCTTTCGCAAGGCAATGGGCCTTGGCGGAGCGACCTCGCTCGCGGTATCCGCCAACGTCTTCATGGGGATGACAGAAGCCCCGGTCCTGGTGAAGCCGTACATCAAGGGCATGACCCGGTCAGAGATTTTCATCCTTATGACGGCAGGGTTTGCCACCATCGCGGGCTCTGTTCTCGTTATCTATACGACCTTTCTTGATGGCGTGATGGCGAACCCACTCGCGCAGCTCTTGACCGCGTCCATTATCGCGGCGCCGGCAGCTGTAGCGATGGCGCTGGTCATGATTCCGGAGAAGACAGACTCTTCCGAACGCGCGCACGAGCCGGATTTCAAATACAATTCCACGATGGACGCCTTTGCGACGGGCGCGGCGGACGGTCTCCAGATCGTCCTGAATATCGCGACCATGCTGATCGCGGCACTGGCTTTGCTCTGGCTCGCAAATGCGGCACTTGGGGCACTGCCAGAAGTGCTGGGTGCGCCCTTGTCGATCCAGCGCGTGCTTGGCTGGATTTTCTCTCCGCTGATGTACATGATCGGCGTGCCTTGGGGGGAGGCGGCTTTGTCCGGCTCGCTTATGGGCATCAAGACGGTTCTGACGGAATTTGTTGCCTTCATCGAACTTGGCAATGTGCCCGCGGACGCGATGGACCCACGCACGAGGATCATCACCGCGCACGCCATCTGCGGCTTTGCCAATTTCGGCTCCATCGGCATCCTGATCGGCGGCTTGAACATCATCTGCCCGGAGCGCCGCTCGACCTTCCTGGAGCTTGCCTGGAAGACGCTTATTGCCGGGACGCTGGCGACGTGCCTGTCAGGTGCCGTGGTTGGTGCGCTGCCGGTCCAGCTGTTCACAGGCGGGGCAGGCTGACGCAGCGCGGGGACTCGTCAGCGCAGCTGGTGCGCCCTAGAACATGTGGAGCACCCTTCCTCTGATTGTCAGGTCCTTCCATGCCGCTTCGCTCTCTGCTCGCGACATCCGCCAGTATTGCCCTCATCGCTGGAGGCAGTGTGCACGCCCAGGCTGGCGATCCGGGCGAGCGGTTGTCTCCGGTCTTCGTCTATGGCGACCGCACGAGCGACCAGCCCGGCAGCGTGGCCATGGTGGATGCGGAGACCATCGCGACGGTCGACGCAGACCATCCGGCGCAGATCCTGAACGAACTTCCTGGCGTGAACATACAGATGAATTCCGGTCAGGAGCACCTGATCGCGCTGCGGTCACCCGTCCTGACAGGCGGCGCCGGGCAGGGCAGCTTCCTGATCCTGCAGAATGGATTACCGACACGTTCTCCGGCCTTCGGGAACGTGAACTCCCTGTTCGAGATCCATCACGAGGTGGCCGATGCTATCGAGATCGTGCGGGGGCCGGGGTCCGCGAAATATGGGTCGAATGCAGTCCATGGCCTGATCAATGTGATCCTCGCAGAGCCACAGCCGGCCACCTATGCCGATGCGCGGCTCTCAGGCTCGACGATCAATCGCTACAAGGCCGATATTACGGGCAATCTCGATAGCCGGGCACGCCTCTCGCTGTCCTTGCAGGATGATGCGGGCTGGCGCGACAATACAGGCGTCGAGCAACAGAAGCTTTCGGCACAGTACGCCTTCGACCTTGGCGGATGGGAAGGCCTGGCCTTTATCAGTGGCTCCAGCCTCAATCAGGAAACCGGCGGCTTCATCGAAGGATACAAGGCCTATCGTGATGATGACACCGCAACTTCCAACCCGAACCCCGAAGCCTATCGCGATGCGCAGTGGGCGATGGGGGCCGTTCGACTGTCCCGGACGCTCGGGGTGGGTGAGCTGACGCTGACACCTTTCTATCGCTGGCAGGAAATGGAGTTTGCCCAGCACTTCCTGCCAAATGGCGGAATTGAGGAGAATGGGCATGATGCGTTCGGGCTTCAGTCGGAATATGAGTTCTCGGCGAGCGATGATGTCATCCTTCGCCTTGGTGCGGATGCGGATCTCGCGTCTGGCTGGCTGAAGGAAACCCAGCTTGAGCCGTTCGGTTTCTTCCCGGGTGATACGCGCTTTCCGGTTGGTGTGCACTATGACTACACCGTCGATACCACCGTGCTTGCCCTCTGGGGTGAGGCGGAGTGGGCGGTCTCGGATACCATCACTGTTCTGGCAGGTCTGCGCGGCGAAACGCATGATTATGACTATACGACAGATGTCGCGCCTGGACCGAATGGCCGCTTCCTTGTGCCTGATGACCGTAAAGACAGCTTCGACCTGCTGACCCCGAAGCTGGGTGCGATATGGACGCCGGGTAATGGCACCATCAGCTATTACGCCAACTATTCGCGTGGCGAGCGCGCGCCGCAGGCCTCCGATCTCTACCGCCTGCAGAGCCAGCAAGGCATTGCCGAAGCCGATGTCGAGACGATGGACAGTTTCGAGGTTGGCGCGCGCGGTGAGGCCCTGAATGGCGCGATCCTGTTCGATGTCGCGGCGTATTATGCAGAGAAGGAAAACTTCTTCTTCCGCGATTCCGATGGATTGAATGTCACCGACGGCTCGACCCGACACACGGGTGTCGAGGGGCGAGCCAACTGGCTGGTGAACGAGGCGTTCACCATCTCCGGTACCGCAAGTTATGCTGAGCACACTTATACATTCGACCGTGTGGTGGCAGCGGGCTCTGAGATCATTCGCGATGGCAACGAGGTCGATACCGCACCGAACTGGCTGGCGGATCTGAGGCTCACCTGGCATCCGACAGATGCGTTCGAAGCCAGCCTGTCGGCAGAATATATCGGTGAGTACTATACAGACCCCGGCAATACGCAGACCTATCCCGGCCACACGGTCACGCAGGCGCGGGCCTCCTATGAGTTCACAGAAACGCTGGAAGGCTTTGTCATCGTCCGCAATCTGTTCGACCTCAACTATGCCGACAGGGCGGACTTTGCCTTTGGCGGCAATCGCTATTTCCCGGGCGAGCCGCTGAACGCGACTTTTGGTGTCAGGAAACGGTTCAACTAGCGCCAGCCTCATCCTGAGCCCATTGATGGATGAAGCGGCAGGCACCCCGGCGGAAAGTCTTTCAATCAGGATGCCGTCCGCGCTACACCTTCCCGCAAAATGAGGAGGACATGCCATGAAGCTCTATCACAGCCCACAGGCCCCGAATCCGGAGCGCGTCACCAATTTCCTGAAAGCCAAGGGCAAGCTTGGCGAGGTGGAGGTCGAGGAAATCTCGATCATGAAGCAGGAGCACAAGACGGAGGATTACCGGAAGGTCTCACCCTTTGCGCAAGTCCCCTCGCTGGTTCTCGATGACGGTACGACCCTCACCGAGAGCCGCGCCATCTGTACCTATTTCGAAGGGATCTTTCCGGAGCCGAATTTGATGGGCGCCGACCCGAAAGAGAAAGCGCTGATCGAGATGTGGGACCGGCGGGTGGAATTGATGCTGTTCATCCAGTTCGCGACCTGGTTCCGCAACACCCACCCTGCCATGGCGCCGTTGGAAGTTCCGCAATTGCCCGAAGCCGGTGCCAAAGCGGAAAAAGGCGCACGCGCCATGGCGAAACGCATCGACGCGCACCTCGCCGAGAATGACTTCCTTGCTGCCGGCCGCTTCTCCATCGCCGACATCACACTCTACTGCTTCACCGGCTTTGCCGGCGTCATGAAATGGAAGCCGCACGAAGAGTTCGAGAATATCGGCAAGTGGCGGGAGCGCGCGAAGGCAGCGATTGGCTAGGCTTGCCCCGGCCAGATCAGATTCGCACCCTCGACGCTTGGCGAGGGGTAGCCTGCATCATGCGCAAAGGGCAATTCCTCGCCCGATCGTAATGCCGATAGAATAGCGTTGAAGTCTGTCTGGAACCTGAAGCCGAGGTCGCGCTCGAAAGCCGAGGAATCATAGACCCGGCTGATGGAGGTGGGAAGCGTCCAGCCGCGCCTTGCATAGAGGTCGGCGGCGTCCGGGAAATAGCGCATAATCACGCCTGCGGCGTCCTGCTTTAGGGCGACGCAGTCTTCCCGCTTAAACGGCGGCGGCGCCGAGACCAGATAGATGCCAAAGCCGAGCGCGGGTGCCTTGTCCAGCGCAGCGATATGCGCCCGCGCCGCATCCTCGACGGTCAGCCGGCGGTTCAGGAATTCGTTCGCCTTGAGATTCTCAGGCTGTGGATCTGTGAGCGTGTCATCGTCTTCGGGAAAGAAGCGGGAAGTTCGAAGGACAAGGCAGGCGAGGCCGGTTTCCTGATGCACCTCGCGGCAGAGATTTTCAGCGGCAAGTTTCGTGACCCCGTAAATGTTACGCGGCGCAAGCGCAGAATGCTCTTCGTCCAGCCAGACCGCCTGATCGCCTTCCTCTGCCCGGATCGCCTTGGAGATCATCAGTGACGTAGTGGAGGTGAAGATCAACCGGTCGTGACCGGCCGCCACCGCCGCCTCCAGAAGGTTCAGCGTGCCCCTCATGTTTACGTCGATGAAGGCTTGTCTTGGAAAGCGGGCTATGTCCGGCTTGTGTAGGCCGCCGCCATGAATGATCGCCTCGATGCCACGGCGGGAAACCACATCATCGACGAAGGCGCGGTCGGCAATTGTGCCAATTTCCTGCGTGTATTGACCCGGCGCGACGTCGAGGCCCGTGACTGCATGTCCCGCTCTTGAGAGCATTGGGGCTAGGTGGCGGCCGAGCCAGCCTGTGGAACCGGTGAGCAGGACACGCATGACCGTCTATTCCGCAGCGACCGCCTCGCGCTGGCCATCGAGCCAGGCATCAATATCGTTCAAAGCGCGCGCGGCCTGTACGCCCTTTTTTGCCCGGCCTTTGGCCTTGCCACGCAGGCGTTTGCCTTCCTCGTCCTTCTTCGGAATCGTCTCCGGGTCGGGATCGGGGAAAAGACCGAAATTGATGTTCATCGGCTGGAAGCTCTGCTTGCCTTCAAGGTGGCCGCCCGTGATGTGTCCGACCAGTGCGCCGAGCGCCGTGGTCGGCGGTGGCGGCGCGAGCTCACGCCCAAGACGTTCCGCAGCCGCGAACCGGCCAGCTAGCAGACCCATCGCAGCGCTTTCCACATAGCCCTCCACGCCTGTCACCTGACCGGCGAAGCGAAGGCGCGGCATGGACTTCATGCGCAGCTGGCTGTCGAGCAGCTTCGGTGAATTCAGGAAGGTATTGCGGTGGATCCCGCCAAGACGGGCGAACTGCGCATTCTCCAGCCCGGGGATCATGCGGAAGATGTCGGCCTGAGCGCCATATTTCAGCTTGGTCTGGAAGCCGACCATGTTCCACAGCGTGCCGAGCGCATTGTCCTGGCGAAGCTGCACAACCGCGTAGGATTTGATGTCGGGGTCGTGCGGATTGGTTAGGCCGACGGGCTTCATGGGGCCGAAGCGCAGGGTTTCTCGGCCACGCTCGGCCATCACCTCTATGGGCAGGCAGCCTTCGAAATAGGGCGTGTCCTTTTCCCAGTCCTTGAATTCTGTCTTTTCACCGGCGATCAGCGCATCGATGAAGGCGTTGTATTGCTCCTCATCCATGGCGCAGTTGATGTAGGCCGCCTTTTCGCCGTGGGGGCCGGGCTTGTCATAGCGGCTTTGGCGCCAGGCCTTGTCCATGTCGATGCTGTCGAAGTAGACGATGGGGGCGATGGCGTCGAAGAAGGCGAGATCCTCTTCCCCCGTATGTCCGCGGATGGCTTCTGCGAGCTTGATCGAGGTCAGCGGGCCGGTTGCGATGATGACGCTGTCCCAGTCTTCTGGCGGGAAGTCGTCAATCGCCTCACGCACGATGGTGATGTTCGGGTGGGCTTCAAGCGTGGCCGTGACGTCTTCGGAGAAACCTTCACGGTCCACAGCCAGCGCGCTGCCTGCCGGCACCGAATGTTGGCCCCCTTTGGTGATGATCAGGCCATTCGCCCGGCGCATTTCCTCATGCAACACCCCGACGGCATTGGAGGTGTGGTCATCCGAACGGAAAGAGTTCGAGCAGACGAGCTCTGCCAACTTGTCGGTCTGGTGGGCTTCGGTGCCACGGACGCCGCGCATTTCGTGCAGGATGACGGGCACGCCCATATTTGCAGCCTGCCAGGCTGCTTCGGAGCCTGCCATGCCGCCGCCAATGATGTGGATCGGTTCGATTGTCATGCCCCGCGATGTGCGGGTTTGCGGCCGTTAGGTCAAGCTGACGCGGGCAGGCTGGCTGGACGTGGGGTCACGCATTCGCGCAATTGCCATGACAGGCAATAGGCGCCAGACGGTCTGGCGAATGCAATAGACAAGGTGGCGACAATTGACTGACAGCGACAAGGCCAAAGGTTATCTGGACCCTGAGGACTGGGCCGCTTTTCGCAGACGGGCGCATGAGACGCTGGACCGCGCGATCGACAAGATGGAGCAGGCCGCGAGTGGACGCGTCTGGACGCCTGTACCTGAAGAGGTCGAGGCAGGTCTGGTAAAGGCACTGGCTATGGCGCCGCTGTCTGCGGAAGGCGTGGATAAGGCGCTGGCGGAGCTATTGCCCTATGGCGTTGGTAATACTCATCCGCGCTTTTTCGGCTGGGTGCATGGTAGCGGCACACCCTTCGGTCTTCTCCCCGCGATGACGGAGGCGGCAATCAACGCCAATTGCGGGGGGCGCAATCATGTCGGGTTGCGGGTAGAGCGCGCGCTTGTCGAATGGATCCGGGAGGTGTTCGCCTTTCCAGAAGGCGCGAGCGGGCTGGTCATGTCGGGCACGTCCATGGCGACCGTCGTTGCCATGAAGGTGGCGCGCGACGCGGCCCTCGATTTTCGCTCAAGAGAGCAGGGCGTCGATCAATCCAGACTCGTCGCCTACACCTCTGCCGAGGCTCATGCCTGTAATGCACGCGCTTTCGATATTCTCGGCCTTGGTTCCGATGCCTTGCGGCGAATCCCTGTCGATGCCGGTTTCAGGATGGACACCGGTGCGCTGGAAGAGGCGATAAAGGCTGATCGTGAGGCCGGTCTGCGCCCATTTGCCATTATTGGAACGGCTGGTACCGTCAATACGGGCGCGATCGATCCGCTTCAGAAGCTGGCTGCCATCGCTTCGGATGAGCGCCTCTGGTTTCATGTGGACGGCGCGTTTGCGGCATCCGGGCAGCTAAGCGAGCGGCTGCGCGATAAGCTCTCCGGTATTGAGCGGGCCAATTCGCTTGCCTTTGATTTCCATAAATGGCTGCACGTCAATTATGATGCGGGCTTTGTCCTGGTGCGCGATGGCGAGCTGCACCGGCGCAGTTTCTCTTCGCGGCCGGATTATCTGAAAGGGACGATCAGAGGGCTCGCCGCGGGGGATCCGTGGCCGGTCGAGTATGGACCGGAACTGTCGCGGGGCTTCAGGGCCCTGAAGGTGTGGGCGCACATCACGGAATTCGGCCCGAGCCGTCTGGGTCAAGCCATCGGCATGAATTGCCAGCTGGCCGATACGCTTGCCGGGCTGGTAGACGGTTCGGAGGATCTGGAGCGGTTGTCTCCGGTTGAGACCTGCATTTGCTGTCTGCGCTATGTTCCTGCGGGTGGGGAGCCGATTAACCTCAATGCACTCAATGAGGAGATCGTCACGCGGCTGCACGAGTCGGGGATTGCCGCCCCTTCCACGACGCGCATCCACGGAAAGCTCGCCATTCGCGTCAACATGACGAACCACCGGACCCGCGAGAGCGATCTTCATGTGCTCCTCGATGCCGTCCGTGCGCTGGCCCCCGGCGCCATCGAGGCCGTTCAGCAGGCCTAGCGTATGCAAAAGCCTCGGCGCGCCCGTTGCCGCTTTCGCAGGAGAGGGTTACCTCCACTTCCATGACTTCCAGTTTCAAGACACCGCCCCAGGACATTCTCGCCAAGCTGATCGACCGTTGCCTCTCTGAAGGGGCGACCGCGGTCGACTGTTCGCTCGCCGTTTCTGACGGGGTCAGCGTGGATGTGCGCGATGGCAAGCTCGAAAATGTCGAGCGCAGTGAGGCGCAAGGTGTGTCCCTGCGCGCCTTGTTCGGTAAGCGTCAGGCCCATGTGTCTGGCTCGGATCTTTCGGACGAGGCGCTGTCTGCCATGGCAGAGCGGTGCGTAGCGATGGCGAAGGCCGTGCCGGAGGACAAGTTCGCCGGCCTGCCGGACGCTGAGTTGCTTGAGACCAACCCACCCGAACTCGACCTCGCCGGCGATGGCGAGATCGAACTTGCCAGGCTTGAAGCAGATGCCATCGAGGCCGAGGCGGCGGCGCTTGCGGTTGAAGGGGTGAAGACGGTTGCCGGTTGCGGCAATGGCTGGAGCCGGATGGAACGATGGGTCGCGGCCAGCAATGGCTTCACCTCCTATCTCTCCGGCGGCTCCACTGGGCTGGGCCTCGCCGCCGTCGCCATGCGCGACGATGCGATGGAGCGCGATTATGACAGCTGGAACGTGCGCAAGATGGCCCACCGGCCATCTCCGGCGGAGATCGGACGTACGGCTGGTGAGCGCGCCGTCGCGCGGCTTGGCCCACGCAAGGTGAAGACGCAGAAGGCCGCCGTCATCTATGACAAGCGGGTCGCATCCAGCCTGATTGGGGCGCTCCTGTCGGCGATATCCGGCCCGTCGGTGGCGCGCGGTGTGAGCTTCCTGAAAGACCGGATGGGCAGTCAGGTCTTCGCAGGTGGTGTGAATATCATAGACGACCCCTTCCTTGAGCGGGCGCTTGGCTGCCGCAATCATGACGGTGAAGGTCTGCCCGTCGCCCGCAAGGCGCTGGTTGAGGACGGTGTGCTGACACGCTGGCTGCTGAACACGTCATCGGCCCGCCAGCTCGGACTGGAGCCGAACGGTTTTGCGAGCGGCGGTTTTGGTCACCCGCCGGGCGTGGGGACCTCGAACACGCATATCGAGGCCGGGGCAAAATCACCGGATGAACTGATGCAGGGCGCGGGGAAAGGACTTCTGGTCACAGATATGTTCGGGCCCTCCATCAATCCTAATACGGGCGACTATTCGGTCGGGGTGGCCGGTTTCTGGTTCGAGAATGGCGAAATCCAGTACCCGGTTTCAGAGGTCACCATTGCCGGTGATCTGCCGTCGATCTTCGGCCGGCTCATTCCAGCGTCCGATCTCGAGTTTCGGGGCCGCATGAATTCGCCGAGTCTCCTGGTGGAGGATATGTCGATTGCAGGAAACTGATGCGGCTTTCAGCGACGATCTGAA
The DNA here is from genome assembly GCA_002733705.1 of Henriciella sp. GTDB lineage: Bacteria > Pseudomonadota > Alphaproteobacteria > Caulobacterales > Hyphomonadaceae > Henriciella. The sequence goes on along the minus strand of NVWP01000064.1, from coordinate 15,564 downwards.
GCTTCTGCACGAAGCGGTGGTCGAGGCTGGCCGTATGGCACTGGCAAGATATGAGCGGGGCGATACCCGGTCGTGGGAGAAGTCTCCCGGCCATCCTGTGACGAGCGCCGATCTCGAAGCCAATCGCATCCTTAAAGAACGGCTGACACGGGCGCGCCCGGACTATGGGTGGCTGTCGGAAGAGACCGCGCTCGCACGTGACACGCATCTGAATGAAACCGTCTGGTGCGTGGACCCCATAGACGGCACGCGAGCCTTTATGGGCGGGGAACCATACTGGGCGATTGCCGGCGCACTCGTCACTGGAAACCGTGCAGTTATTGGTGTGGTCCATGCGCCCGCGCTTGACGAGACGTACTGGGCTGAACTTGGCAAGGGGGCTTGGCTTAATGGAAGACGTCTGTTCACCAGCAGCCAGGACGAGGAAACCGGTTGCCGAATGATCGCCTCGGAATCCATGCTTACTCATCCGGCCTGGAGCGTGCCATGGCCGCAGATGGAGCTCGCGCGTCCCAAACCGAATGCGACGCTGCTGCGTATGTGCTGGGTGGCGACCGGGCAGTGGGATGCAACCCTGGCGCTCTGGCGCAAATCGGACTGGGATCTTGCCGCGGGGGCAATCATCGTTGAGGAAGCGGGCGGCTCAGCCTCCACACATCTTGGCGAAAGCTTCGTCTTCAATCGCAGTGAACCTGCCCAGCGCAGTCTCATTGCGGCTGGAAAGCGTCTGCATCCTCTGTTAGTGGAGCGCGTCAAAGACGTCAGGCTGCCCGACCCGAACTGGACAGTCAGGCCATACGAAAAGACGAACGCAACGGAGCAGACCAAGATGGCTGACACGCCGGACACCAAGCAGCTACTTCACCTCGTCATTGGCGGTGAGTTGAAAGATGTGCGCGGCATTGAGTTCGAGGACCTTTCCAAGATCGACTTTGTCGGCGCCTTTCCGAGCTACAAGGCGGCTTATGACGCCTGGAAGAATGCCGCTCAGCGCACAGTAGACAATGCAGAGATGCGCTATTTCATCCTGCATGCGCACCGTCTGCTCGATCCTGAGACCGGGTCGCATCATCACGTCTGATATGGCAGGCGAGCCAGAACGCAGCCGCAGCCTTTTCCGGCTGACAACCGAACGGTTCAAGCCGCACTGGAGATGGTTTGCCATAGGCACGGCCTGCGCTGCTGTGACCTCCGCAGCCGCTGCGTCCTATGGCTACCTCCTCAAGCTCGTTGTCGAGGGCCTGGAGCAGCTTGCCGGACCGGATTCGGTGGCCGTTCCCTCGTCGCTGTGGTGGCTGATCGGGATAATCGGCTTTGCTGCGGCGGTGCGCTCTCTATCACTCTACGGTATGACGCTGGCCAACAACACCGGCGTCCAGCGGGCCATTATCGATATCCAGACCGATCAGTTCGACGCGCTGACGGATGGGGATTTTGCCCGCCTGTCCGGTGACCGATCCGGCGGATTCGTGTCTCGCTTCATCAATGATGTGAACGCGCTTCGCGATGCCGGACTGAGGCTTGCAAACAACCTGACCAAGGGCGTACTGACGGTATTCGGCGTGCTGGTCACCATGTTCATCATGGACTGGAAGCTGACCCTTGTCCTGTTGCTTGTCTATCCGATCGCTTTCGGGCCGGTCATCGGGCTGGGGAACCGGGTACGCCGGCGTTCCAAACAAGCCCAGCGTCAGATTGGGGAAGTGGCCTCGCTCCTCTCGGAGAGTTTCCAGTCTGCACGGGTCGTGAAGGCCTATGGCCTTGAGGACTATCAGAAAGCGCGCGCAAAGCGCGGCTTCGTAGAGCGGTCCCGCCTTTTCCTCAAAGTGCTGACGGATCGGGCTGCGGTAGACCCGATACTGGAGATCACTGGCGGTCTTGCGCTGGTTGGTATTCTCGCGCTTACGGCCTGGCGTATCGCGGACGGCGACACCTCGCTCGGCAACTTTGTAGGCGTTATCGGGGCCGTTGCGGTGGCCGCGCCTGAGGTTAGGGCACTCGGGACTCTGAATGCTGTCGCGCAGGAAGGCGGCGCGGCAGCGGACCGTGTTTTCGAGATCACCGACGCAAAACCACAGATTCAGGACCGGCCGGATGCGCGCGACCTCGAGAGCGCGCGCGGCAGTATTGAGTTTCGCGATGTGCACTTTGCCTATCCCGATGGCTCGCAAGCGTTGAAGGGGCTGTCCTTCTCGGCAAATCCGGGAGAGACGGTCGCTCTCGTTGGGCCGTCCGGGGCCGGAAAGTCTACGATATTCAACATGTTGTTGAGGCTTTATGATCCGGTTTCCGGAACGGTCCTGATCGATGGAAATGATGTGCGCTCCTATACCGAAGCCAGCCTTCGCCGGTCGACTGCGCTAGTGGCGCAGGAAGCCCTGCTCTTCGACGATACGGTGGCGGCCAATATCGCCCTCGGGCGGATCGGGGCGCGTCGTGAGGAGATCAAGGAGGCTGCGCGCGCGGCGAATGCGCATGAATTCATCCTGGGCCTTCCGGGCGGCTATGAAGCCCCCTGCGGAGAGATGGGACGCAATCTGTCCGGTGGCCAGCGCCAACGCATTGCGCTCGCCCGCGCCATCATCCGCCAGGCACCGATCCTCTTGCTCGACGAGGCGACCTCAGCGCTCGATGCCGAGAGCGAAGCCAAGGTACAGTCGGCTCTGAGTGAGTATGCGAAGGATCGCACCACGCTGGTCATCGCCCACCGGCTTTCCACCGTGCGCTCTGCCGACAGAATCATCGTGCTGGATGATGGCCAGGTTGCCGAAGAGGGCACGCATCAGGAACTGATCCGGCTTGGCGGGCTCTACAAACAGCTTGTCGAGCTGCAGCTCAGCTAGCCATAGCTGCGCTGCTGCGGCATCTGTTTGGCGGACGCCACGAGGAATTTGGCGAGCTTTTCGGAACTCTCCGCGCCCTGAACCGCGATGCGGCGCATGGCGATATAGGTCGGTACACCGCCAATCCCCATTTCGCGGAACGTGTTCTCTTCCTCGCGGACGGCCTCTGCGTCGGCGCCGGAATCCAGCAGTTTTTCCACGATGGAGCGGTCCAGACCTATGTCCTCTCCGATATCAGCCAGCACACTATAGTCGCCGATATCGCGGGCATGTTCGAAATATGCCGAGAATAGCGCTTCCTTGGCCTCGGCGCCCTTGCCTTGCCCCTGGGCCCAGCGCACCAGCCTGTGTGCATCGAAACTGTTCGGGCGGTGGCGCAGGTCACCGAAATTGAAGGGAATGTCTTCTTCCTTACCGAACTCAATCAGCGCCTCGCGCATCGTGGCCCAGCGATTTTCTTCGGTTTCGGGGCCAAATTTCTGTGCCATGTAATCGCGGTAATTGACGCCGCCCTGCGGGATGGTGGGATCAAGCTCGAAGGGCCGGAAGAGCAGGTCCACCTCAATGCCTTCGGCAAGGTCAATCGCTTTCTGGATACGCCGGAGCCCAAGCCAGCACCACGGGCAGACAAGATCGGAGACCATTTCGATGGTTAGACGTGTCATGACATTTGCTCCGTCGGGCGGCTTACTGGCGTATCTCTCTACTATGGGCTCTCAATTACTTGATTGGAACCGTCAGATGATCGCCGTCACCGTGAAACCGAGGACGAGGATCAACGCTGCCCAGGCATTGGACTTGAACACCATCAGGGCGTTCTCGTCGTCCTGGTTCATCTTGTAGACCTGCCAGACTGCGTGGCCCATGAAGGCAATCACGGTCAGCGCGCCGAGGCGAGTCGCGCCATTCGCAGCCACGGCGCCGCCAAAAAAGGCGGTGGCAGCAAGATAGAAGCAGAAGGCGCCCAGGATGGTCTGCTCACCGAGCAGGCGCGCGCTCGACTTCACGCCGATCAGTGCATCATCCTCACGGTCCTGCATGGCGTAGATCGTGTCATACCCCACCGTCCAGGCTGCGAAGCCGAGATACAGGATGACCGTGCCGAGCGAGACATGTGTAGCCATCGCGGCGGCGACCAGGACGCCCCAGTTGATTGTGAATCCAAGCCAGACCTGGGGCCACCAGGTCACCCGCTTCATGAAAGGATAAGCGCCGATCAGCGGCAGGGCGAGGAGCGCGACGATCTTGGCGTCCAGCGGGATGCAGAGCCAGGCAATGAACGCAACGAAAATCTGGAGTGCGAGGAAGATATAGGCCTGCCGGACGGTAACATCACCGGCGGGCAGGGGACGCCTGGCAGTCCGTGCGACAGAGGCATCGAAATCGCGGTCCTGGATGTCATTCCATGTGCAGGCAGCCCCGCGCATGGTTATGGCACCGATTGCGATCAGCACATCCCACCAGATGTCGATCCAGAAGAAGCCGGTCTCTATGCGCGTATAGGCCAGCGATGCGAACGCCGGCAGCATGACGAGCCATGTGCCAATGGGCCGGTCAAGCCGGGCAAGCGCGGCGTACGGCCGAAGCGTTTCCGGCAGAGTTGTCAGCCAGACGGGCAGGGCGCTGTCTGCCGGCGCGCGCGAGCTGGGCTCGGCATCCGCTGCGGTATCTGGGTTTGGCGGCTCGGAATCAGGCGTCTTCGTCTCGTTCATGAGGCCGGTATAACCGCAATCGCGCCTCAGGCGATAGACACAGTCTTGCGATTGATGAAGGCGCGGATGCCGTCGCTGGAGAGTTCCCGGCCATAGCCGGAAGCTTTCACACCGCCAAAGGGCAGGCGCGGATCACTGGCGACCTTCGAATTGATGAAGGTCGATCCTGCATCAAGATCGCGAATCGCCTGCTCCATCTCGCCCTTGTCGGTCGTACAGACAGAGGAGCCAAGACCGAAGGGGCTGTCATTTGCCCGCTCGATGGCCTGGGTGAGGCTCGTGACCTTCCAGAGGGAGGCCACAGGGCCGAACATTTCATCCTTGGCTGCGGGGGCGTTTTCAGGCGCTTCTTCCAGTATCTGGGGCGCGTACCACCATCCCTTTTCGGGCAGATCGGGTTGATCCAGAAGCGCTCTCGCACCTGCCGCGACAGATTTGTCCACCTGTTCGGCAAGGTCATCCCGGATCGACTTCATCGCCAGTGGGCCGATATTCGTTCCATCCGCAAGCGGGTCGCCGACTTTCAGCGCCTTCATGCCTTCAACGAATTTATCCCGGAATTCGTCATAGATATCGCCATGGACGAAGAAGCGTTTCGCCGCGATGCAGGATTGTCCGTTGTTTTGCGTCCTCGCATCGATGGCGGTATCGACCGCCGCATCGAGATCGGCAGAGGGCATGACGATGAACGCGTCCGTCCCGCCAAGTTCCAGTACGGTCGGCTTGATCTCGTCGCCTGCAATACTGGCGACCGAGGCGCCAGCCGGCCCAGAGCCGGTAAGCGTTGCGGCGCGCACACGCCGGTCGCGCACCACTTTCTCCACCTTGTCTGAGCCGATAAGCAGAGTCTGGAAACAGCCCTCGGGAAAACCCGCTTCCTTGAAGACGTCTTCGATATTTAGCGCGCTGCGCCAGACATTGGAGGCGTGCTTAAGCAGTCCGACATTCCCAGCCATTAGCGCCGGTGCGGCAAAGCGGAAGACCTGCCAATAAGGGAAGTTCCAGGGCATCACGGCGAGCACCGGCCCAATCGGCAGGTGCCGCACAAATGCCTTGCTTGCATCGGTCTTGATCGGCTCGTCTTTCAGATAGGTTTCGGCATTTTCGGCATAGTGCCGGCAGACCCAGGCGCACTTTTTAAGCTCGCCCTGCGCCTGTGCCAGCGGCTTGCCCATTTCCCGGCTCATGGCTGGCCCCCAGTCATCGACATGGGATTCCAGCACCTCGGCCGCCTTGTTCATGAGCTTTGCGCGCTCATCGAAAGTGGTGAGGCGCCAGTTTGAATAATGCTCCTCCGCTTTGGCAAGGGCGGCATCGACCTCAACCTCTGTGTGTGGGGTGAAGGTCTCGATGACTTCTTCATTGGCGGGATTGATCGAGCTGACACTCATGGGCAGGCCTCGCTGGTTTATGGCTTAACTCTCTGACAACAGAAGCCTATATGGGCGCCATGAGTTCCGTGCCACGCCTTTTCATTGATGCTGACCTTGCCGCAGGCGCTGCAACGCCAGTGAGCGACAATCAGGCCAATTACCTTCTGCGGGTGATGCGCCTGTCGGAAGGCGACGAAGTACGCGTTTTCAATGGGCGCGACGGAGAGTGGCTTTCACGTCTTCGACCCGAGAGCGGGAAACGTGCCTCAATTGTGCCTGAGCGGCAAACGCGCCCCCAAGTGGAGACGCCCGACCTCACGCTTTTCTTTGCGCCCCTGAAAAAGGCACGTACCGACTTCGTCGTGGAAAAGGCATGCGAATTAGGGGTGCGCCGGATCCAGCCCGTCATGACAGAGCGCACCCAGTCGAGCCGCGTGCGCCGTGACCGGCTGCAGTCGGTCGTCATCGAGGCGGCCGAGCAGACCGAGCGTATGGATGTGCCTGAGGTTTTCGATGATATAACCCTTCAGGCCGCACTCGAGGCATGGCCGGATGGCCAGCCTCTCTATTATTGCGATGAGGCGGGCGATGCGCGGCCGATGCGGAACGTTCTAGAGGAGGCGCGGGGCGGGGCAGCAGGCCTCCTCATCGGGCCGGAGGGAGGCTTTTCTCCGAAGGAGCGCGACTGGATCCGGAAACACCCGAATATTCAGCCCGTTACGCTAGGCCCACGTATCCTGCGTGCTGAAACAGCTGTTGTTGCTGCGCTCACACTTTGGCAATCCGGTGTTGGCGACTGGCAGGAACATCCCTATCTGCCTGAGACCGGAAACGGCTAAAGGGGCCTTCCATGACGACACCGACGTCCGACATTGACGAGAGCGCCCCGCGTATCGAGTCCAGAAATGAGCTCGTGGAGTGGATGGAGCAGGGCTGTACGCCGCGTACCGATTGGAAGATCGGCACGGAACATGAAAAATTCGGCTTCATCAGGGACGGATTGCGCCCGCTTCCCTATGACGGAGAGGTGTCCATCCGGGCCATGCTGGAAGGCCTGTCCGAGAAGTTCGGCTGGGAACCGATCGAGGAATCCGGCCTGCTCATCGGTCTGAAGAAGGACGGTGCGAGTGTCAGTCTGGAGCCAGGCGGCCAGTTCGAGCTTTCGGGCGCTCCGCTCGACCATATTCACCAGACCTGTAATGAGGTCGGCGATCACCTCAAAGAGGTGCGCGAGATTGCTGATCCGCTAGGCATAGGCTTTCTGGGCATGGGGTCCTCGCCGCTCTGGTCGATGGACGAGACGCCGATGATGCCCAAGGGCCGCTACGCCATCATGCGTGACTATATGCTGAAGGTTGGCAGGCTGGGCCGGGAAATGATGTTCCGCACCTGTACCGTACAGGTGAACCTCGATTTCTCTTCAGAAGCCGACATGGTGAAGAAATTCAGGGTCTCTCTGGCGCTGCAGCCTCTCGGCACCGCGCTCTTCGCCAATTCGCCCTTCACCGAGGGGCGTACCAATGGCTTCCTCTCCTATCGCTCGCATATCTGGACAGATACCGACCCGGACCGCTCCGGCATGCTGCCCTTCATGTTTGAGGATGGCGCAGGTTTTGAGAGATATCTCGACTATGCGCTTGATGTACCTATGTATTTTGTCCGCCGCGGCGGAAAGTATCTTGATGCGTCCGGCCTGAGTTTCCGCGACTTCATGGATGGAAAGCTGGCGCTTCTGCCTGGTGAAAAGCCGGCCATGGATGATTTCGTCGACCATCTGTCGACAATCTTTCCGGAAGTGCGCCTGAAGCGTTTTCTGGAGATGCGGGGTTCTGATTCAGGCCCGTGGAGCCGTCTTTGTGCTTTCTCGGGTTTCTGGACGGGGCTTCTCTACGATCAGGCCGCGCTCGATGCTGCCTGGGAGCTGGTGAAGGACTGGACCGCGGCCGAACGCGAATCGATCCGCCAGTCTGTCCGCGTCCTTGGTCTCAGAACGCCGATTCCTGGCGGGCGCACCCTGCAGGATCTGGCCAAGGACGTCCTGATGATCAGCCGCAACGGTCTTAAGGCGCGTGCCCGCTACAACAGTGCGGGCGACGATGAGACCGGTTTCATTGGCGAACTGGACGAGATCGCCGAAAGCGGCCTGACACCAGCGGACCGGCTGCTGGAGCTTTATTACGGCAAGTGGAATCGGCGGGTTGAACCCGCCTTTGAGGCATTGGCCTATTAGGCTGCATTTGCGCCAATCCCTGCAGAAATGGCAAATCTTTGCTTGAGCCACGCGAAACTGCGTGGTCAAACTGAGCGCTTAAAAGCGTGGAAGCGCGCGTTCAGAGGTTGAGGGATCCAGCTTATGTTTTCTGTGTTCTTGTCGCTATTGGCAGTCCCGCCGCTTGGATTCACCATGTGGCAGCTCAGGAAACATCCCAAAGGCCTCTACATTCTCTTTTTCGCAGAGATGTGGGAGCGGTTTTCCTATTACGGGATGCGCGCGCTCCTCATCTTTTACCTGACCTGGCATTTCCTGTTCGAGAGCAGCTTCTCGCTCACTCTTTATGGGGCCTATGTGGCGCTTGTGTATCTCGGGCCACTTCTCGGCGGCTGGCTCGCGGATAAATATATCGGCTTCCGCAAGGCGGTGACATTCGGGGCGCTCATGCTTGTTGCCGGCCACGGCCTTATGGGACTTCATGGTCCTTCCGCCGAAGAGACCCTGAATGTCGATGGCACCGTCTATGAGCTTGAGCGGCCTGAATACAGTGAAGCGCGCGAGCGCTTCATCGTGATCGACGGTGAAGAGATAGCGGTCGACGGATTTGTTCAGCCGGAGGAAGGCTCCACCACGCGCGAAGTGACCTTCGTCCAGAATGGTGAAGAAACGACTCTGGTCGGTACGCTTGAGGAAAGCCGCAACCCGTTCTTCACGACGATCCTGTTTGCTGCCCTCGCACTCATCGTGGCCGGCGTCGGGTTCTTGAAACCCAATATCTCCACCTGTGTCGGCGCCCTGTATGAGCAGGGGGACCGGCGCCGAGACTCCGGTTTCACGCTTTATTATATGGGCATCAATCTCGGCTCATTCCTCTCAGGTATTTTCTGTGCGCTTGCAGCGGCGACTCTTGGCTGGTGGGCCGGGTTTGGACTGGCCGCTGTCGGCATGCTGGCCGGTCTCATCGTTTTCGTGTGGGGCCAGAGCTGGCTTGAAGGCCGTGCCGATCCGCCAGCCGGTGTGGACCTGAAGACTCCGGTTTTTGCCGGCCTCAACCGCGAATGGCTGGTCTATGGTGCAGGCCTTGCTTTCGCCGTCGCCGCTTTCTTCCTGCTCCAGATCGCCAGCATCATGACGCTCGCCATGCATGGCGTCTTCGCGGTCGTTACGCTGGGCATCATTGTTTACATGCTGACCAAGCTGGAAGCCGACACACGAAATGCGATGATCGGCCTGCTTATCCTCACCGTTTCTTCGGTTCTGTTCTGGGCGCTGTTCGATCAGGGGCCGACGTCTCTGAACCTCTTCGCAGCCGCCCACGTCGACAATCAGGTCATGGGCTCTCCATTCCCGGCACCTGTGCTTCAGTCGGCCAATCCGCTCTACATCATGTATTTCGCCCCGCTTATCGCCGTCATGTGGACATGGCTTGGCAATAAGGGAATCGAACCCAATAGCTTCATCAAGTTCGGTCTGGCCATGATTCAGATCGGCGCAGGGTTCTTCGTCTTGAACCTCGGTATCCAGACCGCCGTGCCGGATGCGGACGGGGCGCTTCGCATCTCCGTCCTGTTCATCATGCTGATGTATCTGCTGCATACGACCGGGGAGATTTTCCTGTCACCAGTGGGGCTGTCCGCTGTGACCAAACTGTCGGCAAAGCAGATTGTCGGCTTCATGATGGGTTACTGGTTCCTGGCATCTTCTTACGCGAACGTTATTGCCGCCGGGGTTGCACAGGCGACGCAGGTCCCTGAAGGGGCGCCGACTGAGGTCAGTCTTGAAGCCTACAATGCGGTCTATCTCCAGCTTGGCGGCGCCGCGGTCGGTCTGGGTGTTCTGCTACTGGTTCTAAGCCCCTGGCTGCGCAATCTCACCAAGCATGCCGAACGCAGCCTTGGGCCGCATGAAAAGGAACGGCGCAGCGAAGTCGATCCGGCCGGCGTGTCGATGGACCGGACTGAGAGCTAAACCGGTTTCGCTCTCCAGATTTGAAAAACCCCCGCAAGGTGCAAACTTGCGGGGGTTTTTAATTCGAGCTTCGGCGGAGTGTACCCTTCGCTAACCGGCCCCGCCAACAGTCAGCGCGTCGACCTTGAGGGTGGGCTGACCGACGCCGACCGGGATGCTCTGACCGGCCTTGCCGCAGGTGCCGACACCGTCATCCATCCCGAAATCATTGCCGATCATGGAAACCTTGTTGAGCACAGTGGGCCCGTGCCCGATCAGCGTCGCATTCTTGACCGGGGCAATGACCTTGCCGTTTTCCACCAGATAGGCCTCAGTGCACTGGAAGACGAAATTCCCTGACGTGATATCGACCTGGCCACCGCCAAAATCGACCGCCCAGATACCACGTTTGATGGATTTGACGATCTCGTCCGGATCATCCTGTCCGCCGAGCATCATCGTATTGGTCATGCGCGGCATGATGCCCGCATCATAGCTTTCCCGCCGGCCATTGCCGGTTGGCGCCATGCCCATAAGGCGGGCATTCTGGCGATCCTGCATATAGCCTTTCAGGATACCGTCCTCGATCAGCACATTACGCTGCGTCGGTGTGCCTTCATCATCGAAGGAAAGGGAGCCGCGGCGCGCATCAATTGTGCCATCATCGACAATCGTGACGCCCTTTGCGGCGACCTGCTGGCCGATCTTTCCGGCGTAGACGCTGGTCTGCTTGCGGTTGAAATCCCCTTCAAGACCGTGGCCAACCGCTTCGTGCAACAGGACAGCGGGCCAGCCTGGTCCCAGAACGACTTCCATCTCACCAGCCGGGGCAGGGATGGATTCCAGATTGATCTCTGCCTTTCTGAGCGCGCGCTCCGCCATGGCCTGCCAGCGTTCCGGCTTGATCCATTCCTCATACTCGGCGCGGCCACCGGCACCCGAAGAGGCCGATTCGCGCCGGCCATCTTTTTCGAGCGTCACGGAAATGTTGAGGCGCACAAGCGGGCGCACATCATGAAAGGTTTCGCCAGCCGGGCGCAGGATGTCGATTTCCTGATGACTGCCGGCGAGTGAAACAGAGACCTGAACCACACGCGGATCCTTTGCGCGGACCCAGGCGTCGATTTCGGCCAGAAGACCCGTCTTGACCGTAAAGCCGGGGGCTTCGGTCGGATCTATGGGCGCATAGAGCTTGCGATTCGTCGGGATCGGTCCGGCGGCCAGCGAGCCGGAATAGCCACGCTTGGCGGCGGCGGCGGTTGTCGCGGCTCGCCGGATAGCATCGAGTGTCAACTCACCGGCATGCGCATTCCCGCTCGCTTCACCCGCAACAACTCTGAGGCCGAACCCCTGGGAGGTATCGAAAGCCGCCGATTTCAGGCGGCCATCATCATACATGAAGCTTTCAGAGCGGGCGCGCTGGACATAGATGTCGCCATCATCGGCGCCGTCGCAGGCTTCGGCAAGGATACGGGTTGCCTCGGCGCGGTCGAAAGGAAGGTCTGTTTCTAGCATTCAGAGAGAATGGACATTCACGGACTGACCTGCAAGCGGGCAGGGGACGCTTACTGCTGCTGAACCTCGAATCGGCTGAGCTGGCGCTGCGCAAGTTCCCATCCGGGACGCAGTTCGAGCGCCTTCTGGAAATCGAAGTACGCCCCCGGTACATCGCCGGTGTTTTCACGGGCTATGGCGCGGTTGTAATAGGCCGCGAAAATGTCATTCGTTTCCAGTTCGATTGCGCGGTTTAGGGCGACAAGCGCCTCATCGAAATTACGTGTATAAATATGCGCCGCGCCTTCATTGAGGTAGGCAGCCCCCAGCGAGGGCAGGATGTCAGTGGCGCTTGAATAATCGGCGAGCGCCCTGTCATAGTCGCCCTCCCGCATGCGGATGACGCCGCGGTTTACATAAGTGGCTGCGCGGTTTTCCCGCGTCAGCGTTTCTTCGCGCAAAGCCCGCGAACAGGTTTCGTCCGCTGAGCGGAATGAATAATTTCCGGACTTGACCTGGTCGAAGCAGTCACGTGCCAGACCGCTGCCAACGACAAAGACCTGCGCACTGGCTGTGGCGCCGCAGACAAGGCAAGCAAGGCTGCATAGAAGGACACGCGACATTTCTTCCACCTCCTCTTCTGTTGGGCGCAATATAGCGCTAGGGAGAGATAAAGCGAAGCGGCTGCGACAAATTCGAATTCACTGAAGGGCCGGGTGGACGCAGGGAGTCGTCGGAGCTATGGCATCACACAAGTTTTTACCAAGGAGTCGGGCTGTGCGTTTTCTCGTCGCTCTTCTTTCGATCTTGCCGATTGGCGCAGCTGCTCACGCTGCCGTTCCTGAGCAGGGTGGAATAAATCTCCAGGATGCAGCGACACGCATCATGGAGCGTCTACACTGGTTTCATAATTATCTGGTGGTAATTATTACGATCATCACGTTGTTCGTGCTGGCACTGCTGGTGGTGGTCTGCGTGAAATATAACAAGCGCGCCAATCCCGTGGCCCGCAAGTTCAGCCACAATACGCCGATCGAGATCATCTGGACGGTCGTTCCTGTCCTCATCCTCGTTGCGATTGCCGGTCCGTCCTTCTCGAACCTGTTCTATCAGGAGAACGAGCCGGATCTGGAAGCCATCGCCGCAGCCGAGGGTGACAATCCAAACATCTATCCCGATGCAGCCGAGCAGGGCTGGATCGCGGTGAAGGCCCAGGGCAACCAGTGGAACTGGACCTATTCCTTCCCCGATGAGCTCGATGATGGCGGCTATCCGGTGGAGTTTGTGTCCAACCCGCTTCAACGTGGTCTTTCCAGCGACAATCTCGACGCCGCGCGCGGTCCGCGCAATCTTGCCGTCGATTATCCGCTGGTGCTGCCTGTGAACCGCTACATCCGCTATCAGACCGCAGCGTCCGACGTGATTCACTCCTTCGCGATGCCGGCCTTTGGTATCAAGACCGACGCCGTCCCTGGCCGTCTCAATGAGGGCTGGTTCCTCGTCGAGGAAGAAGGCACCTATTACGGTCAGTGCTCAGAGCTTTGCGGCAAGGACCACGCCTTCATGCCGATCGAGATTCGCGTTGTCGATCAGGACACTTATGACGCCTGGATCACGTCGCTTCGCGAAGGTGACTTCGAAGGTGCCTTTGAGGGAATTGATAGCGCCCAAGTTGCAAATAATTCCGACCGGACGAGCGCGGAAACGCGTCTTGCCCAGGCCGAGTAGAACCCGAGAGGATCTCTGACATGGCAATGGATCAAGTTTCGACTGTCCACGACGACCACGCCCACGATCACAAGCCGGGCTTCTTTGTGCGCTGGTTCCTGTCCACGAACCATAAGGACATCGGTACGCTGTACCTCGTCTTCGCGATCTGCGCGGGCATTGTCGGCTACACGCTTTCTGGCCTCATCCGTCTTGAGCTGGCTCAGCCGGGCATCGGCCCGCTTACAGGCCTCATGGAGTGGTTCGGCTATTCCGGCGACCAGGCTATCGAGCATGCCAAGCATTTCTATAATGTCGTGATCACCTATCACGGTCTCATCATGATCTTCTTCATGGTGATGCCGGCCCTGATTGGCGGTTTCGGCAACTGGTTCGTCCCGCTGATGATTGGCGCGCCTGACATGGCGTTCCCGCGCATGAACAATATCTCGTTCTGGCTGACGGTTGCCGCTTTCATCATGGCGTGTATCTCCATGCTGATCCCGGGCACCGGCCAGTTCCTCGGCTTTGGTGGCGGCTGGGTCCTTTATCCGCCGCTCTCCAGCACGACCGGCCACCCCGGCCCGTCCATGGACCTTCTGATCCTGTCCCTTCACACGGCCGGTATTGCGTCGATCCTCGGTGCCATCAACTTCATCGTGACCATCCTGAACATGCGCGCACCGGGCATGACCCTGCACAAGATGCCGCTGTTTGCCTGGTCGGTGCTGGTGACCGCCGTCCTGCTGCTGCTTGCTCTGCCGGTTCTGGCAGGCGCGCTGACCATGCTCCTGACCGACCGGAATTTCGGCTCGCAATTCTTTGACCCCTCCGGGGGCGGCGACCCGATCATGTTCCAGCATCTGTTCTGGTTCTTCGGTCACCCGGAAGTCTACATTATGATCCTTCCGGCCTTCGGTATCATCTCGCACATTGTGTCGACCTTCTCGAACAAGCCGGTCTTTGGCTATCTCGGCATGGCCTATGCAATGGTCTCCATCGGCGCGATCGGCTTCATTGTCTGGGCCCACCACATGTACACCGTCGGTATGCCGGTCGACATGAAGGCCTATTTCGTTGCTGCCACGATGGTCATCGCGGTGCCGACGGGGATCAAGATTTTCTCGTGGATCGCGACAATGTGGGGCGGCTCGATTGATTTCTCCGTGCCCATGGTCTGGGCCATCGGTTTCATCTTCCTGTTCACCGTCGGCGGTGTCACGGGTGTGGTGCTTGCCAATGCGGGTATCGACCACGTCCTGCACGACACTTATTACGTCGTTGCCCACTTCCACTACGTGCTCTCGCTTGGCGCCGTGTTCGGCCTGTTTGCCGGCTGGTACTACTGGTTCGAGAAAATGTTCGGCGTGAAGTACAACAAGTTCATTGGCTATGCGCACTTCTGGACGATGTTCGTGGGCTCGAACCTTCTGTTCTTCCCGCAGCACTTCCTGGGCCTCCAGGGCATGCCGCGCCGCTATATTGACTATGCAGACGCCTTCTCGACCTGGCACTTCTGGTCGTCGATGGGCTATGCGGTGACCCTCGTTGCCACGACGATCTTCTTTATCGGTGTGATCGAGGCCGCTGTGCGCCGCCGCAAGGGTGTCGCCAATCCATGGGGCGAGGGTGCCACCACACTGGAGTGGACGCTCTCATCGCCGCCGCCATTCCACCAGTTCAACGAGCTGCCTGAAGTGAAGCCGCAGAGCCACCACTAACGGGCCGTTGAACGACAGAAACAGGACGGCCCTTCGCGTTCAACGCCGCGAGGGGCCGTTTCCATCTTGATGGAGCACGCAGATCCAATGTCGCATGTCGATACAGCAGATATGACGCCGGAGACGCCGCGATACGCGACGGCCGGTGATTATGTGCAGCTCATGAAGCCGCGCATCATGATGCTTGTCGTCTTCACGGGTCTGGCCGGGCTTGTGAGCGCGCACGGCGTAACGGGAATTGCGATCAATCCGGTGATGGCAGCCATTGCCACGCTGGCCATTGCGCTTGGCTCAGGCGCCGCAGGCGCGATCAATATGTGGTATGATGCGGACATCGATGCGGTGATGAAGCGCACATCCACCCGTCCGATCCCCTCTGGAGCAGTGCCCCGCGAGGAAGCCCTCGCCATGGGCCTCGTCATGAGCGGTGTCTCGGTTCTGCTGATGTGGATGGCGTCCAATGCAGTGGCCGCGGGGCTGCTCGCGCTGTCTATTGCTTATTATGGCTGGTTCTACACCATGCTGCTCAAGCGCCGCACGCCGCAGAACATCGTG
>NVWP01000063.1 GCA_002733705.1 Henriciella sp. | reverse complement strand
CGGCGGCGGTGGCGGAGGTGGCGGCGGCGGAGGCGGCGGCGGCGGCGGAGCAGCCGGCGCAGCGAACTGATACCGCAGACCAACGGTCACGGAGTGATCCTGATACTCGCCGTCATAGGCGACCGGCTGGCCGAGCGCGCCCTGGCCGTCGAAATCAAGACCATCGGTTGCGAAGTATTTGTAGCCGATGTCCAGCGTGAGCTGCTCGGTCATCGCATAACCGATACCGGCGAGAGCCTGATAGGCCAGCGCGGTGTCGTCGTCGTTGAAGCCGTTGGCGTCATACGTGGTGACGGTGCCACCGGAGTTGAGGCCAGCGCGCAGGTTGGTTGCACGTGCGTCAACTTTGGCAAGACCGATACCAGCGCCGAGGTAGGGCTGGATCGCGCCACCGGCGTTGAAGTCGTAGATGCCGTTGAACATCACGTCATAGACGGAAGCTTCACCGCTGCCGCCCGGCTGGTAAGCCAGACCCGGAGCGGTCGGAACCGGAACAACACCTGCGCCGTTGATCACGCCGCTGACGTCAAGCGTCGTAGAGCGGTAACCAACGGTGGATTCGAGACGGAAGCCGTTGTCGAAGCCGTAGCCGAGACCGAGCTGAGCGCCAAAGCCGTCTTCGACGCTTTGATCACCACCCAGGGAGAGCGGCGAGTTACGCTCGGCGTCGCTGTCCAGCGTACCGTCGAAAGTGTAGCCCAGGTCAGCACGGCCATACCAGCCGTCCTGAGCATTTGCGACAGTCATAGCAGACGCCATGGCGGCTGCGGCTGTCGCGCACATAAGAGTTCTTTTCATACTCATCCCCTATTGTGAGCCGGGACGGGCACCATTGCCCACCGACCGCAGAGACTAACGGACCATTCCGTGTGACTACCCATCTATAGGAACTTGGTTCCCTAGACGAGAGCACAAGAACGGAAAATATTTGAAACTTCCAGTTTTTTCCAGAAAGCGAGGCGTAAATGCAACAATATTTCCGGGTCGCCTCACTTTTGTTCTCCATTCCATCCAGATTAGGACACAATTGGCTGTAGGGGAGAATGGTACCGCCTCTCCGGCTTGAACGGAGGACCTCTGGTTCCACAAACCAGCGCTCTAACCAACTGAGCTAAGGCGGCACTTGGCACGCACATACGACCAAGCGCGGCCCGGTTCAAGCGGGTTTGGCCACGCAGTGCAGTAAACCCCGCTTTCGCTATTCGGCCGCAATCGCCGCTGCTGCGTCGGCGTGTTTATCACTGAAGTATGGATCACCGGCACGACGGTATTGAAGAACACCGTCATCAAGCGGCGCATGCCGGATCTCGAAGATGTCCTGTATGTAGTTCTGGTTCAGCTTCCAGGGCGCGGACGTGCCCTGTCTGGGAAGCTTGTGAAGGGCTCGGGTCACATAGCCGGAAGAGAAATCCAGCCATGGCGCATCGCCCGGATCGCTTTCAGGAATGGGGCGCACTTCAACCGCACCGGTCTTGTCCATATGTTTTAGAAGACGCGTGACATATTTGGCGATCAGGTCTGCCTTCAGTGTCCAGGACGCGTTCGTGTAGCCGAATGTGACGACCAGATTGGGCACATTGGTGAACATGATGCCACGATAGCCGTGAAGCGAGGCCGGATCGATTCGGGCACCATCGACCTTGAGAACCGCGCCGCCCATGAATTCAAGTTGCAGGCCTGTCGCGGACACCACGATGTCGGCCTCCAGCTCCTGACCGGAGGAGAGTTTTATGCCTGTCTCGGTAAAGGTCTCTATCGTATCGGTCGTGATGGTCGCGTCGCCATCGCGCAGCGCTGTGAAAAGGTCGCCATCCGGAACGAGGCAGAGACGCTGGTCCCAGGGATTATAGTCCGGCGTGAAATGGGTCTCAATATCATGGCCTTCGCCAAGTTCCTCGCGGGCCATGCCGATGATGCGGTCCTTGACCTTGTCCGGCCGGCGGCGCGCCATCCTGAAGAACAGCATCTGGAGCAGCGTGTTCTTCCAGCGCGTCAGGCCATAGGCGAGCTTTTCGGGCAGAATCTTGCGCAGACCGAGCGCGATCCTGTCCTCTGCCGGGCGCGAGACGATATAGGTGGGCGAGCGCTGCAGCATGGTAACGTGCGCGGCGGTCTTTGCCATTTCCGGAACGAGCGTGACAGCGGTTGCACCGGAGCCGATGACCACGACCTTCTTGCCGGCATAGTCGAGATCCTCAGGCCAGGCCTGCGGATGGATCACCCGGCCGGCAAAACTGTTTTCGCCCGGAAAATCCGGCTTGTAGCCGCCCTCATAGGAATAATAGCCCGCACACATATGGAGCATACGGCAGGTGAGATCGCTCGTCTGACCGGTCGTCCTGTCGAGGATCGTCAGTGTCCAGACGGCCGCTTCGGAGTCCCAGCTTGCTTCCTGGACGAGGCTGTTGAAACGGATGTGCCGGTCGATGCCGTTTTCTGCTGCCGTCTCGCGCACATAGCTCAGGATGGATGACCCGTCGGCAATCGCCTTGCGCGCCTTCCACGGTTTGAAGTCATAACCGAGCGTGTGCATGTCGCTGTCCGACCGGATGCCCGGATAGCGGAAGAGGTCCCACGTCCCGCCAATGGCCTCCCGGCCCTCGAGAATGGCGTAAGACTTATCGGGGCAGCGCGCCTGCAGGTGGTAGGCGGCCCCGATACCGGAGAGGCCCGCCCCCACGATGATCACGTCGAAATCAGGTGTTGTCATGCCGCAAAGTAAACCGCGAAACACCTGCCTTGTCCATAGATTATGACGCAGGCGTCACGATTCAGGCGGTGTATCGGCCGCCGGCTGACGCTCCGGCCATGCCCCCAGCGCGCGGTAAACCGAGATCACATTGAGGTTGCGCACCAGATTGGCCTGGATCAGCTGCTGGCGGGCGTCATAGTAGAGCTGCTGCGAATCGAGCACCGACAGATAGTCGTCGACACCGACGCGGAAACGCTCGTCGGAAAGATCGCGTGTGACCTCGGTATCCTCAACCAGGCGGACCAGGGCATCGACCCGCTCATCGATCGTGCGGCGCACAGCCAGGGTATCGGCGGTGTCGCGGAAGGCTGCCTGGATCGCCTGCTCATAGCTGGCAAGCGCAATCTCACGCTGAGCCAGGGTGGCATCGAGATTGGCCTGACGCGCACCGGCATCGAAAATCGGCAGCGAGATGGACGGCCCGAAGGACCAGCCCCCAGATCCATCGAAGAGGTCCGACAGCTCGCGGCTGGAATAGCCCACCTGCCCTGTCAGAGAGACAACGGGAAAGAACTCCGCCCGGGCGACGGCAATATCGGCATTGGCGGCCATGAGCTGTCGTTCGGCGGACTGCACGTCCGGCCGCTTCAGAAGGATGAGCGAGGACTGGCCGACGGGGGGTTGCTCCGCCAGCGGGCTCGGCTCCAGTTTGGCCGCGGCATAGGTGCCTTCGGGAAGATCGGTGCCGACGGCGAAGCGCAGGGCGTTCAGGTCCTGATCGACGGCGGCGGCAAACTGCGCAGCCTGGGCGCGAGCCGTTTCAACGCTGGCAGATGCGCGGCGCACATCGAGCTCGGTCGCCACGCCTGCATTGAAAAGTTCCTGTGTCAGGTTGAGCGATTCAGACTGCACATCGACCGTGTCCTCGGCCAGTGCCAGCAGCGCCTTGTCCGCGGCAAGCTGCATCCAGATCTCGCCCACTGTTGCGGCGATGGAGATTTTCGCTGCCCGCTCACCCTCGGCCGAGGCCAGGTAGGACTGTAGCGCGGACTCGTTCAGCGCCGAGACGCGGCCGAAAAGGTCTAGCTCATAGGCGGTGATGGCAAGGCTCGCCGACGCGCCCTCATTGAAGCCTGCCCCATCGCCGCCACCAATATCGCCCGCCTCGGTGGCGCTGCCGCGCGCCGCAACGGTCGGCAGGAGCTGGGAACGGCTGATGCCGTATTGGGCGCGCGCTAGCTGCACATTGGCCGCCGCGATGCGGAGATCGCGGTTTTCATCCAGCGCGAGCGCGACCAGACGCTGAAGCATGTCAGCCTGATAGATGTCCTGCCAGTAGAGGGGCTGGACCTCCTGCCCCGCCGCATCGGTCACCGGAAGGGCGTCCGGGATTGGCGCTTCGGGGCGCTCATAGGGCTCCATCAGCGTCGTGCAGCCTGCAAGGGCCAGGGCAGCAAGGGCGCTGCCGGTTGATGCCATCAAACGAAGGGCTCTCATGCCTGGGCCTCCCCCGGGGTCTGTGTCACAAGGCTTTTCTCGCCTGTGAGTTTACGGATCATCACATAGAATAGCGGTGCGAACAGCAAGCCGAATACGACTGAGACGATAAGGCCGCCAAGGACAGCCGTACCGATGGCCTGGCGCCCCGCAGCGCCTGCCCCGGTGCTGAGCGCAAGCGGCAGAACACCGAAGCCGAAGGCAAAGCTGGTCATAAGGACCGGACGTAGACGCATGCGGACTGCTTGTTCGATTGCCTTGATAAGGCCGACGCCCTGCTGCTCCAGATTCCGCGCAAATTCGATAATCAGAATAGCGTTCTTTGAGGCGAGACCCACTGTGGTCAGCAGGGCCACCTGGAAGAAGACGTCATTATCGAGCCCGCGCAGGTGGGCCGCAAGGACGGCGCCTGCAACGCCGAGGGGCGCTGTCAGAAGCACGGCAACCGGAACGGTCCAGCTTTCATAGAGCGCCGCAAGACACAGGAAGACGAACAGGATGGAGAGAATGTAGAGAAGCGAGGCCTGGTTGCCGGCTTCCTTCTCCTGCTTACTGATACCTGTCCATTCCATGTCGAGACCGGGTTGCAGCTGGCCGACCAGCTCTTCCATCTTGTTCATCGCCACGCCGGAACTGACGCCTGGCGCAGGGGACCCCTGAATATTGAGTGCAGGAAAACCATTATAGCGCTGCAGCTGCGGGGACCCATAGGTCCAGTCGCTGGTCACGAGTTCTTCGAGCGGCGCCATCTGGTTTGACTCATTGCGAACATACCAATGGCCAAGATCGTCGGGCTGCATCCGGTCAGCAGCTTCACCCTGCACGTAGACGCGCTTGATGCGTCCACGGTCGATAAAGTCGTTGACATAAGTGCCACCAAAAGCGGTCGATAGCAGGCTGTTGATGCTTGAGGTATCGACGCCGAAAGCCTGCGCCTTCTGGTAGTCAATATCGATGTTGAATTGCGGTCCGTCGGCAAGGCCGTTCGGACGCACGCCAGTCAGTTCAGACTGCTGATTTGCGAGTCCCAGCAGCTGCCCCTGGGCCTGCATCAGCTCATCATGGCCGATACCGCCTGCATCCTGAAGATACATATCGAAGCCTGATGAGTTACCGAGCTCCTGAATTGGCGGGGGCACAATGGCGAAGATCTGGGCGTCCGTGCTCTGGCCGAAATGGCCGCTGGCAGCGCCAGCGATGGCAGACGCGGACTCGCCGGGACCAGTCCGCTCTGACCAGTCCTTCAACGCACCGAAGGCGATACCATTATTCTGTCCTCGCCCGGCAAAGCTGAAGCCGGACAGGGTGAAAAGGCCCTGCAGACTGTCTTCATGGGCGTCGTAATAATAATCGTGCACCTCATCCATGACCTCTGTCGTGCGCTCGAGGCTGGACCCCGGCGGCAGCTGGACGAGCGTAATGACGCGGCCCTGGTCTTCCTGTGGCAGGAAGGACGTGGGCAGGCGGACGAAGCCGAATGCTGTGATGGCCACAATGACGGCGAAAACCCCGGCAAAAATCCACCGGCGGCGCAGAATACGGTCGACGACGCCCCCATATCCCTCGCGCAGGCGATCAAATCCGTTATTGAACCACACTGCCGGCTTTTCCAGCAGACCAGGTTTCTCGCCTTCTTTCGGCTTTTTCAGAATGGTGGCGCAGAGCGCCGGCGACAGGATAAGCGCAATCAGGAGCGAGAGCGCCATGGCCGACACGATGGTCACCGAGAACTGACGGTAGATGAGACCCGCAGAGCCAGGGAAGAAGGCCATCGGGATGAAAACCGCAGAAAGCACAACCACAATGCCGATAAGAGCGCCGGTGATCTGTCCCATGGATTTACGGGTCGCCTCGACAGGGCCGAGGCCGTCTTCTTCCATGACGCGTTCGACGTTCTCAACCACCACGATGGCATCGTCAACAATGAGGCCGATGGCGAGCACCATGGCGAACATGGTGAGCGTATTGATGGAGAAACCGAGGACGAGCAGCCCTGCCATGACGCCAAGAAGCACGACCGGCACGGCAATCATCGGGATGAAGGATGCGCGCAGGCTCTGCAGGAAGACAAAGATGACGAGAAAGACGAGAACAATTGCCTCCACAAGCGTCTTCTGGACCTCGTGAATGGACGTCTGAATGAAGGGGGTGGAGTCCACCGGGAAGGCATAATCAATGCCTGCCGGGAAGTCCTGCGCGATACGGGCGACCTCTGCCTTCACCGCCTTTGCTGTGTTGAGGGCATTGGCGCCGGTTGCAAGAGAGACGGCAAAACCCGAAGCCGGATGTCCGTTGAACTTCGATGTAAACGAGTAGTTTTCAGCGCCGAGCTCTACTTCAGCTACATCACCAAGCCGGACCGAGCCCCCCTGGGGCGTTGTACGCAGGAAGAGATTGCGGAACTGCTCGGGCGTACTCAATAGAGACTGGAGCGTCACCGTCGCATTGATTTCCTGGCCTTCAACGGATGGTGCCCCGCCGAGCGCGCCAGCGGACACCTGTGTGTTCTGGGCACGGATTGCTGCGATTACATCGCCCGGCACGAGGTCAAACTGGGTCAGCTTGTCCGGATCGAGCCAGATGCGCATTGCGTACTGGGAGCCGAACTGACGGACCTGGCCCACACCGTCGGTACGGCCGATCGTGTCGTACATGTTGGTGCGGATATAGTCGCCAAGGTCAGTCTGGTCGTAGCTGCCATCCGGCGAATAGAGCGCTGTGATCAACAGAAAGCCCGCGCTCGCCTTGTTAACGGTCACGCCCTGACGCTGCACCGGCTCCGGCAGAAGCGGCGTCGCAAGCGACAGCTTGTTCTGGACCTGAACCTGGGCAATGTCCGGATCAGTCCCGGTCTCGAAGGTCAGCGTGATCGAGCTTTCGCCCGACGAACTGGAGGAAGACGAAATGTAATCGAGCCCGTCGAGGCCCGTCATCTGCTGCTCGATGACCTGGGTCACCGAGTCCTCGACCGCCTTGGCCGATGCACCCGGATAAACTGCGTTCACGGAAATCGTGGTCGGCGCGATGTCTGGATATTGCGACACAGGCAGGGCGCGGAGCGACATCGCCCCCGCCAGCATGATGACGATTGCAATCACCCAGGCGAAGACCGGGCGGTCGATGAAGAAATTTGCCATCGGGTCTGTCTCTTACTCTGGAGCGGTTTCTGTGTCGGCGTTTTTCACCGAGGCAAGCTCATCCGACGAGGTGCCGATGACCTGCACCGGCATGCCGGCCCGCAAATTCTGGAAGCCGCTGATCACAATCTGGTCACCTGCGGAGAGGCCCTCGGTCACAACCCAGTTGGAGCCGTTTGCTTCCTGAATGGTGAGACTCTTGCGGACGGCTGTACCATCGTCGCCAACCGCGAAGACGTATCCGTCCCCCTGCGGGGTCCGCTGAACGGCGCGTTGGGGCACGAGATAGACGTCATTATAGCTGCCCGCCGCAAAGGAGGCTTTCACGAACATGCCAGGAAGGATCAGATTGCCCGGGTTGGGAAACTGTGCGCGCACAATGACCGTTCCAGCTTCCTGATCAACACTGACTTCCGAGAATTCGAGCTGGCCTTCGACAGGATAGTCGTCTCCATTCTCAAACTCGAGTGTCACCGGGACGGCCGCAGAACGTCCGGACGTCGGCCCGACAGTCTCGATCTTGCCTTCGGCGACGTCACGTTTCCAGCGCAGGACCTGCGCGCTCGATGCAGTCATGTCGACATAGATGGGGTCGAGTTGAAGGACACGGGCGAGCGGCGTTGCCTGATTGGCGGTCACAAGCGCGCCTTCTGTCACCGCCGAGCGCCCGATCCGTCCGTCAATCGGAGCACGAACCTTGGTGCGGGCGAGATCGATGCGGGCGCGGTCCAGCGCAGCGCGCTGGATGCCGACATCGGCTTCAGCCTGTTTCTGCGCGGCGACGGCTTCGTCATAGGATTGCTGACTGACGGCGTTGATACCGGCAAGGCGTTCGAACCGTTTGGCGGTTTCACCAGCCGTGGCCGCTGTGGCCTGCGCACGCTCAAGCGCGGCCTGCGCGCTCTGCACGGCGGCGACATATTCATCAGCATCAATCTGATAGAGCGCCTGCCCTTCATTGACGAGCTCACCCTCAGTGAACAGGCGGCTTTCGATAAGGCCCGTCACCTGGGGGCGAATCTCAGCTTCGGCGTAGGGCGTGGCCCGTCCAGGCAGAGTGCGGACACTGCCGATGGATTGGGGCTCGATCCGCACCACCTCAACACGGGCGGCCTGCGGCTGTTGTTGCTGGGCGCCGCCGCCGCCCGCTTCCTGTCCGCCCTCCCCGCCGGCACCCTGTCCGCAAGCGGCAAGCGCGGCCAGACCAAGAGTGGCGAGACACGCCTTCACACCAGTATGGCGGGGCGATGGACGATAAACCTTCGAGACCATAATCAGTCCTTCATACGAGGTCGCGCGACGACTGGTTTTTTTCTGCGCGGCCCTTGCTTTTAGAATGAGCATTCTACTTATTGCTGCAGCGCACCAAGTCAATGAGTGAGGACAATTAATTTTGCAGTCGAAGCAGCCACCCATGACAGGCGGAGAAAAGCGGCGCCAGGCCCGTATCGAACAAGTCCTCGATGCTGCCGCTGACTGTTTTGTGGAATTCGGATTCCATCGTGCCGGCATGGCCAAGATCGCCGAACGCGCCCGTATGAGCCCCGGCCACATATATCACTACTTCGAGAACAAGGAGGCGATCATCGCCGCGATTGTCGACCGCGAGTCGGCGCGCGCGGCGGAGAGATTCGCCGAATTCGATGCAGTCGACTCAGCGCAGCTCGCCACTGTCATGACCGAGCGTGCCATCGAATCCATCGCCCAGAAAACCGATATCCTCCAGTCGGCACTGAACATGGAAATGCTGGCCGAATGTCAGCGCAATCCCGAAGTCGCCGAGATCATACAGCGTCATGACCGCTATATCCGCGATCAGCTGGCCCATCTTATTCACGACAAGCTGGGCCTGGACCGGGCCGAGGCGCGCACGGACATGATGATGGTGCAGTTCTCGGGCCTTGCGAACCGTCTGCTGCGAAACCCCGATCTCGACCTGAAAAACATCGTCGGCCTCATGCGCCAGACCATGCTCTCCATCCTGTCGCCTGCACCTGTCACAAAGGGCGAATGAACTTTCCCCCAGATTGCACGCTATAAGTGTATCATCGGCGAAAGAAGGACGTACCTCGATGAGCGAAACAGCCTCACGGGACAATCCGCTTGAAAACGTTCTTGAGCGGGCAATCAACGAAGTTGAAGGCGACAAGGTCACCTTTGGCGACATTCTGGACCTGTTCGGCTCGCGCTCCTTCGGGCCGATTATCGTCTTGCTCGGCATGCTTGTGACTGTCCCGCCCATCGGCGCCGTGCCTGGACTGCCCATGATTGTGGGCGTCATCATCATCCTCTTCACCGTGCAGATCGTCTTCGGGGCCAACCGCATCTGGGTACCCGGCTTCATCGAAAAGCGCTCGATCTCCAAGGACAAGCTCAAAAAGGCCGACGAGAAGGCAAAGCCTTGGCTGAAACGTATTGATGGGCTTGTTTCCGAGCGGATTACGATGCTCACGGGCCCCTGGGCGATCTATGCGTCTGCGGTCATCATTATCTTCCTCTCGCTATTGATGATTCCGCTGGAGCTGGTGCCGTTCGCCGTGGGCGTACCGGGCGCGGCGATCACGCTGTACGGCCTTGCCATCATGGCGCGCGATGGCGTCCTCATGCTGCTTGGCTATGTGCTGGCGGCTGTTACCGCCGCCGTTACCGTCGCCTTCGTCCCCTGGGGCCAATTCGCCAAATTCTTTGGCGGTGGCTGAAGATCAGCCCGCCTTGCGCGACAGGAGTGACTGCGCGCGGCCGAGATCCTGAACAAAGCGGCGATATTCCTCCTCTGCCCGCGCCCTGTCCGGCAGGCGTAGAAGATAGGATGGGTGCACGGTCGCAATGAGCTGGGTCCCCTCGCCAAGTTCCGTCAGCGCGCCGCGCAATTCCTTCAGGGCCACCGCCTTTCCAAAGACCCCGCGCAAGGCCGTGGCCCCAAGGCTGACGATAAGGTCCGGCTTGACGAACTGGCGCTCCAGATCGAGCCAGAACCGGCAGGTATCGATTTCCCCTGCATTCGGTTTCTGGTGCATGCGCCGTTTCCCGCGCGGGGTGAATTTGAAGTGTTTCACGGCATTGGTGACATAGGCTTTGTGCCGGTCGATCGCGGCTTCGCCCATCGCCCTGTCCAGAAGCTCGCCCGCTGGGCCGACGAAAGGCTTGCCGGCAATGTCTTCGCGGTCGCCGGGCTGCTCACCGATAATCATCAGCCGCGCCCCAGCCGGGCCTTCGCCGAAAACGGTCTGGCTGGCGCATTCATGGATCGGGCAGAGCGTGCATCTGGACGCCGCCCGGCGGGCCTCCTCCAGCGACTGGATACCGGCTGCATTCTCTTCCGGCAGGAAGGCCGACATGCGCGAGGCGCGGATATTGGCCGGGCTGGAGGGGGCAGCCAGCAGCGCGCCGGTGCGTTCGGAGGACTGTCTTATAAGACCGGGAATAAGCTCGGCCTCCGGCAGGTTCTTCCAGTATTTGGCCGGCATTTCCGACAGCATCGCACCGATCTTGAGCCGCGCGGGATTGAAGATGGACGCATAATAGGTGCGCCACTGATCCTCAATTGCGTCCTCGTCCGGCATCTGTGAACGGTCGGCCCCCTCGGCAAAGGTCATTTTTTCCCCATCCCAGCTGGCGCAGGCGTCCGGCGTCAGGATCGACCAGTCCATACCGGTGAAGCGGCGCACAAAGAAAGGCGCGGTGAGCGCCGTAATGCGATGATCCGGCTCAAACCAGCTCATGAAAACCTCGCGATCGCCGCGCTCTCCCACCTTCCGGAAGCGGACGAAGGCGTGCATCTTGTGGACATCGCGCCGGATCTGCTTGTCTGCGGCCTTCACCCAGAGGGCCGCATCATTGAGCGGATCAGACAGCGCCGCGCGGTCACGCTGCAGGTCCCATAATAGCTGATAGAGCCAGGCGAAACGCGCAGGATCGCGGTGGCAGACAACGCGGCGCGCCATGTCGACAAACGCCTTCGGCACGCGGATGCCGGGGGCTTCGCCCGGCGCAGACGCCTCCCCTTCGCTGACTGCGGGCGCGGCGAAAAGATCGGTCTCGCCCGCCGGGCCGGCCCATTTGACCGCCCCCGGCGGAACCCCTGTGCCCGCCAGCCGCCGCGCTGCCTCGCGCCAGCCATCAAAATCCGTCTCGGACGAAAGCGTCACCTGTTCCATCAGAGGAGCTGGAGCTGCTGCGGCGCCGGAACGAACCTGTCGCGCAGATGCGCAAGATCAAGCGTGCCGGCGGGGTGCCAGTCTACCGTTTCTATGAAGTCCCGGCAGGTTTTCAGTGAGTGCACGATCCGGGCGATATGATCGAGACGCAGATGTGTATGGCGGCGCGCGGCAAGTATGCGCTGAACCGATTTGGTCCCGAAACCCGGAACGCGAAGAAGCGCTTCCCGGCTGGCGCGGTTCACATTGACGGGAAAATGTTCGCGCCGCTCCAGCGCCCAGGCGAGTTTCGGATCGAGGTCGAGATCCAGCATGCCATCGCCGCGCGCCTCAAAGATCTCATCCTTTTCGAAGCCATAGAACCGCATTAGCCAGTCGGCCTGATAGAGCCGGTGCTCCCTCATCAGAGGCGGCTTGATAAGGGGCAGGTCGCCGGAACTGTCCTGAATGGGGCTGAACGCCGAATAATAGACGCGGCGCAGCTTGTAGCCGGAATAAAGCGAGGCGCTGGCTGTCATGATGTCCCTGTCCGAGGACTGGTCAGCGCCGACAATCATCTGCGTTGACTGGCCGCCGGGAATGAAACGCGGCGGGCGCGCCCTGCCCCGCTCCTTACGATCGTGCTGGCGGTCTTCAATGCCCCGCCGGACATTCGCCATGGCGGTGCGGATGACCGCCCCCGACTTCTCAGGCGCATAGGATTTGAGCGAGGCCTCGCGGGGCAGCTCGATATTTATCGAAAGCCTGTCTGCATGAAGCCCGGCCTGTTCGATCAGGGCAGGATCGGCCTCCGGAATGGATTTGAGATGGATGTAGCCGCCGAAATTATGCTCGACCCGCAGCTGGCGGGCGACCTCCACCATCTGCTCCATCGTATAATTGCCAGACCGGATGATGCCGGAAGAGAGGAAAAGGCCCTCAATATAGTTGCGCTTGTAGAAATCGAGCGTCAGCTTGACGATCTCCTCCACGCTGAAACGCGCCCGCTCAACATTGCTGGAGACCCGGTTGACGCAATATTTGCAGTCATAGATGCAAAAATTGGTCATCAATATCTTCAGGAGAGAGATGCACCGGCCATCCGGCGCATAGGCGTGGCAGATGCCCATCCCCTCGGTGGAACCTATCCCATTGGTCGAAAGTGAGTTTCGTTTCGCTGAGCCGGATGAGGCGCAGGACGCATCATATTTCGCGGCATCGGCCAATATAGCCAGACGGTCTATGAGCGTGCGCTTTCCCATCGACGGAACATAACACGAACATATCGCCCGTAAAACGGAATGTGCAGCGCATCTTCTCAACCCTATAGGATGTGCAGATCGCCAGCATTCACAACGGACTAAGGGTGAGCCTCAACCAGAAAATGAAGAGTTTATGGAATTCTGTTAACCATTGTTCCGCTATAAAATCGGAACGGTCTCGGAAGATAACTGTTTACTGGTTGAGCAATGAGACAGAACAATGACCGATATGCATGAGCACAGAAAAGCAAGACCGGTGAGCGTTGAAGAACGCCACGCCCGGCGTGCATTTCGCAATGCCATGTCGACCGGTCTGAAACGGACCTATGACCGCGTAGCGCAGAAGAATGTGCCGGACGAGTTCATTCAACTTCTGAGAGCTGCTGACGGCAAGGCCAAAGCCTGAGTCACTGCCCGCTTTTATGACCATTTTCGGTCAGTTTCAGTTCATTCAATTGTTTTTCCACAAGGCTCCTTGAAGCAAAGGGCTTAGTCTGTACGGTACGGTCATGTCGCGCCGAGGCTTCATCTTGCCCGAAGCATCCCCCTCCGACTGGCAGGCGCTCGTGTCTGCGTCGGCGGACTTCCGGCATGATCTTCACCGCCATCCCGAACTGACCTGGCAGGAGAAAGACACAGCCGAAATTATCCGCACATCGCTTGCGCGATTGGATATTGATTATCGTATCTGCGCAGGCACCGGCACTGTGGCAACACTCGCCGCTGGCGCAAAAGGACGACATGTCGGGCTTCGCGCCGACATAGACGCCCTTCCGATCAACGAGAGCACTGGGCTGGACTATAGTTCGTCCAGTTCAGGCTGCATGCATGCCTGCGGGCATGATGGCCATGCGGCTGCGCTGATGTCGACGGCGGCTTGGCTGAAACGCCATGAGGCCGAGCTGCCCGGCCCTGTCACGCTGCTCTTTCAGCCCGCCGAGGAAGGCGGGCACGGCGCGCGCAAGATGATCGAGGATGGCGCGCTGGACGGGCTCGACTGCATCTTCGGCTGGCATAACTGGCCGGCCATCCCCTTCGGAAAGGCTGTCTGCCCGGACGGCGCGGTCATGGCAGGCAACGGGACATTCCGGGTGACGCTCAAGGGCGCAGGCGGCCATGCGAGCCAGCCTGAAAACACGCGCGATCCTGTGCTCGCAGCCTCGGCCGTCACGATGGCGCTACAGCAGATCATTTCGCGCCGTATCACGCCCCAGAATGCAGCCGTGGTCAGTGTTACCTCCATCGAGGCGCCGAGCGGCGAAACCGTCATCCCTGACAGCGCAAAGCTCGCCGGCAGCATCCGGCTCGCCAATGCTGATGACCGACCCCTGATAGAGGGCCTTATCAGGGAAATCACCATCTCCCAGGCCAGGGCCTATGGCGTCGAGGCAGAGGTCGAGGTTTTTCCCCGCTACGATGCGACTGTGAACCATCCTGCCGAAGCGGGCCGCATGCGCGAGGCGATCGCGGCCGACCTTGGCGAAAGCTGGCACTTTGAGAACATTCCGGTGCCGATCATGGCGTCGGAGGATTTTTCCTATTATCTCAAAGAGATACCGGGCGCCTTTGCGCTGATTGGCGCCGATGATGGCCAGGGCCATCACGAGCCCTGCCATTCGCCCCGCTATGACTTCAATGACAGGCTGCTGCCGATTGTGACGCGCATCTATGCGCGCCTTGCCGGCGCGCCGCTGCCCGAACAATCCACATTTCTGAACGACCGAACCTAAACACAAATTCCGAGGAGAGACCGACATGGACCTATTTGAACGCTGGGAATCGAATGTCAGGGGTTACGCTCGGACTTACCCGACCGTCTTCAAGTCCGCATCGAACGCCCGCCAGACCGACGAGGCCGGCAAATCCTATATCGACTTCTTTGGCGGCGCTGGCGTGCTGAACTTCGGGCACAATAATCCGAAGATGAAGGAAGCGATCATCGAATTCATCCAGTCAGACGGCATTCCCCATAGCCTCGACATGATGACGACGACGAAGCGCGACTTCATCGCCGCTTTCACCGAGACAATCCTGGAGCCGCGCGGCTGGGATTACCGGATGCAGTTCACCGGCCCGACAGGCACCAATGCCGTTGAGGCCGCCCTGAAACTCGCCCGGCGCGTCACTGGCCGCAAACAGGTCATCGCCTTCACGAACGGCTTTCACGGCATGACGCTCGGCTCGCTGGCCGCGACGGCGAACGCCTATTTCCGCAATGCGGCGGGCGTGCCGCTCAACCATGTCGAACGCCTGCCTTTCGGCCATCCGCTGGAGGGTATGGAAGAAGCCTATGCCGACCCGTCATCCGGCTATGAGCCGCCTGCGGCGATCCTCATTGAACCGATCCAGGCTGAGGGCGGGGTCAATGTTGCCGACGAGAAATGGCTAAAGGAAATCCGCCAGTTCGCGCGCGACCGCGGTGCCCTGTTCATTCTGGACGACATTCAGGCCGGGTGCGGGCGTACCGGTTCCTATTTCAGCTTCGACGGCATGGACCTCGACCCCGACATCATCACCCTGGCCAAGGGGATTGGCGGTTTCGGCACCCCGCTCGCCATGAACCTCAACAAGCCGGAACATGACAAGCACTGGTCGCCGGGCGAACATACCGGCACCTTCCGCGGCCAGGGCATTTCCTTCATCGCGGGCAAGGTCGCCATGGACTATTTCCGCGATGACAGCTTCATGGCCGATGTCCGCCGCAAGGGCGAGATCATGGAGAAGCGGCTGAAAAAGATGGCTGGCAAGGGTATGGAAGTGCGCGGCAAGGGCATGATGCAGGGCCTCGACACCAAGGATGGCGCCTTTGCCAAGAAGGTGGTCGCCGAATGCTTCGAGAACGGCCTGCTCATTGGCGGCTGCGGCAGCGAAGGCCGGGTGGCCAAACTCATCCCGCCGCTCACCATCGACGATGCCGACCTCAAGGAGGGCCTCGACATCATGGAAGCGGCCATGCAGAGCGTGATGGAGCCAGCATGAAGCAACGCGATGATATGACCTTCCCGCCGGAGGAGTATGTCCGCCGTCTTGAAGGCCTGCGTGAGCGTATGAGGAGCCGCCGGCTCGATGCTGTGGTGATCTCGGACCCCGAGAACATCATGTACCTCACCGATTACCAGACCACCGGCTATTCCTTCTTCCAGGCGCTGGTGGTGCCGCTGGACGGCGACTGTTTCATGGTCACACGGAACATGGAGGAGTCCAATGTCCACGCCCGCACATGGGTTGAGAAGACCCGGCCCTATGCGGACAATGGCGATGCCATCCAGCGGCTCATCGAGGCGCTGCGCGAAGCCGGGCTCTACAATTCGACTGTCGGCTATGAGCGGAACTCCTACTTCCTGCCGGCCTATCAGCAGGACCGCTTCCACTCGGCCTATACCGGCGGGCGTCTGCTCGACTGTTTCGGCATTGTGGAGGAAGGACGCGTCTGCAAGTCGAAGCACGAAATCGAGATCATGAAGAAGGCCGCCCGCGCCACCGAAGCGGGTATGAAGGCCGGGATCGAGATTGCGAAACCCGGCGTCACCGAGAATGAGATCGGGGCGGCCATCTCCGCCGCTATGTTCGAGGCGGGCGGCGAGCCGCCCTCGGTCATGCCCTATGTGACCTCTGGCCCCCGCTCCATGATCGGCCATGCCACATGGGAAGGGCGCACCGTGCAGGAGGGCGAGCATGTGTTCCTGGAGGTTGGCGGCTGCTACAGACGCTACCACACAGCCATGATGCGCACGGTCGTAATGCAGGACAAGCTCTCGCCCTCCATGCGCAGCGCAGAGGAGCAAATGCAGAAAGCACTGCTGGAGCTGCGCGAACGTGTCCAGCCGGGCCTGACTGTCTCGGACGCCGACAAGATTGTGCGCGACATCATTTCCGATGGCTCGCATGGCGGCTCACTGATTACACGGTCGGGTTATTCCATCGGGATCGCCTTCCCGCCAAGCTGGGACGAAGGCTATATCCTGTCGCTCATGCAGGGCGACCCGCAGATCCTGAAAGAAGGCATGACCTTCCATATCATTCCGTGGGTCTGGGGCGTCGATGGCGACAAGACGGTCGGCATTTCCGACACCTTCTACGTCACAGAGAATGGCTGCGAGAGCTTCTTCAGCCTGCCCGAGGAATTCACGCTGAAAGGCGGCGGCGGAAAATCGTCCGCGCCAGCCGCCCCGAAGAAGAAAAGCCAGCCGGCCCCCGCGGCCGAATAGACAAGACCCAGGTCTTCAGGAGAAGAGAATGCTGAAAGCCGTCAATCCGGCGACCGGCCAGACCGTTCGTGAAGTCAAAACCGACACGGCCGCTGAAGTCGAACAGAAGATCGCAAAATCGCTGACTGCCTTCCAAGACTGGAAGGAGACCTCATTCGAGACGCGCGCCGCCCTTCTGCGCAAGGTCGCGAAATACATGCGTGACAATGTCGAGACGCTCGGCCCGGTCATGACCGAGGAGATGGGCAAGCCCAGCAAGGAAGCGCGCGGCGAAGTCGAGAAGTCGGCCTGGTGCGCGGAGCATTATGCAGATCATGCGGAGGGTTACCTGACGCGTCAGGTGCTCGAGTCCGATGCGACCCTGTCCTATGTCCAGCACCTGCCGCTGGGGCCCATTCTTGGCATCCTGCCCTGGAACGCGCCGTTCTGGCTGGCTTTCCGCTTTGCCGCACCGGCCCTGATGGCCGGCAATACCTGCCTTATGAAACATGATCCGCATGTGCCGGGCTGCGCCGAAGCGCTGGAAAAGTGCTTTACCGAAGCCGGTGCGCCCGAAGGACTGTTCCAGGCGCTCTATCTGGAGACGCCGGCCGTCGAGCCGGTGATCCGCGACAAGCGCGTGCGCGGGGTCTCCTTTACAGGGTCGTCCAAGGGCGGCTCTGCGGTTGCGGGGATTGCAGGTTCTGCGATCAAGCCAGCTGTGCTGGAGCTTGGCGGGTCCGACCCGTCCATCATCCTCGCAGACGCCGACCTCGACAAGGCAACCGATGTGCTGACCCTGTCGCGCATCATCAATGCCGGCCAGTCCTGTATCGCGGCCAAGCGGATCATCGTTGAAGACAGCGTCTACGATAAGGTCGAGGCGCTGATGAAGGAAAAGCTCGGCGCGCTGAAGGTGGGCGATCCGGTCAGCGCCGACACTGATGTTGGCCCGATCGCGCGGCCGGACCTTCGCGATGAGCTGCACAGGCAGGTTCAGGAGACAATCTCCCAGGGGGCGGACTGTCTTCTGGGCGGGGAGCTGCCGGATCGGGATGGCTATTTCTATCCCGTCACCCTGCTCTCAAATGTGAAGCCCGACATGTGCGCCTTCAATCAAGAGACGTTCGGTCCGGTCGGCGTTCTGGTGCGCGCGCGTGACGAAGCCCATGCGCTGGAGCTGGCCAACGATACTGATTACGGCCTTGCCGCCAGTGTCTGGACAAGCGCCGAACGCGGCGAAGCGATGGCGAGGAAGATCGATACCGGACAGGTGAGCGTCAACGGCATTGTGAAGACCGATCCGCGCCTGCCGAGCGGTGGCACAAAGGCCTCTGGCCTTGGCCGCGAACTTGGACCGCACGGAATCCTGGAATTCGTCAATGCCCAGCAGGTCTGGATCGGCCCTGCCAAACCTGCCTGAGGCCGAAACGCCCATCGAAAGTCCTGACAGACCTTGATCAGGATACGGTAAATTTAACGCAAGTTTTCCCGGCTCGTTTCAGTGGGGCTTCAAGCCTGTCCCCTAGAGCTGTTGGCTGACGGCCCGCAAGAATTGCGGCCAGCAGACAGCGGCTCAGAGGCACAGAATGACGTCCAAAACCTGTCAGATTCTATCGGTTGCGATAGCCATGCTCGCGCTCTCGGTACCGGGCGCGGCAACCGCATCGCCGCATGCGACCCAATCTGCCCTGCCTCAGACTGTGCCGGCAGGCACCTCTCCGCTGCAGAGCGACCTGACCGTTGTTGTAAATCGCTCCACGCCGGTCGCTATCAACCGTCCATTTGCGCGGATTGCGATTTCCCAGCCCGAGATCGCCGACGCGTCCCCGACCTCTGACAACCGGCTCTATGTCCGCGGGCGCTCCATCGGCTCGACCAATATTCTGGTCTATGATGAGGCTGGCGACCTCATTGAACTGATCGATGTGCGCGTTGAGCACGACCTTGGCGCGATCCGCAATGACATCGACGCGCTCTTTCCAGACATAGATCTCGAGCTGCGCACGATTGCCCAGCGTCTTCATGTGCGCGGCGAGGTGCCGGACGATGAGACGGCCGCAGAGATCATGCAGGTCGCGGCCAGCTACGCCCCCGACGCAGTCATTGATGCCCTGGATGTGAACAGCCCCCAGCAGGTGATGCTCGAGGTGCGCTTCGTTGAAGCCTCGCGCGAAGATGTGACCGAGCTTGGCATCGGCAGCGAAGTCGGCCGCGCGGGCGACTTTCTCTTTGCCACCGGGTCGGGCCTGCTTTCAGGTGGTGCGCCGCAGTCGATCCTCAATATTCTGGGCGGGTCCGGCGGCGTGAACATCGATTTCTTCCTGGAAGCACTGGAGGAACGCGGGGTGATCCGCACGCTTGCAGAGCCGAATCTGGTGGCCCGGTCGGGCGAGACGGCGAGCTTTCTGGCGGGCGGTGAATTCCCCGTGCCGGTGGCCGCCGATGAAGACACGATCTCCATCCAGTTCCGAGAGTTCGGCGTGAGCCTCGAATTTACCCCGCGCATCCTGTCGAACAACAAGATGAGCCTGGAGGTCAGCCCGGAAGTCAGCCAGCGATCCGCGCAATTCAGTCCGTCTGGCCAATGTCGAGATACCGGCTCTTAGCGTGCGCCGCGCCAATACGATCATCGAGCTGTCGGATGGCGAGAGCTTCGCCATTGCCGGGCTTATTCAGAATACGGTCGATACGACCTCGGTGCAGACGCCGTGGCTCGGCGATGTACCCGTGCTGGGCGCCCTCTTCCGGTCCAATCGCTTCCGTGAAAATGAGACCGAACTCGTGATCATCATTACGCCGCGCATCGTTCTGCCTGCGCCGGCGGGAACGCGTATTCCTGATCCGCTGACCGGTACGCAGATGCCGTCCGAGGCCGAAAGAATTCTTCTCGGCCACCTCGCACCGCAGCCTGACACGCCCCCACCCTCACAAGCTGTCACCGGGGCACCGGTCTCCGCTGCCCCGAAAAGCCGCCCCGATCTTGGATATGTTCCCGGCACGGAGGGCAATTAGGCATGACTGCTCAGCCGCTTCAATTGGTGGGGCCGATCCGCCTGCACATCTGTGCGCCGGAGACCGCTGCGCAGATATCCGAATGCGCAGACAAGCTTGGCAACGTGACGGTGAGCACACATCCGGACGCTTACGCAGCGCTGGAAGCGGCACGTGCGGAACGTGGCGGTGTGGTCGTCATTGAGAATTCCGCCTCTTTCGACCTTGTTGAATTTCTTATCCAGGTTGCTGAAACCTCCCCTTCCCTTCCCGGCCTGATTATTGGCGAGAATGTGCCGGTGCTTGCGGTCAAGCGGCTGATGTCGCTGTCGCGCTGGGACATGCTCCAGCCGCCCGTGACACAGCAGGCCCTGGGCGAAACGCTCGAAATGATCTGCCGCGAGGACCGCGTGCCAGGCGATGGACCGTCCGGCAAATGCTGGACCGTCACGCCTTCAGTGGGCGGCGCAGGCGCAACACTGGTGGCGGTGGAGATCGCCTATCAGCTCAGCCAGCGCGAAAAGCATAACAAGGTCTGCCTCGTCGATCTCAATTTCTTTGATGGGGCGTGCGCCTCCTATCTCAACTGCCCGGCAAACCTCAATCAGAGCGCCCTCACTCAGTCACCCGACAGGATCGATGCGGCGCTGCTGCAGGCTTTCATTACCCATCACAAGAATGGCCTTCACCTTCTGGCATCGCCCCGGTCAAACCGGCTGTGGAATGCGATCAAGCCCGAAGCCATTCTCAAGATGCTGGAGATTGCCTGCACGCTCTATGACTATGTAATCATCGACCTGCCGCGCTGGCCGTCGCCATGGACCTCCCCCGTCGTCACCGGATCGGACGAGAATATCGTGATGAGCGAGCTGACCGTGCCGGCGCTGCACGCTGCCCGTAACCGGACCGAGGAGCTGGAGGATGTGTCTGAAGGCATTGCCAAGCCACGCATCGTCCTGAACCGGATGTCGAAGAAAATCTTCGGCAAGACGGTCACTGTCTCACAGGCCGAGGAAGCCATTGGCAGGCCGGTCTTCGCCACCATCTCCTCTGAATGGGAAGCCGCCCTGGCTGCGGTGAACTTCGGCCAGGCGGTCAGCGAAGCAAAGCCGGGCAACCGGATTTCCAAGGACATCGCGAATATCATCGACATGCTCGAAAGCGATGAGACCGCGACAACACCGCCCGCCCCCAATCGAAAGAACGCCTAGATGGCCCGCTTTTCCCTGCTTTCGCGATCCACCCCGTCCAAGGATACTGGTCCTGAGCCAGAAGAGACGGCCGTTAAAAAGAGCGCAGACCCGCTGGAAGAAAAGGACCTTCCAACCTTTGAAGCGGACGATGCCGATAAAGCTGAGACGGATGACCAGAAGACGGACGAGCCCGCCTCGTTCGACCACCTGGAAGCCAAGCTCCGGGTCCACAACAAGCTGATCGATGAAATCGACCTGTCTGTCCTCGACAAGCTGGGCGAGGCGGAGATCAAGAAACAGGTGGGCCGGCTTGTCTCTGAAATCGTCCGGGATGAGCGTATCCCGATGAACCAGGCCGAAGTGCTGGAATTTGCCGATT
This sequence comes from Henriciella sp., assembly GCA_002733705.1. Lineage (GTDB taxonomy): Bacteria > Pseudomonadota > Alphaproteobacteria > Caulobacterales > Hyphomonadaceae > Henriciella. The sequence goes on along the minus strand of NVWP01000063.1, from coordinate 3,550 downwards.
CCGTCTATCATGAGATGACCGGCCTCGGACCGCTCGAGCCACTTCTGGCCGACCCCAGCATCTCCGATATTCTCATCAATGGCGCCAAACAGGTCTATGTCGAGCGGCGCGGCGAGCTTGAGCTTTCCGAAGCCAAGTTCCGCGACAATGCACACCTTCGCCGGATCGTATCCCGGATTGTCTCCGCGGTCGGGCGCCGAGTGGATGAAAGCCAGCCTCTCGTGGATGCGCGACTGCTGGACGGCTCCCGCGTCAACGCCGCCGTTGAGCCGGTTGCCATTGATGGCCCACTTGTCTCTATACGGAAATTCTCCAAGAAGCCGCTCACGCTGGAGAAGCTGATCGGCTTCGGCGCCATGCCGAAAGAGGTGGCCGAATTTCTCTTCAACGCCGTCAAATGCCGTGTGACCTGCATTATCTCCGGCGGTACCGGCTCCGGCAAGACAACACTTCTCAACGCCCTCTCCAAGGCGATCAGCCACAAGGAACGTCTCATCACAATCGAGGACGCGGCCGAACTTCAGCTCCAGCAGCCTCATGTTGCGCGTATGGAGACACGTCCGCCGAACCTTGAGGGCAAGGGGGAAATCCGCCAGCGCGAGCTTGTTAAGAACGCCCTGCGGATGCGCCCCGACCGGGTGATCCTTGGCGAGGTGCGCTCTGAAGAAGCCTTCGACATGCTTCAGGCCATGAATACCGGCCACGAAGGCTCCATGGCGACCATTCACGCCAACAATCCACGCGAAGCGATCAGCCGGCTTGAACAGATGGTGGCGATGGGCGGGCTCCGCATTTCATCGGAAGCCGTCCGTGGCCAGATTTCCTCGGCTATCGGCATCATCATTCAGGCCCAGCGTCTGTCCGATGGCTCGCGCCGGATCACCCACGTGACCGAAGTGACCGGCATGGAAGGCGACGTCATCCAGATGCAGGACATCTTCCTCTTCAACCGGCTTCGAACGGCCGAAGATGGCACGGTGGTCGGCGAGTTCCGGGCTACGGGCCTTCGCCCGAAATGCCTCGACGAGATGCAGCGCCGGGGCGTCCAGCTGCCGATGGAGTATTTCGATCCGGGTAAACCGCTTCTCGAAGTGCCGGGGAAATAGATGGAGACATCGGTCGTCATCTACGTACTTGCCTTTGCCTCGGCCTTTCTGGCTGCGCAATCGGTGCTGGGCTTCGGCCAGGACGCGGTGAAGACAGCAAAGCTCAACCGGCGTCTGCGCGTCCAGGAACGCCAGTCGAGCGTTGCCGACCTCATCGTTGAGCTGCGCCGCCAGCGCGGACAGGATGCAGATGGTCGGGGGCGCCTTTCGCTGGCCTGGTTCAACGATCTCGTCACCCGGTCAGGCCTCACCTATCAACCGGTCCTGTGGGCACTGATCGCCCTCGGCCTCGGCATTGCTGCTGCCGGAGCCTCAGTCTACTTCACGGGCAATGTGCTTCTGGCCCTCGCTGCAGGCCTCCTCGCCTCGACTGTCCTCCCCATCATGTTCCTCAAGATGAAGGCTGGCGCGCGCGACCGGAAACTTGGTGAACAGCTTCCCGATGCGCTTGAGATCATTGTACGTAGCCTCGAGGCAGGTCATCCCGTGCCGACCGCCGTCTCACTGGTTGGGCGCGAGATGCCAGACCCAATCGGCTCCGAATTCGGCATGGCCGCCGATGAAATTGCCTATGGCTCAAGCCTTGAAGAAGCCGTCAAGAAGCTGGCCGAGCGCACCGAGCAGCCGGATGTCGAGCTTTTCGCCGCCACTGTCCGTCTCCAGGCGCGCACCGGCGGCAATCTGGCCGGGCTCCTCAAGGTGAATGCCTCGACGGTCAGGGCCCGGCAGAAGATGCGCCTCAAGGTCAAGGCGGCCTCTTCCGAAGGGCGCGCCTCTGCCATGATCCTCACCGCGGCGCCTTTTATCGTCATGACCGGGATGCACCTGCTCACGCCTGAATTCTATGGCAGCGTGATCCATGAAAAACTGGTCCAGTATGGGCTTGGCGCCTGCCTTGTCTGGATGGCGCTTGGTAATCTCATCATGCGCAAGATGATCAACTTCAAGGTCTAGGCGCCGTGTTCATCAATCAGCTCCTTTCCAATAATCTCGCACTTTTCCTGATTCTGGCCATCGTCACGCTGGCCGCGGTAGGTGTGCTCGGCGCCAAACTGGCGCACGCCTTGAAGATGCGCCGGAAAATGGCCGAGCGGCTTGCAAGCGATGCAGCGAAGAAAAGCCGCCCGCAGTCGCGCAATGCCAGCCAGCAACGCGACCAGCTGATGGAGAAGATCGGGCGCCGCTTCTCCGATCCCAATTCCGAATCCCTTGGCAAGCTGCGGGCAAGACTGTTCAAGGCGGGCTACTACTCCAAGACAGCCCCTTATATTTTTATCGGAATCCGGTTCATCGCCCTGATTGTTCCGCAAATTATTCTGCTTTTGACCTGGCCGATCTATGGCGACGCCCTGCCCGGCAACGCCCTGATGCTGGCCTCAGGCGGACTTGCTGTGATCTGTTTCGTCGCGCCCTCCTTCATGCTGGACAAGAAGCTCTCCCAGCTTGAAGATCAGTATAGAGAGGGCTTTCCCGACATGATGGATCTGCTGGTCGCCTGCGTGGAAGCGGGGCTCAGCCTGGATGGCGCCGTGCAGCGCGTTGCGGAGGAACTGGCCCAGCGCTATCCGAACCTTGCCGACCATCTGAAGATCATGAATCTCGAGACCCGCGCCGGGCGGGCGCGCACCGAAGCCTGGAGGAATTTTGCCGACAGGCTGGGCCTCGATGAGGCGCGCGCACTCGCCACCATGCTCAGACAGTCAGAAGAACTTGGCACAAGTGTCGGCGAGACATTGCGTGTCTTTGCCATCGACATGCGTGAAAAGCGGATGCTCTATGCAGAGGAGAAGGCGCTGGCCCTGCCCGCAAAGCTTGTTGTGCCTCTGATCCTGTTTGTCTTTCCGTCGCTGCTGACCGTGCTCATGCTGCCAGCCGTCGTGCGAATGATGGAGGTCATGGCCGCGACCTGATGGCTACAGGCGACACGTTTCAGGCGCGGCGGCGGATAATGGTCAGCTCTGTATACTGCACGAAAGCGACATAGCGGCCGTGCGGCTCGTCCCGGCTCCGCCCGGTCTGCGCTATTGGCGAAGCCGCTTCATGCGACGGGCGCAGGTCCTTATGGGAGGCCTTCGCCAGAGGATGAGAAAGCGCGGGCTCTGTAATCGGGTGATAGGCAGAAGCCGTTGCGGGCGCGGCCACTCTTTTTCCATTTTTCCTGCCAGGCTCGTCACAATTGCCGGTCTCAGGCCCGCGATGGCGCCGCTCGGCCTGCCATACCGCATTGATGACCGAGACAAGAACGATCACACCAAGACCGAGAAATAGAAGGGAGACCGGGTTCATACGCGCCTCTCGAGCAAGACGTTAATGAAACCCTAAAGGCGGCATATGCGCAAGAGAGCGGCGCCGATTATTCGCTTTTCGGCACCTGTACCGTGGCCTCCTGATTGCCCATGATGACGGCAATCTGGGCCCCGGATGGCTGGCGGGGCGCGGCTGGC
>NVWP01000062.1 GCA_002733705.1 Henriciella sp. | reverse complement strand
GAGCGCGTCGATGCGGGCGTAGACCTCGGCCAGCGCGTCGCGGATGTTGCGTGCGCGGGCGCTTTCCAATGTCTCTTCTTCGAACATCACTCGGCCGGTCCCACCGTCAGTTGAATCTCGCCCAGGCCCTCGATGCGGCCCGTGATGCACTCGAAACACATGGCACGGCAACAACGGGCAGCCGGCTCGCCAATGGCACATACGGCCTCCACGAGGCGCTCGAACGTGACCTCGCAGCCTATTTCGGCGCGGCCGCTTCACTCATCTTCACGACCGGATATCAGGCTAATCTTGCGGCAATCAGCGCGCTGGCGGGCAAGGGGGATCATCTGCTGATCGATGCCGACAGCCATGCATGCATCTACGACGCCTGCCGCCTCAGCGAGGCGACCACGATCCGGTTCCGGCACAATGATCCCGAAAACCTCGAACGCCGGCTGGCCAGACTTCCCGAAGAGGGCGCACGCATGGTTGTTGTTGAAGGGCTTTATTCGATGTTGGGCGATGTCGCCCCGCTGGACGAGTTTGTCGATGTCGCCCACCGCAACGGCGCCTATCTCTATGTCGATGAGGCCCATTCGGTCGGCTGCTATGGCGATGCAGGCCGCGGCGTGGCCTCAGCGCAGGGCGTTCTCGACAAGATCGACTTCCTGTCGGGGACATTCTCCAAGAGTTTCGCCTCGATTGGCGGGTTCTGTGTGTCGCGCCATGATGCATTCGAAGTCATACGCCTGATGAGCCGGCCCTATCTGTTCACCGCCTCCGGCTCTCCATCGAATGTCGCGGTGGCCCATGCCGCGCTGAATGAAATCAGGACACGGCAGGAGCTGCGCGAAAACCTCTGGGCGCGAGCACACCAGCTCCACGCGGGGCTGACGGCGGCGGGGTTCGAGCCTGCCTCCGCGCCTGGCCCGGTTATCGCCCTGCCCCGGCCGGACCAGGAAACCGCAATCGCGCAATGGAATGCCCTGCTGCGCGACGGCATCTATGTGAACCTCGCCGTTCCACCAGCCACACCGCACGCCATGTCGCTTCTGCGCCTCAGCGTGTCGGCCGCTCATACAGAGGCCGATATCTCGCAGATCATCGAGACATTTGCCCGTCTTGAACGCGGCTAAAGCCAGCTTGCCTAGCGTAGGGCCCGCGCACGAAAGATCTTCCAGGCCAGAACAGGCGAATGCAGCACCGGATGACGCCGCTCGCTCTCCGTCACCTTGATCCGCGCCTTTGAGTGGCCTTCGATCTTTTCAAGGATATAGTCGAGCCCGGCGTCGAAAGTGAAAGCTGCTTTCAGGACGCGCGTGGCTGCCATCACCTTGCCAAGTATCCGGCGCGCGGCCCAGCGAAGACGCGCCCTCTGACGATCAAGCCAGCCGGTCTGCGCAATTGCGGCCCTGCGTCCCTCTTGGCCGCCACCGAAAATGGCGTCGGTCAGTGCGCCATAGCGCCCGTCAAAACGGGCGACCAGTTCGCGTGAGCGGGCCATTGGCGTTTCAGGCCGCAGCTCGGTGCGATAGCTCTCGCACAGTCCGCGCGCCCAGAGCTCATCAATCTCCGACGGTGAACGCAACAGAGGCAGTGTTTCCATGGCGAGATGGAGACACGCGCCGGCAAGCGTGCCGACCAGTTTTTCGTAACGCGCTTCCGTATCAGCCTTTATCAGGACAGGCTGGGCAAACCGTCCCCAGAGCATCGACTCGAATGCGCCGCCGGATGTGCGCCGGTGAAAGGCCCGCTCGCTCATCACGGCATACTTGCAGCGCAGGATCTCACCTGTCTCCGAGCGTATCTCCAGATAGTGGACACTTGGCGGAACAAGGATGCTCGCAAGCTGTTTGAGGCCCCGCCCATGAATGTCGCGATAGGCATCCACCAACACGTAAAAATCGAGCATCTTGGTGGAGACCTGGCCCTCGCGCCGGGAGGAGCCGTAATAGAGGAACGCTCTGATACAACCGCCATGCTTTGTCTGGATGGCTTCTGCCATTTGCACGGCGGCAGGCGGCAGCGCTTCCTGCTCACGCCGTATCTGGCGTTTCAAGGCTGTCAGAATCTCGGTCTGGTTCATCGTATCCACTGAAGGTCTCCTGTCGTCTTTACACGGACAGAAGTGGGCTGGTCCAGCGCCAGCAGTTCGCCGTCCAGCATCAGGGGGCTATGCACGGTAAAATCGAAGGCATCAGAGGCAAAGCTGCGATAGCCGCGGGCCTCAAGGGACGACAGTCCATATCCTGTTGCGACCCTTAAGAGTGCGGGACGCAATCTCTTCAGAGGCCATGGGGCATAGGTCACTTGGAGCGCGCCCTCCTCGGTGTCGCCCCAGAACGGCGAAAGGCCGAGCGAGAGCCGGTCCAGGGTAGAGGCGAGCAGAAAGCCATGTGCGCCGTCTGGCAGGCATCGCCCGCCCTCCCCCGGCGAAAACCGCGATGGCCGCAGGAGAGGTTCACCGTCCTCTGCAAGGTAATGATGCGGGCGCGCAACGAGCTTTACGAGCGAGGACGCAATCGCGGCGGGGCCCCGCCGGCCCGAGCCGAACATATGGTGCTGAACATGGTCCATAGCGAGCGCCAGCGCCCCCGTAGAGAGGAGGAAACCGACAAGCGGGCGCGGCAGGCCGTCGGCTTCGACAATCAAAGCAGGTTGGCTGGTCAGGACGGGGGGCGCGCACGCCAATGCCTCCGTCGCGCTCGCAAGGCGCGCAAGCTTGTCCACTGTGGGACGGCGAAGACCCAGCCGTTCATGGGCAAGATTTGTGCTGCCACCGGCAAGAATGCCAAACCGCAAGCGAGACAGACAGGCCGGGTCAAAATTGTAGCAGGCTGTAAGGACAGCCAGCACCGTTCCGTCCCCGCCCTCGATGAGGAAGGTGTCGCACCCCTCCTGCACCAGCCTTCCGATGGCCTCATCAAACTTCGATGAGGCTTCGAAATGGACGAGAGGCAGGGAGGTGTCCTTGCCCGCCAGCGTCTCCAGCCTTGACCCCTTGCGGGAAACGAGATGGCTACGCGTGTTAACGACCAGGGCGCACCGGCCCTTCACGAGGCTTCCTCGGTCCGCAAGGTGAGCCAGAGCCCGACAAAGATCAGCGCGGTGAGCGGCACCAGCTGGCCAGCCCAGCCGCTGATCGCTCCACTTTCAGCCAGCGTCGTGAAAATGCCGTCCGCGACAAGATAGACAAAGCCAATGGCGAGCGCGATCACTGCGGAGATTTCCCCCGTTTCGCGGCGGCCTGCGCGCTGCATAAGCGGCACCGCCAGGAGAAGCAGGCCAAGCGCCACAATCGGCATACTGAGGCGGTCTATCAGCCAGACAAGATAGGCGCTTGAAGGCCGACTGCCGGAGCCGCGGAGGTCGTAGAGCTGCAGGAGGTCCGGGACCGACAGGAAACGCGGATTGGTCTGCAGTTTGAACAGGCTGTCCGGGGTCTGCCGTGTGGTCCACGAGCGGGGTGCGGCGGCCTCGCCGTCCAGCGATTGCACCACCTCTGTCCCCGAAAGCGTCCATGCCCCTGTCTCGTAGGTGGCGCTCTCGGCCCGGCTGACCGATTCCACATAGCCTGCCGGCGACAGGACAAAGAAGGTCAGGTTCTCAATCTGGTTCTCGGTGACATCCCCCAGGCGGACGAGCTGGTCGGGTTCTGACACCCATATCACCCGCTCCTCACGGGCCTGCTCCATGAGGGCTTCAGGTCCCAGCCAGTCGGTCAGGCTGCGCGCGGCCGGTGGATTGACAAGCGTGACGATCAGGGCGCTCAGAGCGCCGACAGCGAATAGGCAAGGGCCGAGCGAGCGCAGCTGCCCAAAGACCGACATGCCCGTACCGAAGAGGGCGACCACCTCATTGCGCCGGATGAGCGAAAGATAGGTCACCAGCACAGACAGGAAGATAATGATGGCGAAGGTGCTGTCGAAAATGAGGGGCAGGCGCAGAACCACGAAGCGCAGCCGGTCCGTGAAGCCGGCATCGGCTGGCAGGAGTTCACTATTGCCAAGTGAATCCAGCAGGCTCACCAGCGTCAGTACCGCGAACGCGACCGCTGCGAGTCGGCCGAGATAGAGCCGCGAGAGGTACAAGCTGACCTGTTTCATGCCTCCTCACTTACAGACGTGAAGGCGAGATCCTTATTGCGGGCACTGGGCGCACGGTCGGGCTTGAGGATGGATTCGCCTGCGACGCGGGAGAATGCATATCCCCCGGCACAAAGCGTGACGACAAGGATGGGCCATGAGCCCGCCCATGCCGGTATCGCGCCGGTGCTGGCGGTCTGAAACCCATATTCGAGCGCCTTCTGCACAATGAGGAGTGTCATGACGCCGAGCACAATCCCACCAGCGCGAGCGCGGCGGCCAAGATTGACGCCTAACGGGAAAGCGAGGACCGGCAGGATGAGAATCAGGAGGCTGCGGCTTAGCTGGTCATGGAAAGAGGCACTGGCGGCGGACTGCTCGACATTGGGAAAGGCCGATACATCGCCGAGCTCGAAGATCGTGAGCTCGCGCTCGTCATTGCCCCGGGCCCGGAAACTGGCGGTCCGCGGTTCGACAGGCCAGCGAATGCGATCAAAGGAGAGGCCGGGCGCCTCCATGTCGTCGCGCATGTCGGGTGGCAGCAAGGTCGCGCCCCGCCCGTTCTCCAGGACGAGCCCCACGGTTCCATGCTCGGATTGCAGAAGCTCACCCGAGGGCGCGGATATATATCGCTCACTGCCATCGGGCCTCGTTTCCAGAATAAATGTGGGCCCAAGCGTGCTGCCACCGAAGTCCCGATACTCGGTCCACACCGTGTAGTTGTCGATCTGGACGAAGCGGCCCTCCTGAAAGGCGGCCTCAAAAGACTGGGTCTGAATGCCGTTGATGGTTTGGCGGTAGCTGTAGCGGCCAAGCGGCTGCAGGAAGCCGGATATGATCAGGCTGGCGAGGGCAGCGGCGCCAGCCAGAAGGAAGAATGGCCGCGAGAGGTGTTTCAGCGACAGGCCCGCAGACAGCATCGTCACCAGCTCGCCAGACCGGCTCAACCGGTCGATCGAGATGATCATCGCAAGGAAGAGCGCCGCCGGGATCGCGAGCTGGAGGTAGTGCGGGATCAGGTTGACGATGATGCTGACCGCGACCAGGGCACCGTTTTCCGTATCGGCGACCACTTCGACAATACGGATGAGCCGTTCGATCAGCAGGATGGACAGCACAAGCCCGCAGAGGCTCGCAAACAGCCTCAGGCATTCGGTCAACAAGTATTTGTGAATCAGCCCGCTGATACCTTTGCCCCTATTAGAAAGACGTTCGCTTCTAGTGTCTCGGTGCGCCTCACGACAGGCTTGAGCGCAGGCCCAACTGCAACCATGCCTGTAGCATTGCCCGGAGACATACTAGACTTGAGACAGATTTGTGAAACAAGAGGTCGCAATGATAGTGTCATTTATCGCGATATCGACCCTCGCCATCGCACAACTGCCTGCGATCGGATCGCCAGCGCCAAGCCTCGACATCCGCCCCTATGAGAGCAGCGCTGAATGCGGCGCATCCGATATGCAGATCAAGGTCGAGGTCACGGGCGTCAAACCGGTCGGCATTCTGACAGTTGAGCTCTATAAGCCCAGCAAACGCGACTTCCTGCGCAAGGAATCCCGCCTGCACCGCATCCGCGTACCTGCGGGCGATGGACGCCAGACCGTCTGTTTCGATATCGCCAAGCCCGGCACCTATGCACTGGCAGCCTATCACGACAAGGATGCAGACCGCGATCTTGACCAGAAGTGGAACCGGATGCCGGCAGAGCCCTTTGCGCTCTCCAATAACAAGAAACTGTCGTTTGGCTTTCCAAAGTTTGAAGACGCCGCCTTTGATGTGGGCGCCGAGGGTACGAAGGTGACACTGGACCTTCGCGAATGAGTGTTTCGGGCACGGCCGGGCTGGCTGAACCTGCTGGGGTATCAGCGCTCAGGATAGAACCGGTCACCAGCGCGCGCGGGCGCCAGGCCTTCGTGGACCTGCCGTATGACGCCTATCGCAGCCTTGAGACCTGGCGCGCCCCGCTTCGTTTTGAGCGAAAGGCGCAGCTTGAGCCAAAATCCAATCCGGGCCTTGCCCTTCTGGACCATCAGCTCTTCGTGGCCTGGCGTGGAGACACACCCGTCGGCCGGATCGCCGCATTGGTGAACCACGCCCATCTGGAACGTCACGATCCCGCATGCGGACATTTTGGCTTCCTCGATACACTGGAGCCCGACACGGACCTGGTGAAAGCACTGATCGAGGCCGCTGCCCGGTGGCTGAGCGCGCGCGGGATGACGCGCATGGCCGGGCCGTTCAATTTCAGTGTGAATGAAGAATGCGGTCTGCTTGTCGAAGGCTTCGATACGCCCCCGATGATCATGATGGGTCACGGGCGGCCCGATTATGCCAGCACGCTGGAAGCCCTCGGCTTTGAAAAGTCGATGGACATGCACGCCTATATCTGCCGACTTGGCGAGATCTATGACCGGTTTCCGATGACCGAACGCCTGGTCCGCTTCGCTCAGCGCGACGAAGGGATCTCGATCCGGCCTATTTCCCATGCGCGCTTCAAGGAAGAAGTCGCGCTCGTCCTCGACATCTTCAATGATGCCTGGTCCGACAATTGGGGGTTCGTGCCATTTGGCGATGCCCAGATCCGGCATATGGCCAGCGAGCTTCGTCCCCTTTTGCGAGAGGACAGTGTCTGGATCGCCTCTGTCGACAATACGCCGATGGCGTTTACGCTTGTCGTGCCCAACATCAATGAGGTCGTGGATGGTCTCGACGGGCGGTTGTTGCCGTTCGGCTGGGTCCAGCTGCTAAAGGGCCTGAAGCTCAAGGGACCGGCGTCAGCACGCATACCGCTCGCAGGCGTGCGCAAGGGCCATCACAAGACAAGGCGCGGGCTGGCCGCTTTCGCCGCCGCCTCCGATGCAGCCATCGCCGCCCAGCACGCCCGCGGTGTTCGCGACATCGAGCTTTCCTGGGTACTTGAGGACAATGAGGATCTGATCGGCCTCACACGCCTCCAGAACTGTGAACGCTATAAGACCTACCGCATCTATGAACGGCGCCTGGAGGGGCTGTGAGCATTTCCGGGGGCGACATCAAGGCCCTTGTGCTTGCCGGGGAACGCGGCGGCCCAAGCGCGCTGCGCGAAGCTGAAGATGTCGCAAGCAAGGCCGAGATCAAGATCGATGGTATCGCGATGCTCGACCGTGTGCTGGGGGCACTCTCGGAAAGCCGGATTACCGCCCCTTGTCACATAGCCGGCGCCCACCCGCTTACGCGCGAACGCCTCGCCAGCTCGGCGGCATATGGCGACCTCGTCTACCTGCCGGCCGGAGACGGACCGGCCTCCACCGTTCTCTCCTGCCTGGAAAGCCTCGACCGCTATCCGGTCCTCATCACGACATGCGACCATCCGCTGCTGACGCCTGAGATGATCGACAGCTTTATCGACGCCTCCCTGGCTTCGGGCGCAGACCTGACGGTGGGTCTTGCCAGCAAGACTGTCATCGAAGCGGCCTATCCGCAGGCATCGCGCACCTATTTCCCGGTTGGCGGACGAAAGGTGTCAGGCTGCAATCTCTTTCTCGCGAGAACGCCTGCCGCCCTAAACGCGGTGCGGTTCTGGCGCGAGGCTGAGGCGGATCGCAAGCACCCGGTCCGCATTGCAAGACGATTTGGACTGATCGGCATGTTGCGAATATTGCGTCCCGGCATGAACTTTGACGGTGTTTTCCGTATACTCTCGCAGCGCTTGGACTGCACGGTCCGCCCCGTCATGATGCCGTTTGCAGAAGCCGCAATCGATGTCGACAAGCCTGAGGACCTGTCGCTTGTCCGCACAATCATCCGTGCGAGGACCCTTGAATGACGGAGAGGACAACCAGGGCAGACATACGGATGGCAAGGTCCGGCAGCCTGTCGGGCCGGATCGCGCGCAACACCGGCATGCTGTTCGGTGGCAAACTGACAGGGGCGCTGCTGGGCCTTCTCGTCCTGATCATTCTGGGGAACGTGCTCGAGCCTGCCCAGTTTGGCGGGCTTCTGCTGCTGCACGCCTATGCCGCTTCCTTCGCAGGGCTGGCGAGCTTCAATTCGTGGCAGATGGTGGTCAATTACGGCGTCGGTCCATTCGGGCGCCAGGACTGGCCAGCGCTGCAAAAGCTCATGCGTTTTGCGATGTCGCTCGATTGTCTTGGCGCTTCGCTGGCGGCCGTGCTTGCGGTGATTTTGATGCCTGTGGCCTACACAGCGATCGGCATGCCCGAGGGTTACCTGCTGCCCGCCATGGCCTATTGCGCGCTCATCTTCTTCAGGCAGACATCCGCTTCAACGGGGTTCCTGCGCCTGTCTGACCGTTTTGACCTTCTCAGTGCGCATGCCCTTGTGATGCCCGCCACCCGGCTGATTGGCGTTACCATCTGTGCGGCTCTGGGCACCGGTCTTGTCGGCTATATCATCGTCTGGTTCGCCGCCTCCTTCCTGTCCTATGTGGCGCTTCCGCTTCTCGCCGTGTGGCAGATGTCGCGCGGCGGCCTTCTCGCCGGACTGTTCAGCGGCAGGGGCTGGATGAAGCCCGGCGAGCCCGGAATGTGGCGCTTCGCCCTCCTTTCCAATCTGGACTCAACGGTCAAGACAGCGGCCGAGCACCTGCCGACCCTTCTGGCGGGCGCGCTATTCGGACCGGGTGCGGCCGCCATATACCGTGTCTCGCGCCAGATCGCCGATCTCTTCGCGCGCGGCGTCAGCCAGTTCGACAAGGTGGTTCACCCGGAAATCGCGCAGCTCCTAAATGATGGCGACCCTCAACGTGTGATGCGTCTTGTCCTGCGCTCCAGCCTGGTTCTTCTGTGCCTCGGGCTCTCCATCGTCGCCCTGCTCGCCCTCTCGCAGGCCAACATTCTGGCGAGCCTGCTGGATGAGGACTATGGCGGCTCGCCATGGCTTATCGTGCTGCTTCTGGGGAGCGCCAGCCTCATGGCAGCGGCGATGCCGTTCCATCCGATTCTTTATGCCAGCAAGCGGCCCGGCCTCGCGCTGACAGCGCGTCTCTGCGGGATAGCCCTGTTTCTCGCGCTCGTGCCGATGCTTTCGGGCGCGTTCGGCATTGAAGCGCTCGGCTGGGCATCGATTGGCGGTGAGTTCGTCGCCCTGGCGATCGTGGTGATACTGGCGTTGGGGAGCCTTCAGCGTGCTGGCCAGGCCCACCTGAGCGCGTCCCGCACCTCAGTCACCACGGCCTCTCCGCTAATGCCGGAAGACAGGTCCGGCGGACCCGGCCAGCCTTCGTCCGGAAAGCTCTCGCCTGAAAACGACCGCGGTTCGCCGTAGCGCGGCAACACATGGAAATGGACATGCGGATCGACCATCATGAGCATGAGGTAGTTGACCTTCTCAGGCGAGACGAGGCCCCCCAGCGCCTTTTCGATGTCGCTGGTGACGGTCTGAAGCTCCCTGAAGGCTGCTTCCGGAAGGTCGGGGAAATGTTCGTGCTGGCTGTTGGAGAGAAGGACCATTGCGCCAAGCGTCACCTGTTTAGGGCGCGCAAGCACGCACCAGTGCTCATAGTCGGCGACCAGTGTCTTTGGCCCGCCAAACTTTGAAAATGTGGCGTTTCTGTCATTTTGCATGCCTGCCTCCTTTCGGCCCAACCGATTGCCCGGTAAGCCCACTTCGAAATCACGCAAGAAGCATACGTAAAATCTGAATGAGTGAAACCATACCCAGAGTCGCCCTGATCGGCGACGTGCCCGCAAAACTGTGGGGCCTCGACCTGCGCGAATGGCAACGCCGCGCCTGGCAGAAGATCGGTGCGGCCGGCACAAGCCGTGAGGGCCGCCTGCTGGTGGGGACAGACTGGGTCTTTTCCCCTGCCCTGCAATCGGGCCTTCTGGCCCGCGAAGGGGCCGCGCTGATCGTGCAGGACGATACCGGCGATGCGCGCCTCGCTGCCATCCATCTGCCCGAGGGCGCAAACATGGATCGCGCCGCAGCCAGCGCGCTCGTCAGCAAGCCTGCCGATCCGGCGGCGCTCGAGGCGCTCGGCCTGACGCCGGTTTCGATGGATGACCTCGCCTCCAGCTACAACAAGGCGCTGCGCAAGACCGAAGCGCCCTATGCGCTTTCGGTCTTCACGACCGCTCCCGGGGGCATCGAGAAGCGCCAGTTTGAGGGCTCCTACAAGGGCGTGACCGACATCGTCACCAAATATGCGTGGCCATGGCCGGCCTTTCACGCGACGCGCTGGGCTGCCGCCATCGGTATGAAGCCCAACACGGTGACCACGCTCAGCCTGGTCCTTGTCTGTGTCGCCTTCCAGCTCTTCTGGGTGGGCGCCTGGATTCCCGGCATCATCGCAGGCTGGGCGATGACCTTTCTCGACACGGTCGACGGCAAACTGGCCCGCACGACGATGACCTATTCAAGGTGGGGCAATGTCTATGATCATGGCATCGACCTCATTCACCCGCCTTTCTGGTACTGGGCGATCTATGTTGGACTGATGCGCGAGGGCACGGCCTATGAGCCGGTCTGGCTGACAGGGGCGCTTGCGGTCATTCTCGTGATCTATGTGCTCAACAGGCTGGAAGAGCTCGCTTTCATGCGCCGTTTCGGATTCCATATCCATGTCTGGCGTCCTGTTGATTCCTTCATGCGGACCATTACCGCGCGGCGGAACCCGAATCTGCTCATATTCATGCTGGCCGTTCTGGCCGGCTTTCCGGAAACGGGCTTCCTGCTGGTCGCAGTATGGACGGTCATTTGCTTTGTATTTCACGGCGTGCGGCTCGTGCAGGCCTTCGCCGCCTCCGGCCGGGTCACCTCATGGATGGACAGATAGGGCGTGGCCGGTACAGCGGTCTTCGATCTTGATCGAACGCTGACGCGTCAGCCGACATGGCTGCGCTTTGTCTGGCACTTCAATCGGCACCGGCCACTTTTTTGGCTTCAGATACCCTGGCTTGCCGCCTGCGCAATCGCTCACAAGACCGGTCTTATGGATCGTACAGCCATCAAGAACCGCTTCCTTGCCACTCTTGGCTGGGCCAGCCGGGAAGAGATCGAAAAAGCCGGGCGCGCATTCGCAGAAAGGGAAATCAGGACGGGGCTGCGCGCTGGCGCGAGCGAGCTTGTCACCCGCCACCACGACGCGGGCGACCGCGTCTATCTCGCAACCGCGGCCAGCGACTTCATTGCAGAGCCCATTGCACACTTGCTCGCAGCCGACGGCGTCATCTGCACCCGGACAAGCTGGCCGGCGGAGTCATCTGCCCCTCCTGAAGTAGCTGGGCAGAACTGTTATGGCGATGAGAAGCTGCGCTGCATGGAGGCGGCGCTGGCACACGGAGAGATCGTGCGGCCCATCACCGTCTACAGCGATCATCTATCCGATCTGCAGCTGCTCATCTTGGCCGATCACGGCGTGGCCGCTAACCCATCGAAAGCTCTGCGAGACCGGGCCCTGGAACACGGTCTCGCCATCATCGATCTTAACCTGCCCCAGGCACACCTGCCCGGTGCGCAGGCGCCCCCACCGGAGAACGCGACGTGAAAGCCATCATTCTTAGCGCCGGGCGCGGCTCACGCCTGTTGCCCCTGACCGAGAGCAAGCCCAAATGCCTGCTCGAATTCATGGGCAAGAGTGTGCTGCGTCATCAGCTCACCGCGCTTGATAAGGCCGGTGTCGATCACGTGACCGTGGTGACGGGGTTCCTGCCGCAGCTCGTGGAGGAAGATGTCAGTCTTTGGGACGGACGGATGCCGGTTTCGACCCTGTTCAATCCCTTCTTCCAGGTGGCGGACAATCTGGCCAGCTGCTGGATGGCACGGGACACCATGAAGGGCGGTTTCATGCTCCTGAATGGCGATACACTGGTCAGCCAGCCCCTAGTCGACCGTGTCGTGGACACGAATGACTGGCCTATTTCGGTCACGATCGACCGCAAGCCGGCCTATGACGAAGACGACATGAAGGTGACGCTGGATGGCGGGCGTCTCAAAGCGATCGGCAAGCGACTCCGGCCGGAGGAAACCGATGCTGAATCGATTGGCTTTCTGAAATTCAGCGCAGAGGGCGCTGATCTCTTCAGAGAAACTGTCGAACAGATGATGCGAACCCAGGACGGTATTTCAGCCTGGTTTCTCAAGGCGATCGACGCCATGGCGAAGTCCGGCAAACCGGTCGGCACTTGTTCGATTGAGGGAATGGACTGGGCTGAACTTGATACTCTCGAAGACTGGGAGATCGTGAAGGAAAAGGCCAATCGTCTGATAGGCTGAGCTCTCACAGAGTCTGATTACCCCAGTTGGCTGGCTTAGCTGTCGAACCGGCTCTCATGAGCCCCGGCAACACCTCACCACACTGCGGCCCGATTACCGTACAATGCAGCGCTCACTCTGAATGCGTGTCCCAGGCCGCTTTCTTGCGGTAGATCGTCGAGGGATTGATCTGCAGCTGCCTCGCGGCCGCAACAATATTGCCGCGGCAGATCGCAATTGCACGCTCGATGGCGCGCTTCTCTGTCATCCATAAGGGCTCGAACCCGTAGTCCAGCTCTGCCGCCTCTGGCGACAACACAGACTGGGCCGTTTCGGCCGTGACCTGCGGGGCCAAAGGCGCGGCGCTCACCCGCTCGCGGCTGGGCAGCATTTCGCGGGTGATCTCTCCACCGGGCTGCAGGACGGCGACCTGCCTGACAAGGTTTTCAAGCTCACGGACATTACCCGGCCAGGCATAGGATACCAGCCACTCCTGTGCGCTCCTGGAGTATCCAGTAAACTCTTTGCCTTCCTCAGCGCCAAAGCGGCGAAGAAATGTCTCTGCAAGAAGAAGGATATCGCTGCCCCGCTCTTTCAGGGAAGGCAGCTCCACCGGAACGACGTGAAGGCGGTAATACAGGTCCTCGCGAAGTCTTCCCTCGCGAATGGCCTGCAGCGGATCGCGATTGGTCGCGGCGACAATACGGATGTCGGCCTTTCTCTGCATCGTTTCCCCAACCCGGGAGAATTCTCCCAATTGCAGGAATCGCAGCAGTTTCGGCTGCAGGTCTATAGGCATTTCCCCGAGCTCATCGAGAAACAGCGTCCCGCCATCTGCAAGCTGCGCAGCGCCAACCCTATCTGTCGTGGCGCCGGTGAAGGCCCCTTTTACGTGACCGAATATCTCGCTTTCGAGCAGATCCTTCGGAATGGCCCCGCAGTTGAGGGCGACGAAGCGAGCCTGACGTCGTGGGCTGATATCATGAACCGCCCGCGCCACAAGCTCCTTGCCGGTCCCGGTCTCGCCGGTGACAAACACGCTTGCCCTGGACGGGGCTGCCGCCTCTATCGCCTTGTAGACGCCCTGCATGACCAGCGATTTTCCGATGATGCCTGCAAAGTCGGACCGGTCGACTTCGGCCTCATATGTCGCGACCACCTTCTTGAGCTGGAATGTGTCGAGAGCGTTGCGGACGGTTACCCGCAGGCGTTCTGCCGAGGTCGGTTTGACAACGAAGTCGTGCGCGCCCCTGCGCATCGCGTCCACCGCCACGCTCATTGAGCCATGCGCGGTAATCACGATAATCGGTGCGGCAAGATGTTCAGAGGTCCAGCGGTCGAGGAGATCGAGCCCGTCCGCGTCCGGGAGCTTCAAATCGAGGAGTATGCAGGCCGGCGTCTCACGCTGAAGACTCTCAATCGCCTTGGCGCCTGTATCAGCGATTTCGATGGCGCTGAATTCATGCTTGAGGTGGGTTTCATAGGTTCGGGCCAGAGACGGCGTGTCCTCAACGATCAGAAGCTTCGGCTCACGGACCATTGGCGCCTCCTTCAATGTAGCGCGCCCGGAGCTGGTCGGTCACGCAGTCTGCCTCCCTCAATATCTTGTTGATCAGCTCATCCTGATGCGCGTCACTCGCCGTCTGGGCAATCTGCTCAAGCTGAAAGGCAAGCTGGCTGAGCTCAACGGCGCCAACATTGGACGCTGCCCCCTTGATCGCATGAGCAAGATGTTCGCGTTCCTTGCCTGGCAGCTCCTTCAGCTTCGGTAGCCGCCATTCGAGCTCTTCCAGGAACAGGCCCGCAATAATCGCAAACGAGTCCAGGTCCGAGCCCCAGAGCGATATAATCTGATCATCATCCAGTCCGATAACCGCCTCCGCTTCGTTATCGTCCACTGCCTCCGGCAGCCAGTTGGCCAACTCGGCCCGCAGGGCCTGTGGCCGGACGGGCTTCGTCAGATAGCTGTTCATACCAATACCGATAGCCGCATCCCGGTCTTCTTTCAACGCATGCGCGGTCATTGCTATGATAGGTTTATCATATCCGCGCTCACGAAGGATACGGGTGGCTTCCAGCCCATCGATGTTGGGCATCGACATATCCATCAGAATAAGGTCGAAGTCGGAAGCCAGCGCCGCGTCGATGGCGGCTGCGCCATCGACGACATGGAAATGCTGAAGGCCAAGCCGGTCCAGCATGGTCTTGGCGACCATCGCATTGGTCTGGCTGTCCTCTGCGATCAGGATCCGGCCTGCGAGCGCTGTTGGAAGACTCTCGTCCGCATACTCCTGTGACACCGTCTCACTACGCACCACAGGAATCTTGAACCGGAAGACAGAGCCCACCCCCGGAGCACTCGATACGCTGATCGACCCGTCCAGCATTTCGACAAGCTCCTTGCAGATCGCAAGCCCAAGACCTGCGCCGCCATGCGAACGTGACCTGGAGGAATCGGCCTGTTTGAAACGGTCGAAGAGCAGCGGCTGATCTGTCTTGGATATGCCGATGCCTGTGTCGCTTACGGTGAAGCAGAGCAGCCCGGCGCTGACGCCGTCCTCATACCCCGCTTCGATACGGATCGATCCTCTGTGGGTAAACTTGAAGGCATTCCCGACCAGGTTCATGAGAATCTGCCGGACTTTCCCGACATCGGTCTGAAAACGTCCGGAGGGCACGTCGATGGCGACCGATAGATCTATCGACTTAGCCTTCGCCTCGGGGGCAAACACATCGCTGACCACGCGGACAAGCGTTTCGGGCTCGAAGTCTGTATATTCAAGATCGACTTCGCCCGCCTCGATCCGCGAAAGGTCGAGAAGGTCATCAATCAGGGTCAGAAGCGTTTCCGCCGAATTCTCGGCCGTCTGGATAAAGCCCACCAGATCGGGTCCGACCGACTCGCGATCAATGAGGGAGAGAGATCCTATGACGCCGTTCAGCGGCGTACGCATCTCATGGGACATGTTCGCCAGAAAGGCCGACTTTGCGGCGCTGGCATTTTCAGCCGCCTCCATCGCCGCGCGCAAGCCGAGCTCTGCGGCGCGTCTTTCTGTGATGTCCCGGATCACACCATGATAAAGGGGGCCGCCACTGGTTTCCATACGGCGGCCGACGATTTCGGTTGGAATGCGCCTGCCATTATTGTCTGCAATGTCGATCTGGACGCGAACATGGCTGCCATTGGTTGCAGCCTCCAGGGCCCTGACGGCTTTGTCCACTTGATCTGCCGGCGGAAACAGCAGCGCATTCCTGCCGATCAGTTCATCCTTTTCGAGCGCGACAAGCTCGCAGGCCCGGCTATTCGCGTCCCTGATCACGCCGCTTTCATCCATCACCACAATTGCGTCCGGCGAAAGTTCGAAAAGGCTCTGAAAACGTTCTTCCGAAGCCTTCAGCCTTTCTTCCGCGGCCTTGGCTTCGGTAATGTCGCGCAGATATGCGGAGAAGAAGGTCTTTCCATCAAACTGTACAGGCGAAATGGCAAGCTCGACCATAAGGTCGGCGCCGGCCTTGTTTATGGCCGGAACCTCGACACGCTGGTTGAGCACCTTGTGTTCGCCAGTCGTAAGATACTTGTCGAGGCCCGCAGCGTGGGCCGCCCTCAAGGCTGGGGGAATGATAAGGTCAGACAGTTTCGCGCCAACGGCTTCGTGCCTAGGGTATCCAAACACGAATTGGGCAGCGGGATTGAACTCAACAACGATGCCCTTGTCATCCATCATGATGATGCAGTCGAGCGCGGCTTCTATGACCGCATTTCGCAGGGCCGCATCTCTCTCGATAGCGACGAGCCCACTGACGTCAGGCGTCACCAGGCCCATATCCTGCAACGCCTCGCGATTCATATACCGGTCTGACATCTTGAACTCCATTTGACCCTCAGGGACGTGCAAGACTCGGCGCCTGATCGTGAGAAAAAATATTGTGAGAAATTACAAAGCATTGAGCGAGAGACGCCTTATGACCGCAGCTGACTCTTGCAAATTGCGGGACAAGCTCTTGCAAAATGCGACTCGTTGAATTGCATTTTGCAAGAGCCTCGACATGAGTTAGTAGGCGCCCCGCGCAGTCAGAACGGCGACGGGCGTTTTCAGAAGGATCAGAAGGTCGAGCAGGACCGAGCGTCTTTTCAGATAGGCAACATCCAGCACGACCTGCCGGTCGAAGGGCAGATCGGCACGCCCCGAAATCTGCCAAAGACACGTAATCCCGGGCTTCCCCTTGAGGCGGCGGCGCTCCACGGGCGAGTACTTTTCCACCTCTGAAGGCAAGGCCGGACGTGGCCCCACCAGCGACATGTCGCCTTTGAGAACATTCCAGAGCTGCGGCAACTCATCGATGGAGTATTTCCGGATAAACCGGCCCACAGCGGTGATCCGCGGATCGCGTTTCAACTTGAATGTGACCCCGTCGTCGCGGTCATTGCTGGCCCGGCGCAACTCGTCCTGGCTTGGGCCGCCGACTTTCATCGAGCGGAACTTGACCATTTCGAAAGGCTGGCCGTCCTCTCCAATCCTGACCTGGCGAAAAAGGACGGGGCCCCTGCTGTCCAGTCGTATGGCCGCTGCCGTGGCGAGCAGAAGCGGCGAGAGAGCCAGAAGCCCTGCGCCGGAGGCGGCGATGTCGACCATCCTCGCAAGGCTTCGATCCGTCCTGCGAACGAGGCGTTTGCGAACCGGGGCGAATGCCCGTCCGGCGGCGTAGGCGACAAAAGAGAAATTGCCGACCAGGTAACGGCGCCACATGCGCTGGGGCTCGCACTTCAGCCGGTAGACCCACTCAACGCCCAGACGGCGCATCCAGAGCGGCGCTCGGGGAATTCTGCCCGAGACGAAGTCAAGCAGTCCGCCCACGCCGAGCAGCACAGGAGCGTTCAGCCTGTGGCGGACGCGGGCAATCCAGACATCCTGATCTGGAACGCCGAAGGCAACAAAGACGACGCGCGCGCCCGACTCATTGATCTGCCGGATGACAGCGTCTTCTTCGCGCGGGCTGAAATAGCCATTGCGCGTGCCTGCGACTTTGAGGCCCGGGTGTGCGGCGGCTGCGTTTGCAGCGGCATCGCGCGCGACTCCCTCCCGGCCACCAAGAAAGAAAACCGGAATCCGGCGGAAAGCCAGGCAACGGCAAAGCGGCCCGAAAAGGTCCGTGCCATTCAGATTTTCACCGAGCACCTTGCCTTCCATCCGGGCCGCCAGCTCAATGCCGGACCCGTCGGGAAGCAGCGCATCGGCACTGGTGAGCGAGTCGCGATAGCGCCAGTCCTTGCGCGCGACATTCACGCAGTGGGCATTGAGAAACGAGACCTGCGTTGAAATGCCCGCCTGCGCCCTGTTGGCGATCCAGTAGGCTGCTTTGGCGAGCGAGGCGCTCATGAGTTTGAAACCGAGAACATCGACGGTCTCGGGCGACTCGAACGGGCTGAAGGCAGGCCTTGGCGAGCGGGCCGGAGGGGCGGAATTGAGGATTGCGGTATTTGCGAGTGACATGGTCTGACTCCCTTGGGTGGATGGATGCCAGTCACTCCGCAGGAGACATTCCGGGCGGGCCGGAATAAATTTTTTCTATTATTTTCTGATACTTAGAAATCCGAACCCGCCGTTTCGGCAGGTTGCGCCTTGCAATAAGCGGCACGCCATTCTTGCAATTTGCAGCAGGTGTGGCGGCGCGCAAGACTGCCCTGCCCTCATGCCAAAACACACATTTTCAAACAAAAACAACGCATTAGGTCGCCCACCCAGTCCGCCGCCAAACTGAAGCGATTTTTGAAAGGTGAAGAGCGTCAAAATCAGGAGACGCTCTCATGAGCATTTCGAGGCAAATCGCGTTGAAACTTGGCCGCCTTCGCGGCGATCGGTTCTCGCGCAATATTGGATGGCTCACAGCAGCCGAGGGCATCAGCCGCGTCGGGCGTATCCTCGCCGCGATCATTCTCGCGCGCCAGCTGGATGTTGCAGCCTTCGGCGTCGCCGCGATTGCGCTGACCGTATTCGAACTGGTCCGTGTCTTTACCGAAAACGGCATTGGCGCTGCCGTCATCCGGGCGAGCGACGAAACCGTCGATGCGATTGCAAACGCCGCCTACCGCCTCATGTGGATCATCTGCCTGGGTCTCGCCTGCGCGCAGCTGATTGCAGGTCTTCTTGTCGAACTCGCGATGCCCGGCCGGGGCCTTGGCCTGATGATTGCCGCCCTTGCCGGCGTCTATCTCATCATGCCGTTCGGGCTGGTCCATGCCTACATCCTGCTGCGGGAGCAGCGCATGAAGCGTGTGGCGGTCGTTGGAACCTCACAGACCGTAGCCGACCACCTTCTTACGGCCTTGCTCGCCATTACGGGCTTCGGTGCATGGGCCATCGTGCTCCCCAAGCTGCTTACCGCGCCGATCTGGCTGGCCGGTATTGTCTGGGGGCGGCCATGGAAACGGCGGCGCGAAGCGGGTTATGCTGAGACCTCTGCCATACTCAGGTTTTCTCTGCCGGTTCTTGGCGCCGAACTCCTGACGGCATGCCGCGATCAGCTCGACAAGATCCTCGTCTCGGTTTTCTTCGGGCTGGAAGCCGTCGGCCTCTACTATTTTGCCTTCAATGCCGGTCTCGGCCTGTCCTCGGCCCTGAACCGGGCCTTCTCCACGGCCTTCTATCCCCACCTCTGCGCCGCGCAGAACAAGGTGGCCGGCTTTCGTTCCGCGCTTGTGGGCAGCGTACCCACACTCTCGGCCGCCTATATTGTGCAGGCTGCGGGTGCTGCCCTCTATGTGCCAATTGTCTTCGGCGCGGACTGGTCCCATGCCGCAGCCCTTGTAGCGGTGCTCTGCCTCGGCGGGCCTGCCCGTCTCCTGCTGGACGCGTGCAGAATGCTCTGCCGCGCAAACGGCTCCTCGGCGCTCGAATTCCTTATCGCGGGCGGTTTCTGCGCCGTGATCCTGACCCCTTTCATCCTGTTCAACCAAACCGGCCTGCTTCTCGCGGTCGCCGTCTCAGTGTCCCTGGCGAGTGTCTACAGCCTCGTCGCGGCGCTGATGCTCTCTCGCGCCGGCCAGACCGGTTTCACCCCCACCACCCCACACCCTCACGGAGCCTGAAACCATGGCCAGACCATTCGTCTCCATCGTCATGCCCGCCTATAATTGCGGCGAGACGATTACTGCCTCGATTGCCTCTGTACAGTCGCAGACATGTGCCGACTGGGAGCTCATCATCATTGATGATGGGTCGAGCGACCAGACCGCAGACCTCGTCCGGGCGCTTGCGCGTGAGGACAGCCGCTTACGTCTCTTCACGCAGCCAAATTCCGGCCCGTCACGCGCCCGCAATAACGGTATCAGGCTCGCCAACGGACAGTATGTCGCTTTCCTGGATGCTGACGATCTCTGGGCACCAGAACGGCTCCGGGGGATGCTTAACGCATTTGATGCCAATCCGGCTGCAGGCGTCCTCTTCAGCCGCGTCCGATTTGTCGACGAAACCGGGTCGGAATGCGGCCGGCTGAGCGATCATGTATCCCAGCTGACCGCCGGGCACCTGCTCGGCGAAAATCCTGTCTGCTCGACGTCCAACATCATCTGCAAAGCCGAGGTCCTGTCCTGGGTCGGCTATTTCAGCCCTGACCTCAACTTCGCTGAAGATCAGGAATGGCTGCTGCGCGTGGCTCTCGATGGAAAATGGACCATTTGCGGCGTCGACCGCGAATGGCTGTTCTACCGCACACGCCCGGACAGCCAGTCGGCCGACCTTAAGGCCATGCGGTCTGGCTGGATGACCATGGTTCAGAGGGCGCACCGGTTCGGTGAGCTCTCACCAGACACCATCCGTCACGCCTACGGCCCCTTCCATCGCTACCTCGCCCGCCGGGCCCTGCGCATGGGCAAACCGGTCAGCGCCGCCGGTTTTCTAGCTCAAGCGTGCCTGACCGACCCGGGGCTGATCATCCGTGAACCAAGGCGCACCCTTCTAACAGCGCTCGGCGCTGCCGCCCTTTTCATCCCCTCAACCACCATTCGGGAGCTCGTCGCAAAATGATCAACGCACCAACAGTCACCATCGTGATGCCGGTCTACAACACCAGCCAATATGTCGAGGAGGCGATCGACTCCGTTCTCGACCAGACATTCGAGGATTTCGAACTGCTCATCATTGATGATGGCGGGACCGACGAATCGATGACCCTGTGCCGGGCCTATACCGACCCGCGCATCCATATCATCTCCCAGGAAAACCGGGGCCTCTCCGGGGCACGCAACACCGGGATCCGCGAAGCGTCCGGCCAGTTCATCGCCCTGCTCGATTCAGATGATGTGTGGGAGCCGGTAAAACTCGGCCGGCATGTCCGCCATCTCAAGCAGAACCCTCGTGTCGGCATCAGTTTCGCAGCCTCCCGCACCATGGACGCCGACGGACGGGCGATGCGCGTCGTTCAGAAACCGAAACTGAAAAACATTTCAGCCAGCGACATCTATCTGCGCAATCCGGTCGGCAACGGATCGGCGCCGGTTTTCCGCCGGGAGGTCTTTCAGGACATTGCCTTCCCCCACCCCACAATGGGGTATCCATGCTATTTCGATGAGAGCTTCCGTCAGTCCGAAGACATCGAGTGCTGGATGCGGATCGCCCTGACGACCGGCTGGAAATTCGAGGGGATCAGCGGTTCCCTGACACGCTACCGCGTCAACGAGTCAGGCCTCTCGGCCAATGTCATCCGGCAGTTTGAAGCCTGGGACAGGATGAGAGCGAAGATCGATGCGCTGGACCCCGATTTCTCAGCGAAGTGGACGCCGGTCGCACAGGCCTTCCAGTTCCGCTATCTGGCGCGCCGGTGCGTCTGCCGCAATGACGGCTCCATGGCGCTTAACCTTATGCGCGATGCCCTGCGCAGCAGCCCGTCCATCCTCTGGCGTGAACCGCAGAAGACCTGCACCACGCTTGCAGCCGCAGCCTGGCTGCGGATAGCGCCGGAGCTGGCGAGCGCGTCCCTTCAGACCGCACTCAGAAAGGCTTGAAATCATGACTGACCGCCAGATTTTCCACCTTCTCGACGACATGGCCGTCGGCGGTGTAACGCGCGCCCTCTCGAATTTTGAGGACCCCTTGCTACAACAGCTGGGCCTTCATCGATATTGCGATATCCGGGAGGAGATCCCGCGCGCGCGCTCGATGAGCGATATCGCCATCGTCCATTTCACCATGAGCTGGGCCAAGCTCGCCAGACTCGCAGAGATACGCCTGCGCGGCCGGTTCAAACGTCTCTGCCTGATTGAGCACACATATACTGAAGGGTTCGAGGCTGCCTGCGTTGAACATCCCTTCCGGTTTCGCGCGATGTTGCGCCAGGCCTACCGCCAGGTGGACACGGTCATTGCCGTTTCAAGGGAGCAGGCCCACTGGCTTCAGAAGAACAAGCTCGTTCCAGCTCACAAGCTCGAAGTTATCCCTCAGGCGCGTGACGTCACCGAACTCCTCTCTGTCCCTGCACTTCCCATGCACCGTCCAGGGCCTCTGCGGATCGGCGCTTTCGGGCGCTTTGACCGGCAGAAGGGGTTTGACCTGCTGATCGAGGCGATGACTCAAATCAGCCCCGAAACCGCCACCCTGAAAATTGCAGGATATGGCGACGGTGACGCCCAGCTTCGCAGTCTCTCGCAGGGGCTCGCCAACGTATCGATTGAGCCACCCTTCAAGTCACCGCGCGCGTTTCTTCAGAGCGTCGATGCGGTCGCAATCCCATCGAGATGGGAGGCTTTCGGACTGGTCGGTTCCGAGGCACGGGCGGCCGCGCGGCCAATCATCGTATCGGCTGTCGATGGACTGAAAGACCAGGCAAGCGACCATGCTTTCGTTCATGCTGCTGGCGATGTGACAGCCATGGTGGCGGCCATTGAAGCTGCCGCGAAAGATAATGGGCTTCGTCAGCGGGGCCTGAGAGCCCGCGCAAAGGTGACCTGCGAGTATGACAGGATGATCTTCGCCTGGCGGGATCTCCTGACGGGTAAACAGCCAGCCCTCTGCGCATAAGCCAGCTACCGCCCTGAGAAAGGCTGCCGGGGTCCGCTCCGGTAGCCTTTTTAATTGAGCAGAAGAAAACAGCCTGTCAGGCAGCCGCCGCCCGGTCCCTGCCTGCCATCGTCGCCTCCCGCGCCGCAATGCCCATAACCACAAGGCCCGGCCACATCAGATAGGAGAGGATCTCGAGGTTTTCGCCGATGGAATAGAAAGCCATCAGCAAGACCATGCCGAACGCGATACGCCCGGCTGGCGACTTCGCGAAGGCAAGCAGGGCAAACTCAATCAGGCTCCAGACGAGCGGCACCGCCAGGGCGAGCGCCCCGACAATTCCCTTGACGAAAAGCAGGCCGTACCAGGTGTGATGGCTGCCAATAGGCATGAACTCAACGAAGTGCGGGCCACGTTCGACAACGCCGTGCCCCCAGATCGGCGCCTCTGTCCACCAGCGCTGGACCGCAATGTCTCCAAGCGCTTCACGCACCCGCGTGGAGTCGGCGCGCATTGATTTGACCGAGTTCAGAGTGGAATCGACTGTGTCGAGGATCATCTGGGCGAAGGGCGTCAGCATAAAGAGACCGCACGCCGCCGTCAGCCACATCAAGGGCCGGCGGCTTTCACCAACGGCAATCACGAGCGGCCAGATGAACAGCGCCGCCGCGAGGGCGAGCCGCGATTTGGAAAACAGGATGATACAGAGGGCCGATATGATGCCGATCCATTTCCAAACCTTGCGGCGATCCGCGAGCGCCAGGATGAGATACATGTTCCCGATAAGGCCCGCCGCCGGAGACCAGGGCGTAAAATAACGAAGCCGCGTCGATCCGTCTGTCGGCTCAATCGAATAGAGCTGGATCGCGAAAAATTCAGGCCCGGGTCCGCCCACAAGCTTCAGCGGTGAGACGAACAGCACTTCCGGCAGCCCGACTTTTGGGGCCATGAGAAAAATGGGCGTGAGAACAAGCGATCCGAGGGCCACGATTCCGGCAGCACGTATGATTGTCTCCAGCCTGATATTCAGACAGGCCC
This sequence comes from Henriciella sp., assembly GCA_002733705.1. GTDB lineage: Bacteria > Pseudomonadota > Alphaproteobacteria > Caulobacterales > Hyphomonadaceae > Henriciella. The sequence goes on along the minus strand of NVWP01000062.1, from coordinate 2,149 downwards.
CGACCAGCGGAAACAGGGCCAGCAGGGCCCACCCCTTTGCCCAGCCAATCGTCGACTTGATCGTCTGACCCAGCCCCAGATTGTTGCTGGCATGTCCGACCTCGAGGGCCAGCAGCATGACGAGCATGCCCACGACCCAGACCCAGACCCCCGCCGGGACCGGAAAGACGCCCCGAACATTGAGGTCTGAATCTGCCAGATAGACCCGCGCGAGGAGCAGACCGGTCAGGCCTACGCCCAGGACAGGTCCCAGGACGTAGAGCCCGCCGACAAGATAGACCGGCCATGTCGCGGCGAGCGCCAGGGCGACTATAAAGTCTTCAGGAGCGCGCGAATGATGGGGAGACGTATCCATAGAAGGGCAAGTCCGATCGCATAGAGGAACATGGTGGCAAAGGCCCCCAGCGCGACGAACTTCTTCGACGGCGTGGCGGCCGCTTCCGGCAGTCCCGGCACCTCGATTGTCTGGACCAACGGATAGGATGAAAAAGTATCGGTCCGGTTAGCGTCGAGCCGCGCCAGCGCCGAAGCGAAGACCGTCTCGGCCACTTTGTGGTCGCGAATGAGGGCATCGAGCTCCGTGGCCGGCCCTGCGAGGTCACTGATACGCTGCTGCATATCCGCGAGCTGCTGGGCGATCACTGCTTTGCGCTGCTGCGCGCCGGCGAGCGAGGCAGAGGCGCTCACAAGCGAGGAGATGAGCGATGTGCGCTCGTCATCGCTTGTATAATAGTCCTTTCGAACCGCATGAAACCGCTCATGGCCGATCAGGGAACGTCCGCGCTGGCGGATGCCCTCATTCAGGCCAGCAACCTGCTCAACGGTGTCGCGCATCTCCGGATGGTTTTCTCCATAGATGAGGGAAAGCTCTGCCTGCTTTGAGCTGGCGTCTGCTGCAGAGGTCGCCATGTTCTGGAAGGTCGGGTCCGAGAGGAGGGACAGGATATCCGCAGCCTGATCGGGTGTGAGATCCAGCATGACCGACAGACGGGCAATCTCGCTCTGCATCACCATTTCTTCGGTTTCAGCGAGGCCAAGACTGGTCCGCAGCTGCTCGCTCTTGGCAACAATGTCCTGGAACTGTTCGATTGATGTCAGGCCATGACGCGACTGGAAGTCGATGATCTTTGCCCGCGTGTCTTCGACCGCCTGCTCAAAGCCGGCGATTGCCGCGATATAGGCGTCCTGCCGCAGCTGTTGTTCTTCGGTGCGCAGAACACCGACTTCTTCATTGAAGACAGAAAGCCAGGTGTCGGCCAGCTGCTTTGCCGTTTCAGGCGATGGCGCAGAGACAGAAACAAACATCAGCTTGGTCTGGTTGGCGAGCCGGACGCTCGGCGCCGGCGTGTCGGAAATGGTCTGGCCCATCCGCTCCGCCACGATGCCGCGCAGACGGTAGGACTGGAACAGTCTCTTATAGTTCTCCGTCGGGCTGAGCGTATGGTCCCCAAATGGCGACGAAGAGGTGCTGCTGGCCTGACCGAGAGAGTCAAGATTGACCGAGCTGGACTGGCCGGCTCCCGGCAGGATCAGGGTAAAACCACTTTGATAGGTGCGGGCTGAAAGCATGTAGAATGCCACAGCCAGCGCCAGGATGACGGCCCAGCCCATGCAGAGGACAGCCGCATAGCGCAACAGACGGCCGGCACGAGGGCCGCCACGCAGAAAGCTCCATTTCATTGTCATTTCGCCAGCCCTCCGATGAGCATCGCATTGAGGACAGGAGAGGCGGCTTCAGAGACGGTGGCGATCACATCACGCACATTGGTGACGTGCGAATCGTAGCACGCAATCGCGTCATTCGGCAGCAGAACCGGGTTGAAGTGGTCGCGGTCGGCCCGGCGAACGAGATCCTCTATGGACCGTGCGATCACCTCGCTTTCGCCCGTGACCGGATTACGCGAGATCAGGACACCCCAGCGGCGCGCATTGGTCGCCTGTATACCGCCCACGCAGTTAGCCGAGACCAGACCCTGAAGAAAACGGGTTCCGTAGGGCAGACGTGTGGCGTCCTCACCGATAGCGGACGCGGCGTTGGATGCGGCCGGCTGGGTGAGATTCGACATGAAGACACGAATGCCCGGCGGGGTGATGCGGGAGGGACGTGCCAGCGCAAGCTGAAAGCACCCGCGCGAGGGCACGTGAACCC
>NVWP01000061.1 GCA_002733705.1 Henriciella sp. | reverse complement strand
GTGGCGACCGGGGTGCGACGTGGCTGTCGTGGCTGCGCAACCCGCCGCTGTCGCCGGCACCGCGCAACGTCATGCGCCTGCTTGAACGACTGGATCATGTCCGGGCGATCGGACTGGCCCCGGCGCGAGCTGCGACGATCCCCACCGCGGCCTTCGACCGCATCGCCGACGAAGCCGTGCGGATCACGCCGCAGCATCTGGCGGAACTGCCCGACCAGCGCCGTCATGCCGTCCTGGCAGCGGCCGCGCTGCGGCTTCGCGAGAGCCTCGCCGATGCGGTGCTGACGATGATGGACAAGCTGCTCGGCAGCATGATGCGGCGCGCCGAGAACCGGACGCGGGACAAGGCGCTGGGTACGATCCGCGCGCTCCAAACACAGTTGCGCCTGCTCACTGGCTCCTGCCGCCTCCTGATCGATGCACGAGCGCAAGGGCTGGACTCGCTTGCCGCGATGGCGATCGACTGGGAGAAACTGAGGACAGCAGTCGGGGAGGCGGAGATACTGGTCGCACCGGAGACGACCGACCGTACCGCCGAGCTGATCGACCGGCATCGTTCGCTGCGCCCGGTGATTGGGCCGTTCCTCAACGCCTTCACCTTCCAGGGTGCTGGCCCGGTGCAAGGGCTGCTCGATGCGGTCCGGGTCGTCGGCGATGTCTATCGGACCGGCAGGCGGCGCCTACCCGACAATCCACCGCTTCGCTTCGTGCCGCCATCGTGGCGGCCTTTTGTGCTGCGCGACGGGCAGGTCGTCCGCGCAGCCTATGAACTGTGCGCTCTCACCCAGTTGCGCGACCGGCTGCGTGCCGGCGACATATGGGTGGAGGAAAGCCGCCAGTATCGTGCTTTCGACAGCTACCTCCTGCCGCCCGCCACATTCGCGGCGCTACGCGATCGCGGGCCGTTGCCGTTGGCGATCGACACCGACTTCGATACCTTCATTGCCGGTCGCCGCGCCCGCCTCGATACCGCGATCGAACAAGTCACGGCGCTTGCCCGGCAGGGGGAACTGCCTCAGGTACGGCTCGACGCCGGCGGGCTCGTCATCTCGCCGCTCAAGGCCATGACCCTGCCCGATGCGGAGGACGTGCGGCGCATGGTCTACGACCGCCTGCCGCGTGTGAAGATCACCGATCTGTTGCTGGAGGTCGATGGCTGGACCGGCTTTTCCGAATGCTTCACTCATCGACGCTCCGGTCGACCGGCCGATGATCGTAACGCGCTTCTCACCGTGATCCTGGCGGACGGCATCAATCTCGGCCTGACGCGCATGGCGGATACCTGCCAGGCGGCCACCCTGCGCCAGCTCGCACATCTGCATGACTGGCACGTCAGCGAGAGCGCCTATGGCGCAGCGCTGGCGCGACTGATCGACGCGCATCGCGCCCTGCCGCTAAGCAGCCTGTGGGGCGACGGCACCACGTCGTCGAGCGATGGCCAGCTCTTTCACGCCGGCGGGCGCGGGGCTGCGATCGGTGTCATCAACGCGCGTAACGGCAACGAACCCGGCGTCAGCTTCTACACCCACATTTCGGATCAATATGACCCGTTCGCGAGCAGGGTGATCGCGGCGACAGCAGGCGAGGCGCCCTATGTCCTTGACGGGCTGCTCTACCATGCCACCGGTCTGTCGATCGAAGAACATTACACCGATACCGGCGGGGCCTCCGACCATGTATTTGGCCTCATGCCGTTCTTCGGCTACCGCTTCGCGCCGCGTTTGCGGGATCTGAAGGAACGGCGCCTGCATCTGCTGCCGCAGCAGGATGCCGGGGCGCTGCTCGCCGGACTGACCGGCGATCCGGTCGCGGTCGGCCACGTCGCTGACCATTGGGACGAACTGCTCCGGCTCGTCACCTCGATCCGCAGCGGCACCGTCACCGCCTCCGCGATGCTGCGCCGGTTGTCCGCCTATCCACGCCAGAACGGCCTTGCCCTCGCGTTGCGCGATGTCGGTCGGATCGAACGCTCGATCTTCATGCTCGACTGGTTGCGCGACATCGACCTGCGCCGGCGTGCCCAGGCCGGGCTCAACAAGGGAGAGGCGCGCAACGCTCTCGCGCGAGCCCTGTTCTTCAACCAGCTCGGCGAACTGCGCGACCGCCGGTTCGAAAATCAGACCTACCGCGCCTCCGGGCTCAACCTGCTCGTCGCCGCCATCATTCTGTGGAACACCCGCTATCTCGAACAAGCTATCGCCGGCATGGCGGTGCCGCCTGAAGCCGCCCGCCACATCGCACCGCTCGGGTGGGAGCATATCTCACTCACCGGCGACTATCGATGGAACACCGACGAGCGCCCTCCCGCCGGCCGGCTTAGGCCGCTACGCACACCCGCATCGTTGCTCGCTGCATGACGCGGCCACGTGTTCGCCTATCGTTCACGTCTGGCGTACGCGCAGCGTACTTTCGTGTCATAGCCCCTATCAGGCGCACAAACCGTCCCGCTTTCCTGCCCCCTGATGGAAAATCAAATAAGCCCTTGACCCTATAGCTACTACAGGCCGTAATCGTTCCAGCAACCCTCGCCGAAGGAAGGCGAGCGATATGGACAAACGATACTTGCGACAAACGCCTTTGCTGGACTTTGCCTCGCCAATCATCCGCGATCTCCTGGCGGCGCGGGGTTGGTGTGCATTGACCCCGTTCGAAAGAATCGGACAGGCTTACGCTTTTGTCCGTGACGAAACCGCCTTCGGCTACAACAGGTCCGATGACATTCCCGCATCGAAGGTTCTCAAGGACGGTTATGGTCAGTGCAACACCAAGGGAACCTTGTTGATGGCGCTTTTGCGGGCGCTGAAGATTCCGTGTCGCCTGCACGGATTTACCATCCACAAGGGATTGCAGCGCGGCGTTGTCCCTGAGCTGGTCTATCCCCTTGCCCCGAACAGCATCCTTCATAGCTGGGTCGAAATCGCGCATGATGGCCGCTGGATCAATCTCGAAGGCTTCATTCTGGATCGGCCCTTTCTTCAGGCGCTACAGGCGAAATTTGCCGGTGAGACGAACAGCCTGTGCGGCTACGGAGCCGGAACCGATTGCCTGTCGTCGCCGCCGATCGACTGGCTTGGGCAGGACACCTATATCCAGCGCACGGGGATCAACGCCGACTTGGGGCTGTTCGACAGTCCCGATGACTTCTACGCGCGCCACAGGCAGCGTTTGGGGACGGCTCGCGAATGGATGTATCAAAACTTCGTGCGGCACTGGATGAACCGGCGTGTTGAAAAGGTTCGGCAGGCAAGATTCCGAAAATCCCTCGCGGTCCAGCAACGCACGATCATCCGGAATGATGCAGAAACCGTTTAGGGTATGCAGCGCACGCCGCCCATATGGCGCTTTGCGGTGAAACCATAGACCGCTCCGATCCTTGTTGAATACCTGAATATAGGCTAGGGGGGTATCTTATGCCTCACCTCTCCAGAAACGACTCCGACCTCCTCGCCCGCGTAAAGCGCATCGCTGGGCAAGTCGCGGCCGTGGAACGCGGCCTGACTGAGAAAGCGCCCTGCGCCGATATTCTTCACCTCGTCGCAGCAGTGCGCGGCGCGGTGAACGGGCTGATGGACGAAATCATCGTTGATCATCTCGACCAGCATGTCGCAAAGCCTGGTCTCGGCGACGCCGAACGGGCGACGGGGGCGGCAGAACTGGCGACCGTGATCCGGCGCTATTCCAAATGACACGCGGCCCGGACCTTGCGCGATCGGTCGAAGCTCTCGCGCACGATCACAATTTCCTTGGCGCGGCACATGACGACAATGCCCGGCGCACGCGCATCGTCGTCGTCCTGACTTTCGCCATGATGATTGGCGAAATCGCCGCCGGCTATCTCACAGGCTCGATGGCGCTGCTTGCCGACGGCTTCCACATGGCGACCCATGCCGGTGCGCTCGGTGTCGCCGCCTTCGCCTACAGCTATGCCCGGCGCCATGCGGGCGATCGACGTTTCACCTTCGGAACCGGCAAGGTTGGTGAGCTGGCCGGTTTCGCCAGCGCCTTTGTTCTTGCCATCATCGCGCTTGGCATCGGCGTCGAATCCGTGAGGCGGCTCCTTGCCCCGACTGACATCGCGTATGCCGAAGCAATATGGATCGCGGTCCTTGGCCTGATCGTCAATCTCATCAGCGCCTGGCTGCTCGGCGGCGACCATCATCTCGATCACCATGACCATCACGGCCACGGTCATGCCCATCATGAGCATGACAACAATCTGCGCTCGGCCTATTTCCATGTGCTGGCCGACGCGCTCACCTCCATGCTCGCCATCGTCGCGCTCCTCGCCGGCCTTTATTTGGGTTGGCGCTGGATGGACGCGGCGATGGGCATCGTCGGCGCGGCCGTCATTGCCCGCTGGTCATGGGGCCTGCTGCGCGACAGTTCGGCCGTGCTCGTCGACGCCGCCGCCGATCCCAGTCTTGAAGAAGAAATCCGGAAGGCGGTCGAGGACGGCGATGCCAGGATTACGGATCTTCATATCTGGCGGGTCGGGCCAGGCAAGTTCGCCGCCATCGTCGCGCTCGTCGCGGAACGCCCCTTGCCACCCGACGATTACGCCAGACGTGTGCGCGTGCATGATGAGCTGGTTCATGTCACTATAGAGCCGCACCCGGCCTGAGAGGAGATAGGCCCATGCGCGAGCAACGCAGTCGCTATTCGACGGTTTCGATCCTGCTGCACTGGACCATCTTCGTGCTGATCTTCGCCAACGCGACCTTCGGTGGCTGGATGGAGGAAGCCGCCCCGAACGAAAAGCTGGACTATTACCAGCTTCACAAATCGGTTGGAATCACCGTCCTGTTGCTGAGCCTTGTCCGGCTTGGCTGGCGCATCGCCCATCCCTGGCCCCCCTTTCCAGATAATATGACGACATGGGAACGCATCATTGCGCGCGGCACGCATATCCTGTTCTATGTTTTGATGATGGGTGCACCTCTCCTTGGGTGGGCGGCAGCTTCGGCAGGCGGCTCCCCTGAAACACCACTTTTCGGTGCGCTCCCCGGCCCCAATTTACCAGTGCCGCAAGGGGAAGAACTGTCCGAGACGCTGGGTGGCCTTCACAAGGCAATGGTGAAGGCGATCTATGTCGTTCTAGGGTTGCATGTCCTTGGGGCGCTTAAACACCATTACCTCGACAAGGACGAGGTTCTTCACCGTATGCTGCCGTTGCTGCGCGATCCGCAGCGATGAATCGTCTATTCACCGCGAGTTCAATTGCCGTTCTTCAAATTGGCTCCGTTGGGCTTTTCGATGCCCAGGAGAGGTAGAATGAAATTTCTGATGATACTTGGCGCTGCCGCGCTTGCGGCCATGACGCCTTCGGTCGCGATGGCTCAGCATCATGGCGATCGCGGCAGTCATGAACGCAGCGTAAGCCGTCACGGCAACAGCGGCCACGTCGCGCCTTCCTACGGCCGCTACTACGATCAGCGGTATCGTGGCTACGACCGGCGTTATGGTTACGATCGCCACGAACGACGTTATGACCGGCATGACCGACCACGGCACGAACGTCGCCGCCATCATCAACGGCGCGGGCACCATTGACGAGGACGGGAGCTGATTTCTAGTTCTCACTCACACGCGTTGCCATGCGCGGCCGCTCCTTCCTGATGGGAACGATGGTGCATCACACAGCGCCGCTTGGAACCTGATTCATTCAGGGGCGATGGCGAAGCCGCCCTGTTCCTACCGTAGCCGGGCTTGGCACATCCTGCTCGCCGCTGGGTTCTTCCAGATCGGCGAGGATGGGACAGTCGGGCCGGTCATCACCCGCGCAGCAATCCACCAGTGTCCCGAGCGTGGCGGTCATCTGTTCGAGGCTTTCGATCCGCTCCTGGAGCTGGGCAATATGCGCCTGAGCGATCCGCTTCACGTCGGCGCTCTGGCGGGATTTGTCCCGCCAGAGGCTCAGCAGTTCATTGATCTCCGCGACCGAGAAACCGAGATCACGCGCCCGCCGGATGAACCGCAGCATATGGACATCCGATGGCGAGTAGTCGCGATAGCCGGAATCCTTGCGATCGGCTTTCGGAATGAGGCCGGTCTGCTCATAATAGCGGATCATCTTGGCAGAGACGCCCGATGCCTTGGATGCTTGTCCGATATTCATGATGCTTCTCGTGCCTTAACCATGCTGTGCCATCGGTATTGCCCTTTCAGGGGGCTGGAATCCGCGCAGGCGCAGCGAGTTACCCAGAACAAAAATGCTCGACATCGCCATAGCACCCGCAGCGAACACCGGCGACAACAGGATGCCCCAGCCAGGATAGAGAGCGCCCGCAGCGACCGGAATTAGCGCCGTGTTATAGGCGAACGCCCAAAACAGGTTCTGGCGAATGTTACCGATCGTCGCGCGCGACAGCGCGATGGCCGTCGCCACGCCATTCAGATGACCGGACATGAGCACAACATCGGCCGCCTCGATCGCGATGTCCGTGCCAGTGCCGACGGCAAGGCCAACGTCGGCCGCCGCCAGGGCGGGCGCGTCGTTGATCCCATCGCCGACGAAGGCGACCCGGCCATGCTCCGCCTTGAGCCGGGCGATGGCCTCCACCTTCCCATCGGGCAGCACTTCGGCAATCACTTCGTCGATACCGAGCTGGCGGGCGATGGCCTCCGCCGTCATGCGGTTATCGCCCGTAATCATCGCGACCTTGAGGCCCAAAGCGTGCAGTGCCGCGATGGCGGCGGGCGTGGTGTCCTTGATCGGATCGGCCACGGCGACGATCGCCGCGAGGCGGCCGCCAATAGCGGCATAGAGCGGCGACTTGCCTTCCTGGCCCAACCGCTCAGCCGTTGCGGCGAAAGCGCCGACATCCAGCCCCAGCTCGCGCATGTAGCGATCGGCGCCAATCTGGACCAGTTCTCTCCCAGCGACCGCCTTGACCCCAAAGCCAGTGATGGATTCAAAGTCGTCGATCGCGGGCAATGCGATGCCTTCGGACTTGGCCGCGTCCACGATCGCACTGGCAATCGGATGCTCAGACTTGTCCTCGACAGCGGCGACCAGACCCAGCACCTTGGTCCGGTCGAACTCATCCATAACTTGAAGATCGGTGAGCGCAGGGCGGCCCTCCGTCAGTGTTCCGGTCTTGTCGACGGCAACGACCCTGGCATCCTTGAGAAGCTGGAGAGCTTCCCCCTTGCGGAACAGGATGCCCAGTTCGGCGCCGCGCCCGGTGCCCACCATGATCGCTGTTGGCGTCGCAAGGCCCATGGCGCATGGGCAGGCGATGATGAGCACCGCCACTGCATTGACCAGAGCGAAGGTCAGGGCGGGCGACGGGCCGAACCACAGCCAGGCGGCGAAAGTCAGCGCCGCCACCGCGAACACGGCGGGGACGAACCACATCGTCACCTTGTCCACCAGCGCCTGGATCGGCAGCTTTGATCCTTGCGCCTGCTCGACCATGCGAATGATCTGCGACAGCATCGTGGCCTGGCCGACAGCGGTTGCGCGGAAGGCCAAGGCGCCCTTTTGATTGACGGTTCCGCCGACGAGCGTTGCCCCTTCGACCTTGGCGACCGGGATCGGCTCGCCGGTAATCATCGACTCATCGACGTAGCTATCCCCTTCCGTGACTTCGCCATCGACGGGAATACGCTCGCCGGGACGCACCTCGATGATGTCGCCGGTGACGACTTCGTTGATGGAAACCTCCACCAATGCGCCATCGCGACGGACGCGGGCCGTCTTGGCCTGCAACCCGACGAGGCGCTTGATCGCCTCGGACGTTCGACCCTTTGCGCGGGCTTCCAGATAGCGACCCAGCAGGATCAGAGCGATGATGACGGCCGCCGCTTCATAATAGACGTTGACCGTCCCCACCGGCAGCAGGCCGGGAGCGAAGGTGGCGACCAGCGAATAGACATAGGCGGCAAGCGTGCCCACCGCGACTAGCGAGTTCATGTCGGGCGCGAGCCGCACCAGTGCGGGCAGGCCCTTCTCGTAGAAACGAATGCCGGGGAATGCGAGCACCAGCGTCGTCAGGACGAATTGAATATACCAGCTCGTCTGAATGCCGATCGTCCGGCCGATCAGTTCGTGCGCGCCGGGAATGACGTGACTGCCCATTTCGAGCAGAAACACCGGCAGGGCGAGCGCCGCGGCGATGGTGAAGTCCCGCTTGAGATCCCGGCGCTCGGCATCCTTGCGCTCGGCCGTTTCCTCGTCGCCCGTTGCGCTCGCCTCGATCGGGCGCGCGGTATATCCCGCGCTCGCGATCGTGGCGATGAGCGCCTGTAAATCGGCTGCGCCGCGCACGCTCGCGCGCTCCATCGCCAGATTGACGGTGGCCTCGGTGACGCCGGGGATGGCTTTTATCGCCCGTTCCACACGCCCGACACAGGATGCACAGGTCATCCCTTCCACCGCCAACTCGACGCTCGCGGACGGCACGCTGTAACCGGCGTCCTCGACCGCCTGCACCAGCGCCTTCCGATCGACGAAACCGCTGGCCTGAATGTCGGCGCGTTCCGTCGCCAGATTGACGTTAACGGACTGAACGCCTTCGACCTTGTTCAGCGAACGTTCGATGCGCGCTACGCACGACGCGCAAGTCATACCCTCAATCGGCAAGCTGAACGCCGAATCGGCGAGATTCGTTGAATCTCCTTGGATTTTCGCGGCTAGCATTGCTCGATACTCCACGCTTCATGATTGGAACTTGCATCAAAATGCAGGTTCCAATCGTGGGAAGGTCAAGAGCAAAGATAGGGTGCCCTCAGGTAAGGGCCTCGCAGCCACGACAATGAGATCAAAATTCGCTCCCAATCACGGCGCAACGCCGGAAGGTGCAATCTCCTTCATGATAAAGACCGTGAGACCGGCCTTGACCTTCCAACGATGGGAAAGGTTAGCTTGTGATTCGTCGTTAGAAACAATGGAGATTTTCAATGCAGTTTCACGTCGAAAACATGAGCTGTGGTTCGTGCGTCAAGCATATCACGCAGGCTGTCGCGGCGATCGACCCGAATGCGAAGGTCGAAGTGGATATCGCGGCCAAGAAAGTCACGGTCGATAGCGTGGCCACCGCGCAGGCCATCGAAGCCGCGCTCGCGGCAGACGGTTATCCCGCGCGAGCCATTGAACAGGCCTGAGAGACGATCATGAACAAGCTGACGCCTATATTCATTGCGGGCGCGCTCCTGGCCGTCGGCGTTCTCGCTTACGCACAATCTGGAATCGGCCCGCAGGCGAATGGAGTAACACTGATGCAAAGCGCTCATGGCGGGCATGGAAGCCCGGAATATTCAGATAACCCGGTTATCCGCGATTATCAGACGGCGAACGACAAGATGCACGCCGATATGGAGATCGAGTTCACCGGCGATGCCGACGTCGATTTCATGCGCGGCATGATCCCGCACCACCAGGGCGCCATTGATATGGCCAAGGTCGCTCTCGAACACGGGAAAGACCCCAAGGTTCGCAAACTGGCGCAGGATGTCATTACCGCTCAGGAAGGCGAGATCGCGATGATGCAGAAATGGCTTGCCGATCGGAGCAAGTAGCCCCCCGACCAGCACCGCCTTGCTCGTGCAGCCCGACATTGACTAGCCCTCCAGGATCGACCGATCCTGGAGGGCTATCCTTTTGACAGTCATCAACAGCCACCGTTCGATCAGTCGTCGGCGTGATCTTCATCTATATGGCTGAGCATATCGACGAGCATGGTGCTCACATGCTCGTCGGCCACCTCATAAAAAACCTTCTTGGCCTGCCGTTCGCTGCGAACGAGGCGGGCACCGCGCAACAGACGAAGATGATGGCTCACCAGCGTCTGAGAGAGATTGAGGGATTTTGCGATGTCCCCCACCGCCTTGGGACTTTGCAAGCAGAACAGCAGAATGCGCAGGCGGGACGGGTCGCCGAGCAAGCGAAAGGTTTCGGCCAGAATGGCGACCCGCTGTGTGCTCGACTGAAAGTCCGAAACGTCGTCTGTGTTCATAGACCCGCCACCCGATAATGGAACATATCACGATATGTTCACATATATCATCTCATGAAGACCATTGCACGGCTCAGGTCCATGTCATGCGCGGTGCCGATTGGAGAACCGGCACCCCCGATCCCTCAATAGATCGGTCGCGGGTTGAGCAGACTTCAATGGGCATGTGCGTGACAAGCCGATCCGTGCTCATGCTTTTGATTCAGCCTGCCGCCGGGCGCCAGACTGCACGTCTCGCCTTCCTCGTTCCAGTCGACAGCCACGGTGGCGTGCTCGATCTCGAAATGGCTCTCCAACTCGCGCTCGACTGCGCGCACGACCATGCGGGCCTCGGCGTCGTTCGTGGGCCGGACGTGCATCGTCGCCAGCGTGCGGCCCGACGTGATCGACCACACATGGATATGGCCAACCGCAGCCACGCCCGGCACATGCTCCAGCAAATGACGCTCGATTTTCTCCGGCGCGGCACCATCGGGCGCACCTTCGAGCAGGATGTGCAGCGATCTGGCGGCCAGCTTCCATGCGCTCCGCAGGACCAGCAGCGAAACGAGGACCGACAGGATCGGGTCGATCGGCGTCCAGCCCGTCAAATAGATCACGATCGCAGCCCCCACGGCGCCGACCGAGCCAAGCAAGTCGCCCAGGACGTGCAGCGCCGCACCCTTGATGTTGACATGCTCGCTGTCGCCGCGCGTCAGAATCCAGAATACGAGGATGTTGACCAGCAATCCCGCGACTGCGACGCCGAACATCGGTCCTGCGAGGATCGGTTGCGGCTCCTGAAAGCGTTCCCAGGCCTCATAGACGATCCAGCCCACGATTGCGAACAAGGTGACGGCGTTGACGAAGCCGGCGACCACCTCAAATCGTAGATAGCCGAAGGTGCGCTTCGAATCGGCGGCGCGCTGCCCAAAGCGAAACGCCGCATAGGCGAGCGCGAGCGCCGCAGCGTCGGTCATCATATGCCCGGCGTCCGCCAGCAAGGCGAGCGAGCCCGAGAGCAGGCCGCCTACGACTTCGACGACCATGAACGTGAAGATCAGGCCGAACGATAAGAGAACCTTCCGTTCGTTGTCGCTGGTTATAGTCGGCGTGTGCGAATGATCGTGGTCGTGGTCGTGACCATGTTCTGCGTGCGAATGGGCCATTGAGAGACTTTCATCAGACTGAATAATTCATATGTATATGTATTCATATGTTTGATGTCAATTTTTCCACGGGCACGGCAATGGATCAGTCATCGTCGGATAGGCCGCCCCCACATCGACAAAGCAACCACCGTTGAAGACGCCGCGGGGCGCGCCTCCTAACTTTCGTTGACCCGCGCCGCCATGCGAGCCGCCGCGCCGCTTTTCACGGCGAGCTGCGCGCCATAGCGCAGCACCGTCTTGGGATCGCGCCAGCGGTATGCCTGCATAATCGCGGGTAAGGGCTCGCGCGCGGCGAAATTGTCCTGCGCCACGCCAACGCGGAGCGAATGGCTCGACACGGCCGCAACCCAGCGCGCCACTTCCGCTTCGCTCATGGGGCCGAGCAACTTCTTGTCGAACGCGCGCTGCACGAGCCGTTTGTAGATGAGGTTGATGCTGTTGGGATGCAGCCGCTTGGTCCCGATCGCCGCGATCGAGCCGTCAAAGTGGGTTTCGATGCGGCGGAACAGCGGCCCCTTATCGATACGCGCCGCCTCGCGCCACCGCGCGATCGCCTTCATCGTCGCAGGGGACAGGTAGCCCCAGGCCCCCTCGCCTTCCTGATCGGTCTTGCTCGACGGGATGAACAAGGCCCCTGCCCCTTGTGCATCCGGTCCGTGGATATGGTCGACGTCGATCGCCACCACCTCCGAGCGGCGCGCGGCCACGTCATAGGCGACACGCATCAACGCCTCGTCTCGCAGGCCCATCTCATCGCGCCGGACCGCCTTCAGCAAATGGGCGAGGCACACGCCGGAGGCCGGGCTGTCGAAATCGGCAATATCGCCCTTGAAGCGGATCGCACGGGCCTGGCGCTGGCGAACCCCCCGCTTCTTGCGCGCCGCCTTCTTCTCGAAGGTTATCAATTCCCCGCTTGTCGGATCGGGAAGCCCGGCCAAGCGATAGGCCCGGCCAATGTAAGAGACATAGCGTTCGATCGTCGCCATCGCGCGGATTTCTTCGGCCGAGGGGTCGATGCCCGACAGCGCTCGGATAAAGGCCGCTACATGGCTTGGCGTCGCCCGCGCCGGGACGACGCCATGGCGGCGACACCAATCGCCCCATACCGTCAGGTCCGAGCGGAAGGCGCGGCGGGTATTGTCCGACCAGCCCCGCACCGCGGCCGACACCAGTTCAGCATCGAGGCGGACGCCAGCGCCGACAAGATCGCGCACGTCCTCGACGACTTCCGCCACGAAAGGATCGGGGAAAGGAACGGGCAACGCGGCCGCTGGCGACGGCTGTGCCGGAGGTTCAGGGGCATCGGCGTTCATGGCGACGAGGATTAGCGCGGCGACATTCTATTGTATAGGGTGTTGATAAGCAGACATTATCAACACTGAGCGTCGAGGCGGGTAGACTGAAATGCGTGTTTCAGTCTATTATTGGGTTATGACTCGGCCGGTCCGCCCGTTCACCGCCCTCCCCTGGACATCGGATCTGGTTGCCGTGCTGGGCGATACAATGGCGGCCATCGGAGCGCTTGATGCGCGGATTTCCGCGAGTTCGGTAGCTTCGGCATGGCGGATCCGGGCGAGTTGGGCGGGCTATGCAACAGCGCTCCGGCTGCAGCGCTTCGAAATCGATGAAATCGATGTTTTTTCTGCCCTCGTGGGCCTTCCCATTCCCCATCGCCCACCGGTTGCTACAATGGGTGAGCCGTTCGCCACCTACTCCGGGTGGCTGCGATCCCTCGGCGATCGCTCCGAACATCACTGGCGCGAGGCCCTGCCCTTCAGTTTCGAAGAGCCCGAGGGCTGGAGTTCGGCTCCCACGCTCCTCCGCGCGCTCGGCGTGCTCGATCTCTGGTCGAGAAGGGATGCGACGATCAATGTCTGGCTCGCGTTTCCGGCACTCTGTGCGCGCATGGGTCTGACTAGCTCCCCCTTGCCCTCGCTCGCGCTCGGCGACCCGGCACTGCGTACGTTGCATGGCCCGCGGGTCGCGCAATTGCGGCGCCTCCTGAAGACGATACGGGAGAATTGCGAAGATGGGCTTGCACGCCTCGACCGGCTCGAAAAATGGCGCCGGGACTTTGCCGCCGTCATTGCCGGAGAGTTGCGGCCGGGGCAGCTTGAGGACCTCGGGAAGCTTGCCCTGACCACGCCGGCCGTCTCGGCCCGCGGCGTCAGTAATCGCCTGGGCATGACGGTATCGGGTGCGGGCAAGCTGCTGGCCCGCGCCGCCGAGCGCGGACTCTTCGTGGAAGTCTCGGGACGCACGAGCTGGCGGGTCTACATCACAAGCGAGGCCGGGATCGCACTCGGGATTCTTGCGGCACCGCGGGGTCGGCCACCCTCCCCTCCCCCGCCCTCGCCCGGTCTGGACGCCGTCCTCTGCGCTTTTGACCGCGAGATGGAAGCGATCGACCGGCTCCTCGAGAAGGGTTAAACGTGACCCCTACGCGAGGAGCTTTTCGATCGCGCTCATGAGCTCGCTCTTGGACGCGCCCGAGCCGGGATGCACCTTGATCGTCACTCCCTCGCCTCGTGCAGGACGCGTGACCGTGAGCATCGGCTTCCCCGTCTTGGCTTTGAGCAATGTCGTATTCGCCTTCGCGGACCGACTGGCCGGGGCCGTGGTGGCGCGCAGCAGACGCTTGGCCGTTTCCGGACCCGACAGCGCATCTTCACCGGCCGCCCGTGCCGATACGATCACTTGCGCTTCCTCTTCCATGCTCTGGCGCGCGCGTGCGTCCTTCACCAAGGGCTTCAGATCGCGCGCTATTCGCACCGTAATATCGTGCCGATCGGCGAACGCCTCAACCAGCGGCGCGGGCAACCGGGCAACGTTGAGCATGCGATTTAGCCAAGAGGAAGAAATGTTGAGATGCTCGGCCATTTGCGCGAGCGAGCCTTCGTAGAACTCCGCCAGCGCGGTTTCGTACTCATGGGCGCGCTCCCAGTCGGTGATGTCCTTGCGGGACCGGTTCTCAACATCAGAAACCCGGAAGGCTTCCTCGTCCGTGAGCTGCTGAACAGTGACGAGATATTCGAACTCAGGGTGATTGTGTTCGCGCAGCCAGCGCACCGTCCACCAGCGGCGCACGCCCGCTATGATCTCGTAGTCGAAATCAGGATCATCGCGCAGGCGCCGCACGATGGCGGGGATTCGCTGCTTCTTGGCCGAGAGGAATGCGTCGATGAGGTCGCGGCAGCTTTCCTCCGTGAGATGGTCAAGGTCGCGGTTGTGCAGGCGCCAGGGCCTGCAACGGGCCGGGTCGACGAACTCTGTCCGGTCGGTCACGACCTTGCCCGAGGCCAAGCGGTTGAGCGCCTCGCTGCGGCTCGCCATGACGCTCCGCGCCGGCGCGGCCTCATCATCTGTCAGGTCTTCATCAAGTGAATCCGTAAGCAGCGAACTGAAGCCTTTGTTGCCGTTAGCCATGGTTCAAACCCTTCCTTATTTCCTGCGTTCCGGAGCGAAATTGCCACGTGGCAATTTCACCGGCAGGGGTCGCTTGGCCCGCGCGATCTGCGCGCCCCCGCGTGGCCTCCGACGCCGGCGTGAAAATGCATATCTCTCTGATTCTACGCGAGGAAAACCGACAATTGCCACGTGGCAATTTCATGATCCGCCCTCCCCTTGCCTCCTACTCCAAGACGCGACGACGTCAGTTTCGATCTCTTCGCACACGGCGTTCAGATACTTAAGGCAGCGCACGTGAACATCGCGCGATGTTACGGGCCGGTCGAGTTCAAACACCGTCTTGAGCCTCGAACTGGCGTTATCGATCTCTGCGCTGGTCGGCATGATTGAGGTGAGAAGCGAGCCGCCGAACACGTCGCGCATCATCGCCAGCAGCTCGCGGTGCATCGACTTGTTCTCGTCCACCCGGCTCGCCACCACGCGGATGAAATTGTACGCCGGGCGCGCCCTCCCCCCAAGCTGTTCGAGCTGCTCCATGGTGGTCCGGGCCATGTCGACGAACGATACGGTCGAGGAGAAGTCGATGACGCTGGGCGGCATCGGAATGACCATGGCATTGGCCGCCTGCAACACCGCCATGGACACCATGCCAAGCGCTGGCGGCGGGTCCATGATGACGACATCGTAGTCGTGGACCACCTCGTCAATCGCTTGCGAAATGAGGTCGATCACGTCGAAGCTGCGTGTCTGAGCCAAGTGAGCGGCAATCTCGTACTCGAGGTTGTAGAGCTTCAGGTTCGACGGGATGAGATCCAGGCCGTGGAAATGCGTCTTGCGGATAATTGAGCGGACACCGAGCAATTCAGGGTCGTGGAAGTGCCCGTAGAGCGTATCGTTCTCGGTGAGATCGATGTCGGGGCGGTAGCCGAACATCATCGTAGAACTCGCCTGGCTGTCGCAATCGACGAGCAGGGTGCGATACCCCTTGATCGCGAAGTGCTGCGCGAGATGGACCGCAATCGTCGATTTGCCGACGCCGCCCTTGAAGTTCGACACCGAGATGATCGCCGGCGTGTCGGCCGTATCGCGCCAGCGACGAGTCCCAAAAACCTTGCGCATATGGTCGAGTTCGGTGAGGTTATAGGGCAGGCGATGACCCGATGGGGTGCGACCGCGCTCAGGCAGCCTGCCGTCGCGTTCGGCCTCGCGGATGGCCGAGGCAGTCCGATCGACAAGCTCGGCGGCCTTGGAAATGGGGAAGGTGGGTCCAGCCTTCTCTCCAGTCTCAGGATCCATGGCGTGGGTCTGCAACCGCTTAAGGATCGCCAGCGATTTGCGGTGAAGGGAACGGAGATCATCGGTTGCTGTGCTGGCTTCGAGCCCATCGGTCGAAATCTGGATCGCCATGTGAGGTCCTCGTTGGAAGTTTGGCGACCGGAATAGCGATAGTTGAAGCTTTCATCAATGATTTGGCCCCAAAACTTCCAAGAGGACCGATGATCTCGGAGCCCTTTTCGCTCCCTCGCGATCGGAAGCGCGCCCAGAACCGATGATCTTCGTGCCGTTGAGGTCATTCTAGGCCAGCAACTTGGCCGGATAGGGGGTGCTGTGGACAACAACCGATGATCAGCGAGCGCGACCGATGGCCTTGGTGCGCTTTTGCTATGATCTCGGTGCGGCCAAACCGATGATGTCGGAGCACATACCTACTATAACAGAATCTCCTTCTACGAATCCGATTCGCGAATCGGTTTTATTTGGATTTTTTGGTTTTGGAGCCGCTGGTGTGCGGAAGGGACCGGAGATCATCGGTGATTTTGCAGGTTTTCGACTGGAAAACCCTCCAAAATCGCCAAAAGGGTTGATTTGGGCCACGAACCCTGTTGTCCATTCCGGGACAAGACATCACCCGGCAAGACGGGGAAGGGGACGATGAGACAAGATGATCGCGCACCGCTAGGCCACCAATACGCGCTTGCCATGCTTTCCGGCGGCGAGGAAGAAGTGCGCGGACTGGCCGAGCAGGCGGGCAGCCAGTTGACGTTGGATGCTTTCCTACGCGTGCAGGACGAGGAACCTGTCCCGGCTTTCCTTCATTCGGCGCTTTGCGCAATGTCACTGCCGACCAAGCGCCCCAAGGACGAGTTTGAACCGATCATTCGCGAGGATGGCCGGTACGCTCTCGCGATCAATCCCCGGCCGGTACTGCAGGAGATCGATGGGAAGCGGGTGATGAAGAGCCTCGGCGTGCCGTTCGGCTCCTATCCCCGCGTCGCGCTGATCTACATTCTCTCGCAGGCGGTGCAGCAGCGATCGCGCGATGTGTTTCTAGGGCGTAATTTCACCGACTGGATGCGCCGTCTCGGTTACCAGACGATTTCCTATGGGCCCCGCGGCACCGCCAATCTGATGAAACAGCAGGTGGACCGGTTGCTCGCCTGTGAATGGCAGATTCGCTGGGACGGGGCCGACGCGGACCAGAACGCGTTTGCGGTCCGCGACGTGAAGATTTCGAATGAATACGCCGGATCGCTCGACAAGGACGGCGCCTTCGCTCGCGAGATCCGTATGTCGGAGGTGTTCTACCAGCATCTGGTCGAACATGCGGTCCCGCTCAACGAGGTCGCGATCCGCGAGCTCAAGGGGACGCCGACGGCGCTCGATCTGTATACATATCTTGCCTACCGTCTGCCGCGGGTGAGCGCCGAAAGGGGGCAGGCCATCTCCTGGGACCAGCTCGCGAAGCACCTGGGTAATGCCGCCGACAGCAAACGCTTCCGACAGACCGTCCGCGAGACCATGCAACTCGTCTCGTCGGTCTATCCCAACGCCAACGTCGATGTCTCGGGCCGAAAGGTCTTGCTCTACCCGTCGCCGGCGCCGCTCGAGAAGAAGCTCGTGGGCGCGCACCTGCGGCTCGTGGGCGTCGAACCGCGCAGGAAGAAACCAGTTGCCGGGCACTCGGACGCAGCTTCGGGGGAGGGCAGGGCGGTGCAGAAGCCTGCGGCGGACCTGCTGGCCTTTCCCGCGGGAAGCCTGCAGTACGGCTCCCGCGAGGCGGCCTTTCTCGCCATCGGCCGGGACAAGGGCGCCCCGTGGGATGTCGACATGATGGCTGGCGAATTCCGCCGCGGATGTCCCGACATCGATCGCAGGCGGACCGAGAAGGAATGGCTGCGTATGTGGGAAAGCTTCGTCACCGCCTTCGCCAAACGCCGACGCCAGTCGCAAGCCTGAAGGTCGGCTTTGGGACCTTGAGCCTGGCCGGGATCCGCCGAGCGGACTCTCGGGGTGGACTCAGCGTGCATCATAGGGAGTACGGCGAGTTGCCGGTTGAGCAAGTGGAATGGTAGCGACCATTTACGTGCACCGGGGGAAACCAAACCCAAGTGGAAGTTTTTCCTTGCGGCAGCCTTTCCCGGAGTTTGACAGCGCATGAAACACGAAGTGCTCATAGCTTGGACGTCGCTGTATATCGGCGTCGGTTGCATGGCGCTAATCTGCGCCGCGCTGGCAATCGCGGTCACGGCCGACGAATTGCTAAGTGGCCGTTGGCGCGTCGCAACATCGAGCTGGAGTGAGAAAGCACTGCTCCTCCCCAAGTCATTGATCCGTTGGCAAGTCAATTACCTTAAGGGCGCTCCCGTGATCCTGGTGATCGCTCTTTACTACGCATGGAGCGTAGGTTTTTCAGTTTTCTGGGATTTGTGACGCCGGGGAGAACAGGGCCAACTGAACTCTCCGGAACGGATTGGCAGCCAACATCGAAACCGGGGTCGATCGGAAGATTGCTCGACCATCGAGCGTCGCCATGATCGTTCGAACGTATGTGCGGGTTTCGCTGAACGGCGGGAGACCGCCAAATTTCTGCACGTTGCCAGGTCCAGCATTATACGCGGCGAGCGCGAGCTCCCACGAACCGAAACGGTCAAGCTGCTCCCTTAGGTAGCGCGCTCCTCCTCGCAGATTTCCCTGTACGTTCCATGGATCGCGCACGCCAACGTAATGCGCGGTTCCCGGCATCAGTTGGGTCAGACCCATCGCGCCCGCAGAACTGCGTGCATAGGGGCGGTACCGACTCTCCTGCGCGACAAGGGCGTCGAAAAGTCGGAACGGGATGCCTGCTTCGCAGGCAGCCAGCATGATATCGTCGAAATAGATCAACCGTCTGGCTTGGGCTTCCCCGCTAATTCCCGGAACGCGGGAAGTATCCGTCTGTCATACAGTCCGGATCGCCCGGAGCGTTCTCGTCTTGTCCAGTGCGCGACATGAACGGCGACCGACCGTTCCTCATCCATGAGGGCACATAATGGCTGCCGGAGTAGCCAGTTCCTTCTGCCGATGAGGACCTGAGAACCTCGAAGTCGGCCTCCAAGTCTATTTTAGACTCTTGTACCGCGACAGGCTCGGGAGAGGCCGAAACCGGCGCCGAACCAGGGATCAAAATCGCGAAGCTTTGACCGGCTTCCGTTTGGAAGACATCAAGCCGTGTCTGCTGGGCAGACGCCTGTGAGGCTGTCAGGACCAATGCAGCGAGGACTATTCTTTTCATAACCATACCTTTCGGCATGGGTCGATTATCGCAGTGAAATTCCTATGCGCGATCGGATGGTGGAGCAAGGCCTTCATTCAGGTGCCGAAACTACGCACAAAAAAGCATCCTGCCTCGGAATGCGAGCAGGACTGGGGGGAGGCGAGGGGGAGGGGGGTTAGGAAGGATGAGCGATGCTGACCGCTTTGAAGCCCGAACAAGGAACTCTGGACATCGTTGCCGGCCTCAAGGGTCGCTGGCACGGATCCTACGCCATGTGCATATGCCCAGCTCATGCCGACGGACGCGCATCGCTCTCTATCAGGCAGGGGCAGCAAGGCATTCTCGTCCATTGTTTCGCCGGCTGCCGGAACGAAGACGTTCTTCGCACCATCGCTCGCACACGACCCATTCCAAATTCACCAGCACCGGCGTTGCAGAACCATCCTGGGGCGGCGAACGCCGCTCGCCTGTGGGACAAGGCCAGCGCGATCGAGAGGACCTTGGCTGAAGAGTACCTGCGATACCGCGAGATTGACGGGAATGCGGCCGGTCTGCGCTATCTCCACGCATGTCCATTCGGCCGAAAGCCCGACACGGTGTTTCGACCAGCCATTCTTGTGCCAGTCCGAACCGGGATAAAGCTCGTCGCGATCCAGCGCATCGCGCTCGGGCCAAAGGGCAGGAGCCATAAAGGCAAGTACATGCTTGGTCGGCCGGGGGAGGGGGCATGGTCGCCAGACTTCAAGGGCTCCGTCCTGGCTCTCGCCGAAAGCATGGAAGATGCCGCCGCCTACGCCAAGCTCAAGGGTATCCCGTGTTGGAGTTCGCTTGGTGCGGAACGCTTGCCATTGGTCCGGATCCCCGACCGGGTTTCGACGCTCATCATCGCCGAGGACAACAACAGGGCGGGGCGGCTTGGCGCGCTGGCGGCGATTGAGGCGCTCACGACCGACACTCGAACGGTGACGAGAGACCCGCCACCGCGGGGCTTCACCGACTGGGCCGAATTCAACGAGCATCGGGGAGGCTGAACCACCTGAAAAAGGGGAGGGGGCGGACTGGTTGCGGATCAGCATCAGGAGCAGACCGTGACCGACCTTTTCGAGCAATCCGACGATCGCCTGCGCGCAGCGATCACCGACGTCGCGCAAGACATCGCGTGCGGCACTCTCACCAAGAAATATCTCTTCGGGGCGATGGAAACCCTGCACGGTTGTTCCTCGGCGCAGGGAGTTTGGACGCAGCGCGACGCTTACGACCTGCTCGAAGCAGCGCTCACGCAACATCTTCGGGACGCTGAGAAGCCGACACTTGCGACGATCGCTTCGCTGTCGCGCCTCGTCGAGACCCTCCCCACACACACCGTGAGAAGCGAGGACCAGATCAGGTTCCAGCAGTTCTCGACGCCTGCCGTCCTCGTCCTGCTCAAAGCTGAGGCGCTTCTCGCTGTAGTAGTCGCTCTCGAGGACCATTTCGCCCTTGTTGGTGAGGATCAGGAAGCGGCCGACTTCGCCGCGCCATTCCTCGGGAAGTTCGCGAACCGGGTTGTTGAGCTCGTCGCGCTCGGTCGAGAGCGTGTCGTACTCGGTCTCGAGCTTGTCGAGGTCGACGCTTTCGTCTTCCTGCGCGCTCTCGTCCTCGAAGATCTCGTTGATCTCGTCGATCCGCGCGTCGATCGTGTCGATGCGGGCGCGTGCTTCTTCCGAAAGCGGCGCTGCCGGAAGCCGGACCGGCCCGACGTTCAACTCGCTTCGCGCGTGCCAGCTGTTGGTCGACGCGACAGGATTGATCCAGGCGAGGCCCGTTTCCGCCGCGAGCCGTTCGGCTTCGGCTTCCATTTTCGCGCCCGCGAGCTGGTGGGCGATTTCGACATCGACCCAGCGGTCGTCGGCGGCTTCGCTAAACAGGTCGCGTTCGATCTTGCCGCCCGCGGCCACATAGGCGTCTTCGCCCACGAGAAGCGCGATCGGATCGTTGCCGCGCAGCGAGCCATCGGCAATCATCCGGCGGATCGCGTCGGCGCTGGGATTCCAGGCGTGGCGCATCTGCTCGAAAACGCGGATTTGCACCTCGTGCTGATCGGTCGCGGCATAGGCCTTGGCGAGATCGAGGGTGATGTCGCCGGCAGCAAGCGCCTCGAAGATCGGGCCTGCAAGGTTGGCGAGCCGCAGGCGCCCTTCGACGAACCGCTGGGTCAGCCCGAAACGCTTGGCGACGGCGGCGGTGTCGCCGTCTTCCTTGATGAAGTGCTGGAAGGCCTGGCATTCCTCGGCCGGCGTCATCTGCAGGCGCTGGAAGTTCTCGGCAAGCGAGACTTCGCTGGCGTTGTGTTCGCGCCGGTCGATGACGAGGCACGGAACCTCGAAGTCGGCGTCCATCGCGCCGCGCTCGACGATCCGGTGCATGGCGCGCATCCGCTTGCCGCCACCGATGACCTCGAAACGACCGCGCTTCTTAGCCTTGGCGACGATGAGGTTCTGCAGCACGCCCCGCGCCTCGATGTCAAAGGACAGGCGTTCCTCGAATTCGGGATTGGGGCGCTTGCAGACGTTGTCTTCGCTCTGGTCGAGCTTGCTCAACGGGATAAGTTGCATTGGTCTGACTCCTGATGACCGACCGGCCAATTACCGGCCACCCCATCCCCTCCCCCTCCCCTTGCCGCTGTCCCGAGTCGTCAGAGCGGCGTCAGGAGCGCCTTGACGACGGGTTCGGGGTTGTCCTTCGGGATGAACAGCCTGGTGCGGTAGGCGATGATCTCGGTGAAGCACCCGATGCTCTTCAGCCATTCCACCTGATCTGCGGGTGCTCCTGCGATTTCGATGCGCAGTTCGCCAGCGACGCGCGAGCGCTTCAGTACCGCGCTGAAAGGCTGTTCGATCGTGACGCTGCGGTTTTCGCGCAGCGCCTTGACCACGGCGTCCTCGGTCAGCACCGCCGTCGAGTTGGCTCCGAAGGCCTTCAGCACGTCGGCAACATCGGTGTCGTAGACGATGCGGCCGAGCCAGCTGCGCCCTTCGAGATCGACGATCCGGTTGACCTCGAGATAGTCGCGCGGAAGGTTCGACCAGATCGGCAGCAGCAATCCGGTCGCGAGGTGGACCGTCTCGGTGTGTAGGCGCGACGCGCTGTCTTCGGCCTCGGCAGTCCACAGACGCGCGAAGTCGGCTTCGCTGCAGGGAGTCCATGCACTTTCCTCGAGATCGCGCAGCTGGTGGTACTCGCGGCGCAGCGGGCGGTGCAGGATCACCCGCTGGATGAGCTCGCCCTTCTCGGTCATGAAGTGCCTGGACGGTTCGCAAAGCGCCGCCTTGTCGCTCTTCGTGTTCCGCATAAGGGTGCAGCCGTCCGACCATTCCCGGCGTTCGAGCACCCGCTCGAGCGAGGTCGGCTGACAGCGGGTGGTAAGATCGAGCCTCAGAAGGTGCGAGGTGGCGCCAGTGCGGTCGTCAGTGCGGAGGACGATATCCTCGGCGACGCTGGCCGATTCCACCTGGATTGTCTCCACTCCGAGATCGAGAGTGCCGGCGTCGCGCGCGGCCGACACCCTGGCCTCGACGAGCGCGAGGAACTCTTCGAAGATCGCGTTCTGCATTGCGATCGGCAGCGCGAGGATGCGATTGAGCCAGCGCTGGATCGGCGGCAGGTCCTCTTCCAGGATGCCGTCGGCCGACGCGATCTTGAGCCCGCTCCTCTTCTGAAAGTCGAGTAAGGTGGCGCTGTTAAGCTTGCCCTCGGCAAGCAGTCCGAACCACGTCACGAGCGCTGCCTTGGCGTATTCGCTTTCGAGATTGTCTGCGGGATCGAACAGGTTCTGTCCGCCGGTCTGGCGCTGGCCCCGGGTCAGCGCACCGAGGCTGTCGAGACGCCGCGCGATCGTACTGGTGAAGCGCAGCTCCCCCTTGCAGTTGGTGGTCACGGGGCGGAAGAGCGGCGTCGCGGCCTGATGGGTCCGGTGCGTGCGGCCCAGCCCCTGGATCGCGCGATCCGCGCGCCAACCCGGCTCGAGCAGAAAGTGGACGCGCTGGCGCTGGTTCTCGGCGTCGAGGCTGGCGTGGTAGGAGCGGCCGGTGCCGCCTGCGTCGCTGAAAACGAGGATGGTCTTGCGACCGTCCATGAAGTGGTCGGTTTCGGACTGGTTGGTCCGCGCCGAGCGTGTTTCCAGCTTCTGGCTGCCGTCGCTCTGGGTGATGAGACGCTTCGTGCGACCGGTCACTTCTGCCACGCGCTCGGTGCCGTAGTGCTCGATTATGCCGTCGAGCGCCGGCTTGATCGGCGGCAAGGCGCACAGATGTTCGATCAGGCGCTGCTTTTTCTCGACCGCGAGTGCGTTGTGGACCGGTCGGCCCTCGTCGTCGAACATCGGCATCGAGCGTTCCTCGCCGGTGTCGTCGACGAAGACCTGCATCTGCTGCGTCGGGAACGCGCGTTCGAGATAGTCGATCACGTTTTCGCGCGGACTCAGGTCCAGGTCCAGCTCGGCGCGCTCCTCAGGCGAGAGGCTGTCGAGGCGACGATCGAGGATGCTCTCGGCGGTGGAGACGAGCTGCACGACAACCGCCTTGTCGTCGTCGATATGGTCGTTGATGGCGGCGATCAGCGTCGGCAGTTTCATCGAGAGCAGAACCTGGTTGAAGAACCGCTGCTTGGCGCCTTCGAATCTCGAACGCGCAGCTGCCTTGGCGCCGCTGTTGAGCGTGTCGCCCTCGAGCTCGTCGACCACGTTGGTTAGCGCGAGCGCCTCTTCCATGTTCTGGTGAATGATCGCCCACGCGTCGGCATAGGTGTCGTAGATACGAATCTGGTCGTCCGTCAGATCGTGCTTCAGCACCTCGTATTCGACACCCGCGAAGCTGAGCGCGCGGGCCTGGTAGAGTCCGAGTGCCTTCAGGTCGCGCGAGACCAGTTCCATCGCCGCGATGCCGCCCGAGCGGATCTGGCTGATGAAGTCCTCGCGGCTCGAGAAGGCGGTTCCCGGACCCCACAGGCCGAGCCGGACGGCATAGGCGAGGTTGTTGACGTCCGATGCACCGGTGGCGGAGGCGTAGAGTACGCGCGCATCGGGAAGATGGTTCTGCAGGAGCACTCCGGCGATGCCCTGCAGCGAGCCCGCCTTGGCGCCGCGGGCGCCTTCCCCGCCGGCCACGCCGCCCATCTCATGGCTCTCGTCGAAGGCGATCACGCCCTCGTAATCGGGCCCTGCCCAATCGAGCAGCTGCTTGAGCCGCGTTGCGTCCTGGCGCTGGCTACGCAGCGTCGGATAGGTGACGAACACGATGCCTTCGCGAAAAGGTAGGTCCTCGTCGATCTTCCAGCTCGACAGCGGTTGGATGTCGGCGGGCAATCCGCCGATCGCCGACCAGTCGCGGCGCGCGTCCTCGAGCAGGCTTTCGTTCTTTGACACCCAGATTGCCTGCCGGCGTCCGGCAAGCCAGTTGTCGAGGATGCAGGCGGCGATCTGCCTGCCCTTCCCCGCACCCGTGCCGTCGCCAAGAAAATAGCCCTTGCGGTAAGCGCGGCCATCCTCTGCGAGCGACAGACCCACCCCTTCCTCGTTGGGCTTGAACTTGCCTGGGAGGTATTGGCCCCAGGCGGCTCCCGCGTAGATGACGGTCTCGAGCTGGGCTTCGGAAAGCTGGGACTCGCTGACGATCCGCTCGTGAAGCCGCGGCGTATAGTCGGGCACCGGCGCCGGAATCGATCCCATCGCGACGCTTTCGACGAGCGGTGTGGGATGCTCGCGCGAGCCGGCGATGTCGATGCGGCTCGGGCGGTAGGGCACGTAGACGCCGGCCTGCGTTCCGAGTGCGCGCGGCGTGGCGAGGGTCGTGTAAACGACCGGAGCGATCTCGCGTGAGACCACCTTGCGCTCGAACTGCGGCGCAGTTCGAGGCGTTTTGCGCATGGCGCGGAAGAGGCTGGTCGCCTTGGGCCGCTGCGCGATGGGACCGGCCTTCGACGGCGGTGGTGCGATTTCTGGCCGTTTGACGATGCGGAACTCGGCCGCGAGGGCTTCGACCGTATCGCGCGCCAGGATGGAGGGTTTGATATTGCCCGGCACCTTGTCGACGACGAACAGGCGAACGGCAACGCTGGTCCCCTGCTTATGATAGCATCGTGCGAGTCTGCAGGAGGTGTGTACCGTGCAATTCGCGAAGGTGTCCTCGTAGATCCGGAGCATCTTGGCGCTGGTCGTGAACCAGTCGGGCATGATGGCGACCACGCGTCCTCCGGGAGGGAGCTTGGCAATCGCCGCGCGCAAATGCCGGACGGCCGCCAACGCGTCGGCCCCCCTGCCCTGCGATCGCGAGAAGGGCGGATTCATGACGATCAGCGTGGGGCGCAGGGCATGGTCGGCGAGCGACGTCAGCATCGCGCCGTCGAAGCCCGTTATCTGCGCTTTGGGGAAAAGCAGCGCGAGCTTGGCCCGGCGCTTGGGATCGAGCTCGTTGAGGTGAAGCGCCGCGACCGGTGGCAACATGCTCACTAGTGATCCGTGTCCGGCACTCGGCTCGAGAAGGACGTCGGACTGGCGCGCTTGCGCGGCGATCGCGACCAGCGCCGCCAGGTCCGCAG
>NVWP01000060.1 GCA_002733705.1 Henriciella sp. | reverse complement strand
GTGCGTCTGCGCAAGCAGGACCGTCAGGAACGCGAAGAGCAGGAAGCCGTCCTCGAAACCTATCTTATTGCCCTCGGCGAGGCCTAGATCTTTGCAGCCCGGCCGGACCCCATCCGGCGGTATTTGGCGTTTGGCGGGAACGGGCCTATTCTCCCGTCCAGCCATGTCACGTGAGATCGACGAAAGAAAAAAGCGCAAGGCGCTTCGCAAGCTGCGCAAGGCCGCAGAGCTCGCTGAGCGAGGCGAGGGTCCGCCCCTGTCCGACTGGGAGCGCGAATTCCTTGAAGAGGTCGAACAGCGCATAGAGACCTATGGCTCGGCCTTTGCCGACCCCGAAAAAGGCAATCTTGAAGACCCGATGTCCGCGCTCCAGACCCAGAAGCTGAAAGAGATCGGCAAGAAGGCGCGCGGCAAGGATACGGGCTTCAAGACCCGCAAACCCCTCGGCTGGAAGAGGAAGCAGGATTTTACCCCCCGCGTGCGCCAGATCGATGAGGATGTGGCCGAGACGGAGGCCCCTGCGCCCAGGTCTGAGCCTGCGCCTGCGCGCACGCCTTTCGGCGTGATCCGTGGCAGCGAGCTTGGCGATCAGACTTCAGAAACGCCTATCACCGCTGCGCACGCGAAAAAGCCTGCCAGATCATCGCAGCCGGCAGAACCGAAGACCCCGCAAAAGCGCCCGGCCTTCCGTGTCATAAAAGGCGGCAAGGATGACGCTTGAACAGCAGGCGGCGTGGGACCGCTTCCAGGCTGAGACCGCAGATGCGCGCCAGCCCTATGATATCTTTGCCTTTGGCGACGGGCCGGCACTTGCCGATGAGCTTCTGGCGCTCGTCCTTTCCGGCACGAAGCAGGCAACGGCGGCGCGGCTTAATCTCTACAAGACAATGGGTATGCGCCCGCCAGCGCCCGGCGACCTGTCCCTTGTCCTGGACGGCCGCGGCCGGCCCGCCTGCGTGATCGAGACGACGCGGGTCGAAATTGCTCCCTTCAACACCGCTCCCGAGGATTTTGCCTGGGCCGAAGGAGAAGGTGACCGCTCCCTTGAGCACTGGCAGGCCGCCCACCTCTCCTATTTCCATCGCGAATGCGCGCGCGAGGGGAGTTTCTTTTCCGAAGATGAGCCCATCGTCTTTGAGCGCTTCCGGCTTATCTGGACTCCTGGAACGCAATAGCGGACGGACCGTCCGCGAATGGAGCACAGGAATGAAAACTGTCGTTATTACAGGCGCATCGACCGGCATCGGCCGGACGACCGCCGAGCGCCTTGCCGCGAAGGGCTGGAAGGTCTTTGCCGGCGTGCGCAAACAGGAAGACGCAGACACGCTCAAAAAGGCAGACCCAGCCATCGAACCGCTGATGCTGGACGTCACCAAGGCAGAGGATATTGAGGCTGCCATCGCCAAAGTCTCCGATACGCTTGGCGGCGCGAAACTCGCCGGACTGGTCAACAATGCAGGCATTGCAAGCATGGGCCCGCTGGCCCTTCAGCCGGCCGATGAGTTCAAGGCGCATTTTGAAGTCAATGTCTTCGGCACGCTGAGCGCCACCCAGGGCTTCCTTCCGCTTCTCGGCATGGACCGCAACCGCACAGGCGATCCCGGCCGGATCGTCAACATCACCTCGCTTGGCGGGCGGATCGCCGCGCCCTTCCTTGGCGCCTACACCGCCACCAAACATGCCGTCGAAAGCATGACAGACAGTTTCCGGCGTGAGCTTGTCATCTATGGGATCGACGCCATCGCCATCGGTCCGGGTTCTGTGAAGACGCCGATCTGGGACAAGGCCGAGGACAAGAATGAAGATCAGCCCTACGCCAACTCCGCCTGGGCGGAGCCGATCAGAAAGTTTTCCGAAACGATGCTGAAAGGCGGGCGCGAAGGCCTGCCGCCGGAACGGGTCGCCGAGATCATTGAGACCGCGCTCACCGATTCCAGTCCGAAGGCACGCTATGCGCCTGTGCCGGACAAGTTCACCAACTGGACCATCCCCACCCATATTCCCAAGCGCTGGCTCGACAGCATCTTTGCAAACCGCTTTGGCATGGAAAGACCGGACTAGTCCTTGCCCCACCTGACCGCGCGTCAGCATTTAAAGCCAGAACGGCCCGCCCTAAGCTCCTTTCCATAAACCGAGGGAGAAACGGATATGGGCGATCTCGTCACGCGCAAGGATGACAACGGGCTTTGCTGGCTCACCCTGAACCGGCCGGACAAGCTGAATGCGCTGACGGTCGACATGTTCAGGGAGCTGCGGGCCCATGTGCAGGACCTTTACAAGGATGAGAGCGTGGGCTGCGTCATCCTGAAGGGCGCTGGCAAATGTTTCTCCGCCGGTCACGATCTTGACGACATTGCAGAAGGCGAGGCCGTCCCGTCCCGCGGCTGGCATTCAGAGACTCTCCGCCTGATGGAGAAGCTGCCAAAGCCCGTCATCGCGGGCGTCCATGGCCACTGCTATACCGGCGCGCTGGAAGTCGCGCTGGCCGCCGACTTCATCCTAGCGGCCCAGTCGGCGAAGTTTGCCGACACGCACGCCAAATGGGCGCTCACCCCGATCTGGGGGATGAGCCAGCGCCTGCCGCGCCGGGTGGGGATCGCGACTGCCAAATGCCTCATGTTCACCGCAGAAACCGTGAAGTCTGACGAGGCCCTGCGTATGGGCCTCTGCGAGGCCGTCTTTGCCGATGAGAGTTTCGAAGCGGATCTCGAAGCCTTCGCCCGCAAGATCCTCGAGAACTCCCCCTTCAGTCACGCCGCCAACAAACGCCTTCTGGAAGCCACCGACGCCGACAAGATGGATGCCGGCCTTCAGTGGGAGATCATGGAAAACGAGGGCGTTGGCCCCGACATGCAGGCGCGCATCAGCGCCTTCATGAAGAAATAGGGTCAGGCAAGCAGGATCAGTGCGACGATGCTTAGTGTCAGAATACCGAGGCCTGTAAATTCTCTCGCGCTGATCGTCTCCCTGAAGAAAAACCAGGATGTTGCGACGGTAAAAATGATCTCAACCTGACCGATAGCCCGCACCAAGGCTGCATTGACCATCGCCATGGCCGTGAACCAGCAAAGCGACGCACTTACACCGGCAAGGCCGA
Organism: Henriciella sp.; assembly: GCA_002733705.1. GTDB lineage: Bacteria > Pseudomonadota > Alphaproteobacteria > Caulobacterales > Hyphomonadaceae > Henriciella. Next base: position 22,620 of record NVWP01000060.1, on the reverse strand, counting down.
CCAGCCCCGTGATTCTCCATGCCGTGAACATTCGCTTCAGTTCTCCCGGCTCCCGAAATCTGAGCCACATGCCGATGGCGATGGCCTGAAAGACAAGCACGCAGCCAAGCGTAATACTCGCACGGACAAAGGCCGGGCCGTTGCCAAGGGTGAGCGATGCACCGCGAAAGCAGACGGCGGACAGGCCAAACAGCCCGCCAGACAACAAGCCGTAAATGATCCGCCCGTCGACCTTGAGGCGCGTCCCCTTGCTTTCTGGCGGCAGCGAGATCAGCAACACGCCGGCAAGCCCCGCCATGATGGCCGCAAGCGCATAGATATTCAGCGTCTCGCCCAGAAGGATAAGGCCAAACAGGGCTGTCTGCAGGGCTTCTGTCTTTGTGAACGCGGTTCCGACGGCAAAATTGCGGAACGAAAACAGGTGGATCATGCAGCCCGTTGCAATGATCTGCGCGAGCCCGCCTGCCACCATCAGACCAAGGAAGGCTGGCCCTGGACTCTGCAGCGAAGCGCCCCAGCGCCCCATGCCGCTAGCGCCACGATGACAGCCAGAGGGGCGGCAAAGACGAAGCGTGCCGCCGTCGCCCCCCAAACGCTCAGACTGTCGCGCAGCTTCTTCTGCAGGAGGGACCGCAGATTCTGCGCAAAGGCCGCAGCAAAGGTGATCGGGATCCAGACCGGCATGCCCGGTTGTTTCGAGATTGGCGCCGGACGTCAATCTCGCATGGCGTCAGATAAACCAGAGCAGCACGCCCAGAGCCAGCGTGCCCGCGCTGAACAGGAGCGTGATGGTCCCAAACTCGATATGCGAGAGCGGCTCAGCCGTGTGCGCGTCCATGCGCCGGGCAAGCTGGCAGGATTTACGATAGGCAAGATAGAAGACCGCTATGGCGATCAGGATGAAAACTGTTGCGCCCAGCTTGGCGACCCATGTCGGTTCGACGGCACGGAAGATCGCCTGAAACCCAAGCCCCAGCGCGGCTGATGCGACGCCCGTGCGGATCCACCCGGCAAAGGTGCGCTCATTGGCGAGGATCGTGCGGTCCTCGGCATAATCGGTGCGTTCTTCAGCCAGTTCCTGCTTGCTCGGCATGAGAAACTAACCGCCCTGCGGCCGGATGGTTTCAGCCACGCGGATGGGCGCTTGCCACAACGGCCCTCAGACGCTCGGAATCCACGCCCGTATAGACCTGGGTGGTCGAGAGGCTCGCATGTCCCAGAAGCGTCTGTATAGCGCGCAGGTCTGCGCCCGCCGACAAAAGATGGGTCGCAAAGGCATGGCGCAGCGCGTGCGGCGTCGCCGTCCCCGGCAGGCCCAGCGCGCCGCGCAGCACCTGCACGCCCCGCTGCACGATCGCCGGCTGCAGCCGCTTGCCGCGCACCCCATAAAAAAGCGGAGTCTCCACGGTCAGCCGGTAGGGGCAAAGCCGCGCATACTCATCCAGCGCGCGGCGCACCGCCGGGATCAACGGGACAAGCCGGATCTTGCCGCCCTTGCCCTGTATCCGCAGCCGTTCCGGCGCGGGCACCATGTCGCCATTGAGGCTGAGCGCCTCTGAAATCCGCAGGCCCGCCCCATAGAGCAGCGTCAGGACAGCCGCATCGCGCGCCGCCACCCATGGCTCCATGGCGTTTGCCTCGGCCGTTTCGATCATGTCACGCGCGGCCGCCACAGACACAGGACGTGGCAGACGCGACTGGCGCTTTGGTCCTTTGAGGAAGGCGATCTCCGGATTGTCGATCCCGTGATGGTCGTCCAGCCAGTGATAGAAGGTCTTTATCGCTGAAAGCACCCGCGCCACCGACGTATCCGACAGGCCCTCACGCCGGCGCTTTGCGAGAAAGGCACGGATGTCGCTCGCATGAAGGTGGCGGAACACCTTGATGGCAACCGGCTCACCCAGATGATCCTCCAGAAAGACGAAGAAGCTCCGCAGGTCATGGCCATAGGCCTCCACCGTATTGGCAGCGAGGCGCCGTTCGCGCGCGATATGGTCGAGGAAGGCACCGAGAATCTCCATGAGACGGTAGTGTCATGGCGCAGGGTTAAGGGGGTGTTTAGCAGACGCCCGCTGCCGACTGCCCGGAATCTGCTGAGGCACGACATGGGGAGCGAAGTCGAACCCTGTGAAGCAAAAGCCTCCCGCATGAATCACGCGCGTGACGCATTCGGCCGGGGGGACTAAACCCGTAGCCGATGAAGATCGCCAGCATCCTCTTCCCGCTGCCCCTGCCCGAGCCCTTCGACTATGCCATTCCCGATGGCCTGGACGTCGAAGCGGGCAGCTATGTACGCGCGCCGCTCGGCAAGATCGAACGCACGGGCGTCGTCTGGGCCGTCAAGGAAAAGGCGCCAGACGATACGCGTGACCTGAAACCCGTCCTCGACGTCTTCCCCGTGCCGCCCATGCCTGCACCGATGCGCAAATTCGTGAGCTTTGCCGCCCGCTACAATGTTGCTCATCCCGGCCACGTCCTCGCCATGGTGCTGCGCGCACGCGGCGGACTGAAACCCTCCCCCACGGCCACTGTCTATGAACCGACCGGCCACCGCTCCAACAGGATGACCGAGGCGCGCGTCAAAGTCCTCGATGCCGCGCGAGAGGCCGGGCCAACGAGCGCCGCAGAGCTTGCCCGCCAGGCGGGCGTCTCGCCCGGCGTGGTGAAGGGCCTTGTCGACATCGGCTCATTGGAGGCCCGCGAGGTCGAGACCGACCTTCCCTACCCCCAGCCGACCCGGTTTGAGGGCGGCGACCACCTCACCGGTGAGCAGAAAACCGCAGGCGATGAGCTTCGCCGCGCCATCGCCAGGGGCGGCTTCCAGCCCTTCCTGCTCGATGGCATCACAGGCTCCGGCAAGACGGAAGTCTATTTCGAGGCCATCGCCGAAGCCCTGCAAAAAGCCGGTGACGCGCAGGTCCTCGTCCTGCTGCCGGAAATCGCACTGACCCAGGCCGTGCTCGCCCGCTTCGAGGCCCGCTTTGGCGCCCCGCCCGCCCCCTGGCATTCGGGCCTCAGCGACGCCGAACGCCGGCGCACCTGGCGCGAGACGGCGCATGGCCGCGCCCGCATCGTGATCGGCGCGCGCTCTGCGCTGTTCCTGCCTTTCCGCAACCTCAAACTCATCATCGTGGATGAGGAGCACGATACGAGTTTCAAACAGGAAGACGGCGTCACCTATCATGCCCGCGACATGGGCGTGATGCGGGCAAAGCTCGAAGACGCGGCCATCATCCTCGCCTCCGCCACGCCCGCGCTGGAGACAATGGTGAACGCTGAACAGGGCCGTTATCAGCGCCTCAAACTCTCTGCCCGTCCGGGGGCGGCCCGACTGCCGGACATCGAACTCGTTGATCTGCGTCTCGACCCGCCCGAGAAAGGCAACTGGCTCTCGCCTACCCTCTCCAACGCGCTTGTCTCGACCTTCGAGGCCGGTGAGCAAAGCCTGCTTTTCCTCAACCGGCGCGGCTATGCCCCTCTCGTCATATGCAAGGCGTGCGGCGAGCGGCTGAAAAGCCCTGGCACCGAAAGCTGGCTGACAGAGCACCGCTATACCAACCGTCTCGTCTGCCACCTGACCGGCTGGTCGATGCCAAAGCCCGAAGCCTGCCCGATGTGCGGCGCAAAGGATTCGCTGATGGGCGTCGGCCCCGGCGTGGAGCGCGTGGCCGAAGAAGTCCGCGTGCTGCTGCCGCAGGCGCGGGTGGAAATTTTCTCCTCCGACACCGCCCGGTCCGGCGAAGAGACACGCGGCATTGTCGACCGCATGGCTGCAGGCGAAATCGATGTGCTGATCGGCACGCAGATCGTCGCCAAGGGCCACAATTTCCCGAACCTCACCCTGGTTGGCGTGGTCGATGCCGACAGCGGCATGAAAGGCGGAGACCTTCGCGCCGGGGAGCGGACCTATCAGCTCCTCAGCCAGGTCGCAGGCCGCGCCGGGCGCGCCGAACGGCCCGGCCGCGCCCTGATCCAGACCTATGGCCCGGAAAACCCGGCCATGATCGCCCTCGCCGCCGGGGACCGCGACGGCTTTCTTCAGATCGAGCGCGATGTGCGCGCCGAGCTGATGCTGCCGCCCTTTGGACGCATGGCCGCGCTTGTCCTGTCTGCCCCCACGCCGGACCTCATTGAAGAGGCAGGCCGCCTGACGGGGGCAGCTGCCCCGAATGGCGAAGGGGTCACCGTCTACGGCCCGGCGCCAGCGCCCATATCCCTGCTGCGCGGGCGCCACCGGATCCGTTTCCTCGTCACCAGTCCGCGCGATGTGGATCTTTCAGCCTATATGGCCGCTTGGCTGAAAGGCCTGAAACTTCCAAACCCGGTGAGAATATCGGCAGATATCGATCCCTATTCCTTTCTTTAGGATGTCTATTCCAAACATCATGGACGAAAGGCCTCTCCATCCGGCATTCCAATTCAGATACCCGTCGCCATCGCTGCGAAGCCAGCGGCACCAGCAGCGCCCGCGCCCCAGGGCGGGGGAGGCAGCAGCAGCTAATTCCGCCCGATCGCGTCTGGCGGACGCCCACCCCAAAAGCCCCGCAGACGGCGCTTTGACAGCCCATCGTGCCAATCGGTCGCAATTCAACCGCTGCAGCCACGTTGTCAGTGCCGAAACGAAGTGCTAAGCGCCCTCACAAGCATTGGGCTGGGGCATCGCCTGCCGGCCCATACTCTTATGTTTCACTTCCGGGCATCCGCCCGCCAACAGACGGAATCAGGTCTTGGCCGCATCTTCCGCCTCCCATGCCAATGAAACTGCGCGCCGCTATGCGAGCGCTCTGTTCGATCTCGCCAAGGATAAAGGTGAGCTTGCAACGGTCGACACCGACCTGAAGAGCGTTTCCGCCATGGCCGCAGACAGCGAAGACCTTCGCCGTCTTCTGGAATCGCCCGCATTTTCCCGTGAGGAAAAAGCACGCGCGCTCCAGTCGGTGGCCAAGGCCGCGAAACTTTCGACGCTGGTCTCAAACTTCCTTGCCACGATGGCCACGAATGGCCGCTCCAGCGACATTCCGGGCGCTGCGAGCCATTTCGATGAGCTTTATGCAAAGCATCGCGGCGTGAAGCGGGCGCTCGCCCGGACCGCAGAAGAAATGACCGCAGAACAGCGCCAGAAGCTTGAAGCCGTGCTGGCAAAAGCTGTAGGCAGCGACGTCGAACTTGACACAGAAGTGGTTCCAGCCCTGATCGGCGGCATTCAGCTGCGCGTCGGCTCCACTCTTGTCGATGCGAGCGTCGCCTCGAAACTTGAACGTATGAACACCGCCATGAAGGGAGCTTAGAGGCTCGATGGACATCAGCGCTGCAGAAATTTCAGGCATCCTGAAATCCCAGATCGAAAATTTTGGTGTCGAGGCTGAGGTCTCCGACGTTGGACAGGTCCTGTCCGTCGGTGACGGTATTGCCCGCGTCTATGGCCTCGACAACGTCCAGGCTGGCGAAACCGTCGAATTCGACGGCGGCGTCAAAGGCATGGCCCTCAACCTTGAATCCGACAATGTCGGCGTCGTGATCTTCGGCGACGACCGCGGCATCAAGGAAGGCGACAACGTCAAGCGCCTGAACGAGATTGTGGCCGCACCGGTCGGCAAGGGTCTTCTCGGCCGCGTCGTGAACCCGCTGGGTGAGCCGATTGACGGCAAGGGTGCCATCACCGACGTCGCAGACCGTAACCGTGTTGACGTGAAAGCGCCGGGCATCCTGCCGCGCAAGTCCGTGCACGAGCCGATGATGACCGGCCTCAAGGCCATCGACGCCATGATCCCGGTTGGCCGCGGCCAGCGCGAGCTGATCATTGGTGACCGTCAGACCGGCAAGACCGCGATCTGTATCGACACCATCCTCAACCAGAAACAGACGAACGATGCTGCCAAGGACGACAGCGAGAAGCTGTTCTGCGTCTATGTCGCCATCGGCCAGAAGCGCTCCACGGTTGCCCAGGTCGTCAAGACGCTCGAAGAGCGCGGCGCCCTCGACTACACCGTCATCGTGACCGCAACGGCGTCCGAGCCGGCTCCGCTTCAGTATCTTGCGCCGTTCACCGGCTGCACGATCGGCGAGTGGTTCCGCGACAATGGCATGCACGCCCTCATCATCTATGATGACCTCTCCAAGCAGGCCGTTGCTTACCGCCAGATGTCCCTGCTCCTTCGCCGTCCGCCGGGCCGTGAAGCCTATCCGGGCGACGTTTTCTATCTCCACTCCCGCCTGCTCGAGCGCGCAGCCAAGCTGAACGAGAACCATGGTTCTGGCTCACTGACCGCCCTGCCAATCATTGAGACCCAGGCGAACGACGTGTCGGCCTATATCCCGACAAACGTCATCTCGATTACCGACGGTCAGATCTTCCTTGAGACGGACCTCTTCAACTCCGGTATCCGTCCGGCCGTGAACGTCGGCCTCTCGGTGTCACGTGTGGGTTCTGCGGCCCAGACCAAGGCGATGAAGAAAGTTGCCGGCTCGATGAAGGGTGAGCTCGCTCAGTACCGCGAGATGGCCGCCTTTGCGAAGTTCGGCTCCGACCTCGATGCCGCCACCCAGCGCCTTCTCGGCCGCGGTGAGCGCCTGACCGAGCTTCTCAAGCAGCCGCAATTCTCGCCGCTGCAGATGGAAGAACAGGTCGTCGTGATCTATGCCGGTACCCGCGGCTATCTCGACAATGTTCCGGTCCGCGATGTCACCCGCTTCGAGAAGGAGCTTCTGGCCCACCTGCGCGGTGCCAAGAAGGACCTGCTCGCCAAGATCCGCAAGGAAAAGGCGATGACCGACGAGATCGAGAGCGAGATCAAGTCCACGCTCGAAGACTTCGCCAAGTCGTTCGCCTAAGAGTCCACGCTATCAGGAGCTGAGCGATGCCCAGCCTCAAGGATCTGAAAAACCGGATCAACAGCGTGAAATCCACGCGGAAGATCACCAAGGCCATGCAGATGGTTGCTGCGGCCAAGCTGAAGCGCGCCCAGGAAGCCGCTGCAGCCTCGCGCCCCTATGCCCAGCGCATGGCCAGCGTGGTCGCCAACCTTGCCGGCTCCATGGGTGAAGGCTCCACCGGGCCGAAACTCCTCTCCGGCACGGGCAGCGACCAGACGCATCTGGTCATCGTACTGACCTCCGAGCGCGGTCTGGCCGGTGGCTTCAACACCTATGTCGTCAAGGAAGCCCGCCGCCTCATCGCGGCGCTTACGGGCGAAGGCAAGACGGTGAAGATTTTCACGGTCGGCAAGAAGGGCCGTGAGCAGCTGAAGCGCGAATATAGCGAGCTCTTCGTCGGTCACCTCGACCTGTCCAACGTCAAGGGCAATGACTATTCCGACGCGGGCATCGGCCTCGGCAAGGAAATCACTGGCCGTTTCGATGACGGTGAGTTCGACGTGGCGACGCTGGTCTATAGCCAGTTCAAGAACGTGCTCAGCCAGGTGCCTGTCTCCCAGCAGCTCATTCCGGCCCAGGCGCCCGAGGACGCAGAGACCATCGACCTCAAGGGCGCCACCTATATCTATGAGCCTTCGCAGGAAGAGATCCTCGAAACGCTCCTGCCGCGCTACATCAACACCCAGATCATCTCCGCCATGCTGGAAAGCGGCGCAGGTGAACAGGCCGCCCGCATGACCGCGATGGACAATGCGACGCGCAATGCCGGTGAAATGATCGACGACCTGTCGATGGAATATAACCGGGCCCGTCAGGCCCAGATCACCAAGGAGCTGATCGAGATCATCTCCGGTGCGGAGGCCCTCTAAGGGACGAAACGATGAATTTCTGGGTCTACGAACACTTTTCAAACAAGCGCGCCCGGGTTCACGCGGCCGACTGCCGGTATTGCAATCACGGCCAGGGCGTCGGCGGCGACCAGAGCAATGACGACGACAAATGGCACGGCCCCTTCAAGACCTATGCTGAGGCTGAAAAGACTGCCGGGTTGCTGGGCCAGAAGGACACCCGCGACTGCGGCGTCTGCAAGCCGGCCCAGGCCCGCGAGCGGCGCGGCATCAAGGTGGCCGACGTCGCCCCGGCAATTGCCGCAGCCGCCAAAAAGGATACTGCCCCTAAGCCGGCGGCACCCAAAAAGCCAGCTTCCACAAAGACCAAAACGACATCCGCTCCCAAGGAGACGCCTTCCATGAGCAGCTCTGCATCCGCCGCAACAGGCAAGATTTCACAGGTTATCGGCGCTGTCGTCGACGTTGAGTTCGATGGCCACCTTCCAGACATCCTGAACGCGCTGGAAACCGACAATAACGGCAACCGCCTCGTCCTCGAGGTCGCCCAGCACCTCGGTGAGAACACTGTCCGCACCATCGCCATGGACTCCACCGAGGGTCTCGTGCGCGGCCACCCGGTGAAAGACCTTGGTGAGCCGATCCGCGTGCCGGTTGGTCCCGAAACGCTCGGCCGTATCATGAACGTCATCGGTGAGCCGATCGATGAGCGCGGCCCGGTCGAAACCAAGACCCGCGCCCCGATCCACGCGCCGGCCCCTGAATTCGTTGACCAGTCGACCGAGGCTGAAATCCTCGTCACCGGCATCAAGGTCATCGACCTTCTCTGCCCTTACGCAAAAGGCGGCAAGATCGGCCTCTTCGGCGGCGCAGGCGTTGGCAAGACGGTTCTCATTCAGGAACTGATCAACAACATCGCCAAGCTGTTCGGCGGCTATTCGGTGTTTGCCGGTGTCGGCGAGCGCACGCGCGAAGGTAACGACCTCTATTACGAAATGATCGAATCCAACGTGATCGATCTCGACGGCGACAGCCGCGTGACCCTGGTCTACGGCCAGATGAACGAACCTCCGGGCGCGCGTGCCCGCGTCGCGCTGACCGGCCTTACCCAGGCGGAGTATTTCCGCGACCAGGAAGGTAAGGACGTCCTCTTCTTCGTCGACAACATCTTCCGCTTCACGCAGGCAGGTTCTGAGGTGTCCGCACTTCTCGGCCGTATCCCGTCCGCTGTGGGCTACCAGCCAACGCTGGCAACCGACATGGGCCAGTTGCAGGAGCGTATTACCTCCACAAACAAGGGTTCGATCACCTCGGTCCAGGCCATCTACGTTCCGGCTGACGACCTTACCGACCCGGCGCCTGCCACCTCGTTCGCGCACCTTGACGCCACGACGGTTCTCAACCGCGCCATTTCGGAAAAGGGTATCTACCCGGCCGTCGACCCGCTCGACTCCACCTCGCGTATCCTTGACCCGATCACGGTCGGCCAGGAGCATTACGACGTCGCCCGCGGCGTGCAGGAGATCCTGCAGCGCTACAAGGAACTTCAGGACATCATCGCCATCCTCGGCATGGACGAGCTTTCTGAAGAAGACAAACTGGTCGTCGCCCGCGCCCGTAAGGTCGAGCGCTTCCTGTCGCAGCCGTTTGACGTTGCTGAAGTCTTCACCGGCAGCCCGGGTGAGCAGGTCAAGCTCGAGGACACGATCCAGGGCTTCAAGGGCCTCATCGCCGGCGACTATGACCATATGCCAGAGCAGGCTTTCTACATGGTCGGCAATATCGAACAGGCCAAGAAGAAGGCCGAAAAGATGATGGAAGACGCATAGAGCGCCTTTCAGTGGCCTCACCCTTTGACAGGCTCAGGGTGAGGCCGTTTCTGACAGGTCCGGGGCTTCGCCGGCCTCATCGCGGGCCTGCCGAAGGATGAAGATACAGGGAATTGCCAGCTATGGCCGCTAAACTTCACTTCTCTCTCGTCTCGCCCGCCAAGGAGCTTTTCTCCGGTGAGGTTGACCATGTGATCGCCCCCGGCACAGAGGGTGAGTTCGGCGTCCTCGCCAACCACGCGCCCTTCATGACGACGCTCAAGAACGGCATCGTCCGCGTTCTGGAGAATGACCAGACAAAGATGCGCCTGTTCGTTCGCGGCGGCTTTGCGGATGTCACACCAGCCGGCCTCACCATCCTTGCCGAAGAGGCCGTCGATCTTGCCTCTGTCGACTCTGCGCAGGTTAACGCCGAGCTGGAAGAAGTCCGCAACAAGCTTTCCGCCGAAGGCAAGGACGGACCGCACGAAGCCACACTGAAAGCCCAGATCGACTATCTGAGCGATCTTCGCGCCGCGCTCGCTCACTAGCGCTTCCCGATATAGAGTTTTTTCCAAGAGCCGCGCCGGACAATCCGGGGCGGCTCTTTTCTTTTCGCGCTCCTGGGTCATACTGAACCGGCTGATCGGGAGGGCATACGCCATGAAAACGAAATCCATCATCCTCATCGCCTCTGCTGGCATGATCGCCGCTGCCTGCGTGCCGCAGGAAGAACGCGACCTTTACCGGCCTGGTGCCTATGTCGAGGAGGGGATCGGCTACAAGGCCTTTGCCGACGCCGTCATCGCCCATTGCGTGCCCGCCATCCAGAATGAAGAGGCTTTCGCAGATTTCGAGATGAAGAATGCGAGCCCCCTGCGCGCCCTTGCTGACAACAAATATCCAGTCGTCTCAAGAGATGGCTTGCCGATCTGGCAGCTGGCCGAGGGCCTCGTTCAGGTACAGCTCGATCCTTATACGACGTGCGAGGCTGTCGCTGTCGGCCTGCCCATGGACACGACCATTGAGGTCACGGCAAAGACCGCCAAGGCGAACGGATTCACCGAAATCGACGCAGACAATCCCGCAGATGGAGCTTCGATCCACCGCGTGCTTGTCGCCGCTGACGGCACGAAGCTCGACCTGACCGCCCCTGTAGAGGGGCAGACGCCTGACGGGCGCACCTATACCAAGGTCGTTGCGACCGTGTCCCAAGGCGCAGATTGAGCCTGCGCGATTAATATATCGGCCGCCCATCGGTCAGGCCGATAATCTCACCGCTCACAAAGCTCGATTCCTGGCTCGCCAGATAGACAAAGGCCGGGGCGATCTCGGCTGGCTGACCCGGCCGTCCCATTGGCGTATTGCCGCCAAACTGCTCCACCTTCTCCTGCGGCTGGCCACCGGACGGCTGCAGCACGGTCCAGAACGGGCCGGGGGCGATGGCGTTCACGCGCACACCCTTGTCCATGGCGACCTGTGCAAGGCCTTCGGTAAAACCACGGATCGCATATTTGGTGGTCGCATAGTCCAGGAGCTGCGGTGAAGGGTCAAAGCCCTGTATCGACGTCACATTGATGATCGAACCGCCTGCCGGCATCACCTTGAGCGCTGCCTTGCAGAGCCAGAACATCGCATAGACATTCGTCTTCATGGTCGCGTCGAACTGTTCGCTGCTGATATCCTCGATATCGGTCTGGAAAACCTGTTTGCCGGCATTATTCACCAGGATGTCGAGGCCGCCCATCTTCTTGACGGCCTCCCCTATGAGGTCGGTACAGAACGCTTCTTCCTTGAGGTCACCGGGCATCAGATGGATCCTGCCGCCCTCGTCCTTGACCAGGGCTTCCAGCGCACGGGCATCGGGCTCTTCGGATGGCAGGTAATTCACCGTGACCTCTGCGCCCTCGCGGATGAACGCAATCGCGACCGCGCGGCCAATGCCGGAATCGCCGCCCGTTATAACGGCCTTGCGCTCTTCCAGCCGGCCGGATCCCTTATAGCTCTCTTCCCCATGATCGGGCTGCGGGTCCATTTTCGCTTCGATCCCCGGCTTGGGCTGGGGCTGGCGCGGAAAGGGCGGCTTTGGATACTGCGTCCGCGGGTCGCGCATCTCGTATTGATTCTTGATGGGCTTGCTCATGGCGCGAATGCTCCTTGCATCGTCAGGGGATGGTCTTGTGCGACCAACGCCCGCCGCCACGCGCCGGTTTCTGTGGATGTCTTGATCGAGGCTAAGCCCGCGGGCTTTCGGACCGGGAAAGGTCAGGCAAAGACCGCAATGGTCTGGCGGCCGATCATCATCGGCTGCCCGTCCGCATTCCACATCCGCATGGACTGGCTGGAATAGCCGTCCCTGGTCGCCTGCGCTTCATGATGGACGAGGAACCAGCCCTCTGTCGTCACGATGTCGTCGGTGAGAAATTCGGCCATCCAGGTCATGGAACTGATTGGCCCCGGCTCTGTCATCATCGACATCGCTGCTGGCGGCGGGGCATCCGCAATGGAAAGAAGCGTCGTCGGATTATAGAGCGCGCCCTCATCCTTGTGGCGCAGCCAGAGGGTGATGTCGCCGCGCTCGGCCCCGCTTACCGGGGGCTGACCCTCGGCCAGCCGCACATTGAAATGATTGGCGAAGTTCGGCCGGCGGCCCGAGCCGAAAAAGGACGGGTAGTCGTCGGGCCCCTTCACCTGCGGCCATTCGCGTGAGGCCTGGTCCAGCTTCGATGGGCGTTTGGCCCCGAAGGTAAAGATACAGCGCGCCATGACGCCGTCTTCGCTGACAAGGTCTGCATTCACAAAGGCAGAGGATTTGCCCTGGCGCAGCAGCGTTGGCGAGATGACAACATCACCGCCAACCGGGCCGACAAAGGCCACCTGCGCGGCGCGGATCGGCATGTCCGGCACGAGCTCCATCGCCGATTCCAGACAGAGCGCAGCCGTCAGCCCACCATAGGTGGTGCGTCCCTGCATCCAGTCTTCCGGAATGGTCGCCTCGATGCGCCCGTTCACGCCGCGCTTCAGCCCGGCAATGAGCTCGCTATAAAGCACTGCCTCAGCCTTAGTGCTGGCTTTCCGGCGTTGTCACGCGCAGGCCGTCCAGCTCATCGGAAACCTGGATCTGGCAGGAGAGGCGCGAATTGGCCTGAACGTTCTCGGCAAAATCGAGCATGGATTGCTCCATCTCTTCCGGCTGGCCAACCTTCTCCATATATGCTTCGTCGACATAGACGTGGCAGGTCGCGCAGGCACAGGCGCCGCCGCAATCTGCGTCGATGCCGGGGACCGAATTCTTGATCGCCGTCTCCATGACGGTCTCGCCATTCTTGGCCTCGATCGGGCGTTCTGTTCCGTCGTGATCGATATAGGTAATGGTCGGCATGGTGTTTCCCTGTCTCCTCAGGCGGCCTGGGCCGCGATTTCCTTCATGCTGATGGACGTATCCTTGAGCGTCTCGGACGCAACGGAGGCACCAGACATGATCAAACGTTTCGATGCAATGAATTCCGGCGGGCTGTTGATCGCATCCACGGCGATCAACAGCCCGTTTTTCAGATAGAAAGCGGCAAATTTCTTCGCCTCGATATCGCCGCGCACGACGATCTCGTCATACCCCATGGAGAGGCCGGCAATCTGCAGCTTGATGTCGTACTGGTCGGACCAGAACCACGGGCAGTCCAGCGCCGGGCGCGGCTTGCCCATGATCGCCGCCGCCGCCAGCTTGCCCTGCTCTATGGCATTGTGGACGCTTTCCAGCCGCCCGGTGCGGGCATAGTGGGCGAGCGGGCGGACCGTACAGTCCCCGGCGGCAAAGATGCGCGGATCGCTGGTGCGGGCATCCTCATCGACGATGATCCCGTTCTTGACCGGCAGGCCGGCATCTTCGGCCAGCTCCACATTCGGAACGATACCGATCCCGGCGAGCACCATGTCGGCCTCGATCTCCTCACCGGAGGCCAGCACCGCATGGGTCAGCTTGCCATCCTCGCCCTTCAGGCGGGCAAGGCGCGCGCCGCAGCGCACATCGACGCCATGCTCCATATGGAGCGCCTCATAGAAGGAGCTGATCACCGGGCTGGTGACACGGGCGAGCGCGCGCTGCTCCATTTCGAGCACCCTCACTTCCAGGCCGAGCTGGCGCGCAACGGCGGCCGCCTCGAGCCCGATATAGCCCGCCCCCACAATGACCAGCCTGTGGCCGGGGATCATCTTCGGCTGGATATGCTCGACGTCGGCCAGGCCGCGCAGGTCAAACACGTTTTCAAGATCGGCGCCTTCGACCGGCAGGGGACGCGGGCGCGACCCCGTCGCAATGATCAGCGCGTCATAATCGAGATGCCCGCCATGCTCGAGCGTGACCTGGCGACGGGCCCGGTCGATCTTTTCCACGCGCTGGGACAGCAGCGTCTCGACCTTGTTGTCCTCATACCAGGCGGCGGGTTTGAAATAGAGCCGGTCCTCGCCAAGCTCGCCCTTCATATAGGCCTTGGAGAGCGGTGGGCGCTGATAGGGAAGCGCGGCCTCGTCACCGACCAGAACAAGATCGCCCTCATAGCCGAACTGGCGCAGCGACTGAACCACCTGAGCACCAGCCTGTCCTCCGCCAATGATGACAATTTTCTGTGCGGCCGACAGGTCCATGTCAGCTCCCTCCCATTTTTGCGTTTCATGACGCAGGCGTCACGATTTTTCAAGTCACCGCAGACATTTCCCTACGGGCAGCTTGTGCATCTTTGTATTCGCAGCCCTTTTAGCCTGAACTGCAAACCAATTTGAAGAGGGCTTTTGGTCACGCTATCGCTGTTTCGACGCTGCATCTTCTCCCGGAGCCCCGATCCATGTCCTCAAAAGACCATCAGACCACGCGCCGCGTTCTCGACATGCTGCATGGGCGTGCCCGCAAACTGGCAAAGGGCGACAGCCTGACCCCGCCCATCGTCAACGCTTCCAAATACGCCCTGCCCGGCGCACCGGACCATCCCTTCGTCTATGGCCGCTATGACAATCCGGGCTGGCAGGCCGTCGAAACCGCCATCGGCGCGCTTGAAAACGCGCCTGTTATCAGCTTCCCGAGCGGCATGGCGGCCATCACCGCCGCCCTCATGGCGCTCGCAGGACCCGGCAGCCGCATCCTGATGCCGTCAGACGGCTATTACACCGTCCGTGTGCTGATCGAAGATTTCCTGCGTCAGCATGGCATCGAGGTTGTCTACGTGCCCACGCGGGAGATGGACGCGCATGACCTCTCCGGCTTTGATCTCATCTGGCTCGAAACCCCATCCAATCCCGGCCTCGATGTCTGCGACATCGCCGGTATCTGCACCCGCGCTCACCGAACCGGCGCAAAGGTCTGCGTCGACAATACCAGCGCGACACCGCTCCTGCAGGACCCGCTCGCGCTCGGCGCGGACATGGTCGTCGCGTCCGACACCAAGGCGCTGGCCGGTCATTCCGACGTCCTGTTCGGCCATGTCGCCGCGAAGGATGACGCCCTGATCGAGCGCGTGCGCCAATGGCGCAAGCTCTCCGGCGCAACGCCCGGCCCGGCCGAATCCTATCTCGCCTATCGCGGCCTGATGACGCTGGAGCTTCGCCTCGAACGCATGTGCGCCAATGCCGGCGCGCTCGCCGGTCTCTTTCACGGCCACGCCGCCGTGGAGGCGGTGCGCTATCCGGGCCTGCCGGACGACCCGTCACACGCAATCGCCTCAAAACAGATGACCCGCCCCGGCTTCATTGTCGGCGCGACCTTTGCCAGCGAGGCGACCGCCGAACGCTTCATCGATGACTGCCCCGCCATCTTCCATGCGACCAGCTTTGGCGGCATCCAGACCAGCGCCGAACGCCGCGGCCGTTGGGGCGACGACGTCCCGGCCGGCTATGTCCGCCTTTCGGCAGGTTGTGAGCCGACAGACGCCCTGCTTGAGGCGGTGAAACACACGCTGGATGCGCTCTGATGGCCGACCTGCTCGAGTTTCACCTCGCCGATGAGGCCGCCACCGCCCGGCTCGCCCAGCGTCTCGCCCCTCACCTGCAGGCCGGCGACGTGCTCGCCCTTCATGGCGGGCTCGGCGCGGGCAAGACGACCTTCGCGCGGGCGCTCATTTCGGCTCTGCGAGGCGTCACCACCGAAGTCCCAAGTCCCACCTATACGCTCGTCCAGACCTATGAGGCCGGCCCGCTCACCATCTATCATTTTGACCTCTACCGGCTGGAAGACCCCGATGAAGTCAGGGAGCTTGGCTGGGACGAGACCGCTTCGGGTCTCGCGCTCATCGAATGGCCGCTCAAGGCTGGCGATCACCTGCCCGTCTGGCGGCTTGATCTCACCCTGGAGCAAACCGCCGATGGGCGCACAGCGAGGCTGGAACCGCAGGGCGAAGACTGGCAGGCTCGGCTCCATGGGATTTGATGCTGACAGGCAGGCCGAGATCGAGGCCTTTCTCACCCGCACCGGCTGGGCCGATGCGCGTCTCGACTGGCTGAATGCCGACGCCTCGACCCGCCGCTATGGCCGCCTGACCCGCGCCGACAGCCAGACCGCCCTCCTCATGGACGCCCCTCTGGTCGAGGATGATCCGTGCACGCCCGATATGAGCGAGGAGGAACGCCTCGCCGGCGGCTGGAACAAACAGTCCCGCCTCGCCGCCTCGCGCGTCGAAGCCTATGCCGCGCTTGCGGGCTGGCTGCGCGAGCACGGCTTCAGCGCGCCGGAGATCATGGCCGGCGACCCGGATTTCGGCCTCGCCATCATCGAGGATTTCGGCTCCCAGAAAGAGTTTGCCCGCCTCATCGAAAAGGGCGCCGATGAAGTCGAACTTTACACCGCCGCGGCCAGCGCCCTTGCCGACCTTCACGCCCTCGACACCCCGCGAGAGCTTCATGCCCTCGGCCGCACCTGGCCCATCCTCGATTTCGACGCGCTGGCCCTCGATGTAAATGCCAGCCTGTTCGCCAACTGGTATCCGAAATTCGACCCGCGCATGCGCCTCACCGAAAAGGCCGAAGCCAGATGGGAGCGCGAACTTTCCGCCCTGATTGAGCGTGCCGAAGCCTTCCCGCGGGAGCTCACCCTGCGCGACTATCACGCCGAAAACCTCATCTGGCTGCCAGAGCGGGATGGCCGCGCCCGGATCGGCCTGCTCGACTTTCAGGATGCCGTGGTCGGCTGGGACGCGTGGGACATGGCCATGCTGGTCCAGGACGCCCGCAGGCCTGTCTCGCCTGCCGCGCAGGCAACCGCCATCCGCACCTATCTCGACAGGACCGGCAAGTCCGAGGCCGACTTCCTCGAACGCCTCGCCATTATCGGCACGCTCAACGCCCTGCGTATTGTCGGCATTTTCGCCCGCCTGATCGAACGTGATGGCAAGGCGCGCTACAAACTCTTCCTGCCGCGCCAGAAACAGCTTCTGGCCCGCAATCTGGAACACCCCTCCGCCGCCGGCATGGCCGCCTTCGTCGCCGAAACCGCGCCCTTCATCTTTGAGGAGGCGTAGCATGCCCCTTCCCCACACCGCCATGGTCCTTGCCGCCGGACTCGGCACACGCATGCGGCCACTGACTGAAACCACGGCCAAACCCCTCATAGAGGTCGCCGGCAAACCCTTGATGGACCGTCAGATCGAGCCGCTGATCGAGGCCGGCGTCAAACGCCTTGTCGTAAACGCGCACTGGTGCGCCGATGCGGTCGAGGCCCATGCGCGCGGCTATGGCGGCGTTGAAGTCATCTTCTCCGATGAGCGCGCCGAAGTACTCGAAACCGGCGGAGCCATCTCGAAGGCAGCCAGCCTGCTCGGCGAGGATCCTGTCTTCGTCGTCAACACCGACGCCTTCTGGGCGCCAGGCGATGGCGCGCCGCTGAAAGCGCTCGCGGGCGCCTACGACCCCGAAAAGGCCGATGAGATCCTGCTTCTGGCAGACCGTGAGCGCTGCCTTGGCTTTGGCGGCAAGGGCGACTTCCACCTCTCCGATGACGGTGTCATCACCCATCGCGGTGAAGCCCCGTCCGCCCCCTGGGCCTATGCGGGCCTCCGCATCGCGAAGCCTTCGCTCTATGCGGCCTACCCGGCTGAGCCCTTTTCGGCTTTCCGCGTCTGGTCCGGCCTGCTTGAGAAAAAGCGCATGCATGGCCTGCCGCTGGACCGTTTCTGGCTGCATGTCGGTGACCCGAAAGCCCTGAAGGACGCCGAAATGTGGCTGAGGTGCTTTGGCGCATGACCGGGCCCGGCCTGTTCGACCCCGGCGCGCCGCGCCTGCGCACCATCCCGCCCGGTGCAAATTTCCTCGCTGAGCTTGCCCGCGCGCTGGTCGCGGAAAAGGAGGTCTCCGTCCACCCGGACGCCCTGGCGGACGACCTTATCTACGTCCCCAACCGCCGGTCGGCGCGAGCGCTCGCGCTCGCCATTTACCGCGCCTCCGGCATCAAGACGCTTCTCATGCCGGAAATCCGCCCGCTCGGTGATCTGGAGACAGACGAGCCCCCGCCCGGCGTGGAATCGGCGCTCGCAGACCTGCCGCCTGCCCTCTCGGGCGCAGAACGCCTCGGCCAGCTCTCGCGCCTCGTTTCCGCCTATTATGAGAGGCAGGGCACTCCCGTGCCGCCCGCCTCCGCGCTCGCCGCCGCCGGTGAGCTGGCGCGCCTCCTTGACCAGGCAGCGCTCTCGGGCGGCATCGACTGGGACCTCCTCGACACCCTGGTTGAGGAACGCCAGCTTGCCATTCACTGGCAGCAATCGGTCGAATTCCTGAAGATCATCACCGAGGCCTGGCCCGCCAGTCTTAAGGACCAGCAGCGCATGGACCCCTATGCCCGCCGCCTCGCTGCGGCTGAGGCGACAGCGGCCAGCTGGAAAGACCGCCCGCCGAAAGGCGATGTCATCATTGCAGGCTCCACGGGCGCGGACCCGTCCGCATTTGCCCTGATGACGGCCGCGCTCCATTTGCCGCGTGCGCTTATCGTCCTTCCCGGCCTCGACCGGGATCTCACCCGTGCCTCCATGGAGCAGATCGTCAAGACGCCCAGCCACCCGCAAGCCGCTCTTGCGCGAACGCTGGACCGGCTCGGCTATCTGCCCGACGAGGTGGCCCCATGGCCCGGCCTTGCCGACACGCCAGAAGCACGCGCACGCCGTTCGCTCATCCACGAAGCGCTGGCGCCCGCCAGCGAGACGGCCGGCTGGCTGACCCGCCTTGATGAACTGGCCGGGGCGCGCTCACGCGCCGACTTCGCCCGCGACGGCTTTTCGGGCCTCACCCTGATCGACGCCGCCGATGAGCAGGATGAGGCCTGGTGCGCGGCGCTCCTGCTGCGCGAAACACTTGAGCGCGACGGTGAAACCGCCGCGCTCGTGACGCCCGATGCCGGGCTGGCGCGCCGCGTTTCCTCCCTGATGAAACACTGGGGGGTCGACCTTTCGGCGTCCGGCGGCACACCGCTCCTGCAGACCCGGGCGGGCAGCCTCGCCGCGCTCACCATGGACTGGGCAAGCGACCCGACCCATCCGGCCCTCCTGCTGGGGGTCCTCAAACACAGGCAGGTCACCCCGCTCGCCGGGCTCGACTCATTTGAACGCAACATCCTGCGCGGCCCCCGCCGCTGGGAGGGTTTCGACGGCCTGAAAGCGCATATCGACCGGCTGGACCGCGAGGCGCGTCATCAGGCAGAGATGAAGGGCCGCACGCCGCCGCGCTTCGCCGGACCCGCGCATCGTATCGTCGCGGATCTTGAGACCCGGCTGGCAAAGGCGGGGCTGAGTGCGCCAGAAGACCCTGTTACCGGACGCCAGTTCCTCGAAGCGGTGAGCGACCTCATGGCCGACCTTGGCGACGCCCCCCTGCCCTGGGCGGGTGAGGATGGCGCGTCCCTCTCCGCGACCATGCGAGACTTTGCCGACATCTGCGACAGCCTCGAGCCAGCGCCAGCGGAGATATGGGCAGAGCTGTTCAAGGCTCACTGCCAGACGATCAGCGTCCGCGAAGCTGGCGCAGACCATCCACGCCTTGCCATCTGGGGGCCTCTGGAAGCCCGTCTGCAAAGCGCTGACCGGCTGATACTCGCTGGCCTTAATGAGGATGTCTGGCCGAAACAGCCGCCGCCGGACGCCTTCCTGCCCCGAAACTTCCGCAAGACGCTCGGGCTCGCCGATCCGGATGAACGGATCGGCCTCTCCGCACATGACTTTGCCCAGATGGCGGCCGCGCCGAACGTTACCCTGATCAGCGCGCGGCGCCGCGACGATGCGCCCGCCGTTGCTTCGCGCTGGATCTGGCGTCTGACCACGCTTGCGCGCGGCGCCCTCGGGGAAGAGGACGCCCGGCGCGCACTCGATCCGGTAGAGGGCGGCGATCCGCGTCTCTGGCTGGAAGCGCTGCGCGAAGCCCCGTCCCTGCCGGACGGCTACACGTCTGAGCCGCGCCCCGCGCCCGCTCTGGAAGCACGGCCGGCCAGGCTCTCGGTCACCCGGATAGAGGACCTCATCCGCGACCCCTACAAGATCTACGCGCAACAGGTGCTCGGCCTCTATCCTCTGGACCCGGTCGACATGCCGGTCGATGCCCGTCCGCGCGGTACCGCCATCCACGCCGCGCTCGAAAAGTTTGAGGATGAGGGCGTCGAGAAGTCGGCAGAGAGCCTCATCGCCCTCATCGAACAGGAACTCCGCGAAGCTGGGGAGCTTGAAGAAGTCATCCTCGGCGCCGCTTCCGTCCGCAAGAAGGTGGCCGCGGAATATCTCGACTGGCGCGCAGGCCGGCTCCACCTCATCGCCGGGCGCGTTCACACAGAGATTTCCGGCCAGACGGGCCTTGATGTGACCGCCATGCCGGAAGGCCGCTTCACCGTGACGGCAAACGCTGACCGGGTGGAGCGCCATCAGGACGGCTCCATCGCCATTCTCGACTTCAAGACCGGCGCCCCGCCCGGCGAAAGGGAGGTGCGCGCCGGGCTTAATCCGCAAATGCCGCTTTCAGCCATCATCGCTCTCGGCGATGGCTTCGAAACAGCCAAGGGCGCGAGGCTGCGCAGCGATACCGTCTCTGCGCTCACCTATGTGCGCTTCGGATCGACCTTCGCCGTGCGCAACATCGGAGACGGTACGGGCCGTTCTACGCCTGAAAAGCCGCTCGAAGAGATCATTGAGGAGACCCGGGACGGCGTCACCCACCTCATCGCGCGCTTTGCCGACCCGTCCCACCCCTATGTCAGCATGCCGCGGCCAAAATGGGCGACCTACGGCTCTGACTATGCGCGTCTCGCCCGGCGCGATGAATGGATTTCGGAGAGCGGCGATGACTGACACCGATACGCTCGACCGCTCCTATGTCCGCGCCCAGCAGGCGCAGGCCGATGCCGCCCTGCCGGACCGCTCAGCCTGGGTGGAGGCGCATGCAGGCTCCGGCAAGACCAAGGTCCTCATCGACCGCGTCGCCCGCCTCCTACTGCGCCGCGATGGCGGACGCCCCGGCGCAGCCCCGGACACGATCCTCTGCGTCACCTATACCAAGGCCGCCGCGAACGAGATGCTGGGCCGTCTCTTCCGCACCCTCGGCAGCTGGTCGGTTGCCAATGATGAGGAGCTTCGCGCCGAACTTGCCCGCCTCGAACATCGCGATCCCGGCAGCTACGAGCCCAGCGACCTCGATGCCGCCCGCGCCCTGTTTGCGCAGGCACTTGAGACGCCGGGCGGGCTGCGGATCGAGACCATCCACGCCTTCTGCGCGCGTATCCTCCGCCGGTTTCCGCTGGAGGCCCGCGTCTCGCCCGGCTTCACCGAGATTGAAGACCGCGAGGCCGACGAGCTCTGGTCGCACGCCATGCGGGACGAGATCCTCAGCGCTGCCGACACCGACCCGGACGCCCTCGCGGCCCTGTCGGAAGCCGGCGGCGGTCTCGGCGCAGCCGCCATCCTTGCGGCCCTGCGCAGCGTCGCCACAGACCTCACCGGCCGCGACCCTGATGAGCTGAAGTCGCAGGTCAAGGACGCGCTGGACGCCCCGGATGAAAGCGCCGCCGACCTGGTCGAGAACGCGATGGGCTGCGACCTGCCCCGCGCCGACATCCAGGCCATCGTCTCGCTCCTCTCAGGCGAAACCAGCCTGAAAAAGACCGACGCCGACCTCATGGACAAGCTGGTGGACTGCCTTTCCACCTGTCCAGCAGAGGACCGGTTCGACACCTATTGCAGCCTCTTCCTGACGCAGGCTGGCGACTGGAAGAAGTCCAATCCCTACACCAAGGCCATCGGTGATCTCTGCACCGAAGCGGCCGCGCTCTACCAGATGAAGGATGGCGATGGCAGCGAGGCCTTCCGCATCCGCAATCTGCTCGAACGCCTCAAGGCCCGCCGCGCCTATGAGACCACCGCCGCCCTCATCGATATCGGCCTGCCTGTCCTCTCTGGCTACGCCAGTGGCAAACGCGCCCGCGCCGCGCTCGACTTCGATGACCTGATCGAGCGTACAAAGCGCCTGCTCACGGCCCCCGGCATCGCCGAATGGGTGCTCTACAAGCTTGATGGCGGCCTTAATCACATCCTGCTTGATGAGGCGCAGGATACCAGCCCCAGCCAGTGGGTGCTGATCAACGCTCTCGTCACCGAATTCCGCGCCGGCATGGGCGCAGAGCGCGCCGTCGATCCGCGCACCCAGTTCACCGTCGGGGACAAGAAACAGTCCATCTACTCCTTCCAGGGGGCCGATCCCGAACGCTTCCTGCAGGAGAAACAGGCCTTCATCGCCGCCGAGGAGTCCCGCCACGGCCAGGCCAATCTGCCGGATATGACCATGTCCTTCCGCTCGACGCCGGAAGTCCTCGGCTTCGTCGATGCGGTCTTCAACCAGGACAGTTTCGCAGGCGACCCTTTCTCCGACATGCCCCCCGATGAGGCCGATGAGCTTCGCCATGTCGCACGGCGCGGCAATGAGGCCGGCCGCGTCGATCTCTGGCCCATCACACCGCACACCGAGGAAGAGGAAGGCGACCCCTGGGACGCGCCGCTCGATCATATCAGCGAGAGCTCCCCCAGGAACCGGCTCGCCAAGAAGATCGCCGCCAAGATCCGCCGCATGGTGGATGAAGGCGAGCCTGTCTG